>NZ_AYWR01000033.1:0-50885 GCF_000502935.1 Mesorhizobium sp. LNHC221B00 | reverse complement strand
CAGCGCCGGCGCGTCCTCGCGCAAGGCGACGCGGTCCAGCGCGCCGAGCGGATCGCCGGCGGCCAGGGCCAGCCCTGCCGCGGTGATCAGCGAGTCCATTCAAATCCCGTCACACTTGTAACTCCCACCCCCACGCCACGCCGCCCTAACTTAAATCACCACCGCCGGTCAGCAAGCCGCATCGACCAAACCTAGCCAGATGGCTGAGGGCATCACGGCCACCGTTGACGCCAACACCGGCAATCGCCATCCTGAGCATCTCAGGTACAAATGTTAAGCATCTTAATAGGGATGATTGAAAATGCCTGCAACCGACGATCTCGAGCACACCGCACGGCCCCGCCACCCCTGCTGCGCCGGGCCGGACGATTCAAATCCCGCCACTTTTGTAACTCCAAGCGCCCCGCTTCACCGTTCTACGCTGGTTCCGGATCCCCACACGACAACACGCCGCGACGGCGCCACTGGCAAAGGAGAAGACCAATGACCAAGCACATGACGATGAAGACCCCACCGATCGTTTCAAGACAGGAATGGGATGCCGCGTACGAAAAGATGTTGGTCAAGGAAAAGGCCACCATGCGTGCCAAGGACGCGCTGTCCGCCGAGCGTCGCCGCATGCCTTGGCTGGAAGTCGACAAGGCCTATGTGTTCGAGGGCCCGAATGGCAAGGCCAGCCTGCTCGACCTGTTCGAAGGCCGCCGCCAGTTGATCGTCTACCGCGCCTTCTTCGAGCCTGGCGTCTATGGCTGGCCCGACCACGCCTGCCGCGGCTGCTCGCTCGGCGCCGATCAGGTCGGCCACCTCGCCCATCTCAATGCCCGCGACACCACGCTTGCCTACATCTCGCGCGCGCCGCAGCCCGACATCGTCAGGCTGAAGCAGCGGATGGAGTGGAAGATGCCCTGGTATACGATCACCGATAGCTTCGACAAGGATTTCGGCGTCGACGAATGGCACGGCCACAACGTGTTCATCCATGATGGCGACCGCGTCTTCCGAACCTATTTCATCAACACCCGCGGCGACGAGGCCTTGGGCACGGTGTGGAGCTATCTCGACGCCACCCCTCTCGGCCGCCAGGAGATCTGGGAAGATTCGCCCGAAGGCTATCCCCAGACCCCGCTCTACAGCTGGTGGAACTGGCACGACAATTACGAAGCCGGGGCCGACAAGAAGTGGGCCGAGGTGTCGGCGGCCGGCGAAGCCGCCTTCCGCGAAAAGAGCGATCAGTAGCGTCTGGCCGGAATGGCCGAAAGTTTCCTCTCCCTCACGAAATGGGGAGAGGAAACCAAACCCTGCAGGCCAGGACACTAAGGAAAAGACTATGAACGACATCCATTCTGGCATCGGCAGCGCGACTTCCGAACACATCGCCCCCCTCGGCATCGCCGACTGGCTGTGCCTCGCGGCAGCACCCACCTTCGCCGTGATGGCCCTGCTCTCCTGCCTTCAGGGCGGCGATGCGGCCATGCTGTGCATGGGCAGCTCGCCGCTGACCGGCCCGTCTTTAACCGGCCCGTCTTTAACCGGCCTGTCTTTAACCGGCCCGTCTTTAACGGGGATGCCGGCCATGTATCTGTTGATGAGCGCCTTCCATCTGGCGCCCTGGTTGCGCGTGATTTCCGGCCGGCAGGCCCGCTAGATCCGGCTCGCCGCATATCAAAATATCCCACACGTCGGAGAAAGACTATGCGGCTTGGTCAGGCTAAGAGCGCCCGGTGGCTTGGACAGGCTCGACCTGGTCGAGGAAGATCCGCCCCGGCCAAGGCCGGATGACGTGCTGGTCAGGATCCGCGCCTGCGCGCTCAACCTGCGCGACGATTTCGCGGTGTGCGGCAAGATGCCGATGGCTGACGGCCGCGTTCCGCTCTCCGATGGCGCCGGCGAGGTGGCCAGCACTTCAAGTCGCGATATCATTCACCGGCAACAATGGCTTGGGCAGCTCAACCTCGCCAAGTCCCGCGCGCAGTTCGATCTCGATGTCGCGGCAGATCTGCGAGATCGGAACGTCGTTGGCATTGCCCTCGAACGGGTTGGCGCTGCTCTCGCCGACCTGGTCGAGAGACATATAGGCCCAGCCCAGCAGCGTGCTGAACGGGATCGTCAGCCAGATGCCGACCGTGCTCAGCACGCCGCCAAGCTTGCCCATCTCCGCAAAGACCGGAACGACGCCGAACGGCAGCAGCGTGCAGAAGATCATGACGAACATGGAACTGACGATGGCGTATTGGCGCGGATAGGGGTTGTTCTTGATACGGTCGCAGCGCGCCTGCTGGTCGTGGAGGTCGCGGATCAGCTTCGTCAGTTCTACGTAAATCTGCGGGGGGAGCTTGGCGTCCTTGAACAGCGCGTTGATCTGGACCGATTGCATTTCGAGCAGAGCCAACGCCGGCTGCGACGATTTCAGCACCTTGTCGGCCTGTTCGGCCAGCAGCGGGCGCAACTCGTCGGCGATGGAGCCCTTGTCCTCCTGGATGCGATAGCGCCGCATATACTCGATGTTGGCCGCCTTCCCCATGGATTCCCACGGCATCGGCCGCCGCAGGGAAAAGCGCAGCGCCGTCATCCAGGCGATGTGGCGGTAGATGAGTTGCTTCGCCGTCGGTGCATCGAGGAAGTCGCGACAG
This sequence comes from Mesorhizobium sp. LNHC221B00, assembly GCF_000502935.1. Lineage (NCBI taxonomy): Bacteria > Pseudomonadati > Pseudomonadota > Alphaproteobacteria > Hyphomicrobiales > Phyllobacteriaceae > Mesorhizobium > Mesorhizobium sp. LNHC221B00. The sequence continues at coordinate 48,255 of NZ_AYWR01000033.1, read as the reverse complement.
AAATTGGACCATACCCGGCTGCTGGCGGTGATTTGCGTGAACGCCTGCAGTGCCTCGCCGCTGCGGGTGAAGACCTGCGAATTCTTGAAGCCGGCGACGAGCGACACCGTGGTGCCGAGCACGAGTACCACCGACCAAGGCACCGAGAAGCCAGCGATACCGGGAAGGCGGTAGGCCGCGACGGCCATGCCGCTCACCACCACCATGTAGATGACGCTACGCCGCGACCACAGCGCGAAATCGATCAGTTTGTAGGAACGGCCTACATACATCGCATGCCCTCGAAAGCGTGGATAACGGACAAATCAAGCTGTTGTGACGCCTAGCATACCGCGTGCCCGTGATGAATGGCCGTTCTGGCTCATGGGCGCGGGATCTCTCCCGCGCCCATGCCGCTACCTCAGTTGCATTTCGGCTTGGCGCTGTTGCAGGCGTCGACCAGTTCGGCCGGCGGGTCCTTGTGGAAGACGGTCTTGTAGGATTCCAGCACGTTGGACTGCACCACCGGCAGCGACTGCACGCCGACCCAGGCGGGCGTGGGCTGCCCGATCAGCGCCTTCATCATGGCCATCGCCTCGGCGACGCCCTGGTCATAGGGGCGCTGCGAGCCGGTTGCCTTGAGCGGCCCGCCCTTGGCGATCTCGATCGCCGACTGCAGGCCGAGATCGACCGTGGTGATCGGAATGTCGATGCCTTGCGCACGCATCGATGACAGCGTGTCGAGCGCCGGCTGGTCCCACACCGCGTACAGACCCTTCACATCGGGATTGCCAGTCAGAAAGTCGCCGGCGATCTGCGATACTTTCGAGGGATCGGTGAAGTCGACCTGCTTCATGACGATGTCGGGACGGTTCTTCTTCATCCACTCGCTGACGCCCTTGGTGCGCTCGTTGGTGCTGAAATAGTCGACGCCGAAATTCACCAGCCCGATCGTGCCGCCCTTGGGCATGCAGGACGCCAGGATCGTTGCTGCGATCTGGCCATTGCCCTGGCTGTCGGCCGAGATCATCGAGGCAAAATCCTTCGGAGATTCGAGGCCGACCGGAATGCTGTCCATGAACACCAGCTTGATACCGGCCTCGCCCACCTTCTTGTAGGTCGGCGCCGTCGCGGTGAAATCGACGGGGATCGAAATGATGCCGTCTGGATGCTGTTGGATGGTGTTTTCGATATCGGCGATCTGCTTGTCGACCTGATATTCGGCCGATGCCACGCCGGTGACGGTGACGCCATATTTGGCAAGCGTTTCGCTGATGCCTTGCACCTGCAACTGCGACCAGTCGAGGTTCACCGTCTGCATGGAAATGCCGACCTTGAACTTGCCGGCCTTGACCTTGGCGGCTTCGTCGTCGGTCAATTTCAGCTCGTCGGGCGAGGCTGCCTTTTCGCCGTGCGGACCCTGCCCCACAATGCCCTTGGGGCCGAGCGTGGCCATGTCGACACCGGTGACGCAAGTCTCCGGCGTCTGCGCCAAGCCAAGCGACGTCGACAGCGCGAAGGCGCTGGCGGCGAGGCCCAATGTACAGAAAAGCGAGTGGATTCGTGCCTGTTGTTTCATGACTTTCCTCCGTTGATCGTTGACGTTCTTGTCGCCGTTTGGAGCCGGCGATTTTCTGCTGGTGAGCGGGATGCGCGCCTTACCTCCTCGTGAACGCGACCGCGGCGACGATGATTGCTCCCTTGATGACGAGTTGCAGTGACGAGCTGACGCCGAGCAGCACCAGCCCATTGTTGAGGGTGCCGATGATCAGGCTGCCGAGCAGCGTGCCGAGCACGAAGCCGCGGCCGCCGAACAGGCTGCAGCCGCCAAGGATGACCGAAGCGATGACATCGAGCTCCATGCCTTGCACGACATCTGGCCGCGCCGCGTGCGAGCGCGCCGACAGAATCAGCGATGCCAGTCCGGCGAGCGTTCCGGTCAGCACGAAGGCCAGCGTGGTGACTTGCTTGATGTGGACCCCGGAATAGAGTGCGGCTGTCGGATTGCCGCCCGCCGCATAGATGCGCCGCCCATAGACGCTGTAGTGCAAGAGCAGGATGCCGGCCACGGTGACGCCAAGCGTCCACAGGATCGGCGCCGGGATCCCGAGTACCGAGCCCTCGCCGAAGATCGCGAAATAGTATTCGTTGGTGATGATGACCGGCTTGGTGTTGGTGACCATCAGCGCCAGGCCGCGCGCAGCGCTCAACGTGCCCAACGTCACCAGGAAGGACGGGATTTCGAGGCGGGTGGTCAAGACACCGTTGATCAGCCCGATCAGCGCGCCGGTGCCCAGCCCCGCGACGGCGCCGACGACCCAATTGTTGGCCAGGAAAGCCATGGCCAGCGACGCGCTCATGCCCGAAAGCGCCAATGTCGAGGCGACCGACAGGTCGATCTGCCGGGAGATGATGACGAATGTCATGCCCACCGCGATGATCGAGACCAGCGTCGTCTGCCGGCCGATGTTGAGAAAATTGTCGATCGACAGGAACCAGGGCGATGCCAGGCTGAAGACGATCAGCATGACGGCGAAGGCGACGTAAAGCATGTAGGGACGCTCGCCCTGAAGCAGATGCCGCAGCGCCGAGCGACCGCCCGCTTGGTTGGAAGCGCCCCTTGCCATTGGTGCCTTTGCCGGGCGTTGGGTGTCGCTCATGCCGCGTGCTCTTCCGATGGCTGCGAAAGTTGAATGAGGTGATGGAGATCCTCGGCGCTGCCGAATTCCTGCCGCCCAATCGTCCTGGTGATGTGGCCATCGACGACGATCGAGATGCGGTCGCATAGCTGCAGCAGTTCCGAGAGATCCGAAGACACCAGCAGAACGCCGCTGCCGGCGCCTGCCGCGGCACGAATGACGCCGTAAATCTCTTCGCGCGCGCCGACATCGACACCGACCGTCGGCTCGTCGAGCAACAGCACCCGCGGCCGCGGCTCGTTCCATTTGCCGAAAACGACCTTCTGCTGATTGCCGCCGGACAGGTTCTTCACTGCGGTCGATGCGTTGGGGGCCTTGACGGCCAGCCGGCGCATCGCGGCATTGGCGTGCTCGCTCGAGGACCGGCGCTGCAGCCAACCGAGGCGGGAGAACTCCCGCAGCCTTGGCAGCACGAGGTTCCGCTCGATCGAATGTTCGAGCACCAGGCCCTGGACATGCCGGTCCTCCGGCACCAGCGCGATGCCTCGCCTTATTGCCGCCGCCGGATCGGTTCCAGCAAGCGAAACACCGTCCAGCCTGGCTTCGCCCGACTGGATGGACCGCAGTCCGAAGATGGTCTGCAGTATTTCGGTGCGTCCGCTGCCGATCAGGCCGGCGAGGCCGTGGATCTCGCCACTGCGCAGCTCGAGATCGGCGCGGTCCAGCCGGTCGTTGCTGACGTCAGTCAATTCGAGCACCGGCTTTTGAGATGGACCGGTCGATAAGGGCACGCCTTGCCCCGGTGCCGTGCCGTCCGCCTTCAGGACGGCGTGATCGGGCCCGACGATCGCCCCCACCAATTGCCGCATATTGGTTTGCGCCGTGACGAACGTTCCGGCGTTCTGTCCGTCACGGAAGACCGTCACCCGGCTCGAAATCCGGAACACTTCATTGAGGCGATGCGTGACATAGATCACCCCGACACCGCGCGCCGCCACCGCCCGGATCGCCTCGAACAGGATTCTCTCCTCATCGTCGGTCAGCGCCGAGGTCGGCTCGTCCAGAATGAGCAGGCGGACATCGCCCATCAGCGCCTTGGCGATCTCGGTCATCTGGCGATAGGCAAAGGGCAGCGAGCCGACCATGGCGCGGGCGTCGAGCGGGATGTTCTGCGATTTGAGGAAGGCTTCGGCCTGCGCCACCAGCTGCCGCTTCTTCAGGAAGCCAAGCCGCGTCTTCGGCTCTCGCCCCAAGAGCAGATTGTCGGCAACCGAGAGCGACTCGACCAGGCTCAGATCCTGGTAGACGACCGCCACGCCGGTATCGCGCGACTGGGCGGGCGAAGCGAACGAGACGGGCTTGCCGTCGATTTCGATCGAGCCGCCATCATGCACATGCACACCGCTCAGGATTTTGATCAACGTCGATTTGCCGGCCCCGTTTTCGCCGAGCAGGGCGTGCACTTCACCGGACCTGATTTCCAGACTGACGCCGCGCAGCGCATTGACGCCGCCGAACCGCTTCCTGACGCCCTCGACGCGCAGCAAGGGGATTTCGGACATCATCGCAGTCGAACCCGGTTCGATCATGACGCCCGCACTTCCTCCCTTGAAGCGTCCCCTACCCCGACGATATCTCTTTTGAGACTTATCTTACTTTTTTTGTGACTTTTCCATCAGCTTGAGGAAATGTCAAACGGAGTCAGGCTGAAATGAATCCGGTCCGACTTCGCCATGCTCGGTAACTATGGCGTCGAAGCCGTCCATGGCTGAGAAGAAGGCGCGCTTGAGCTTGCCGATCTTGCTCGAATCGATGACCAGATAATTCTCGCGCGCAAGGCTCATCACCTTCTGCTTCACCACCGCCTCGTGGAAATGCTCGCAAGTGGCGCCGCGCTTGGCATCCACGCCGGCGGCCGACAGGAAGGCTGCGTTGATGCCGACGCTCTTCAAAATGTCGAAATCATGCGTGCCCGAGAAAGACGCCGACGCGGGGTGATAGACACCGCCTAGCATGATGATGGTCACATTGGGTTTGCGGCTCAGGCGCTCCGCGATATTCATCGCGTAACATATTGCCGTTATTTGATAATTATCGGGAATGAGGTCGATCAGGTGGATCAGTGTCGTACCGCAGTCGATGAAGATCGTTTCGTCGGGCCGTATCTTGCGCACCGCGTGCAGGCAGGCCTCGCGCTTTGCCGCCGCATGACTGTCGGCCGCGGTCGCCAGTTCGTAGGGAATATCGGCCTCGATCTCGGCCGCGGCCAATATGTGCCCGCCGAGATAGGCGATCTGCCCCTGGTTGTTGGCGATGTCGCGCCGCACCGTCATTTCGGAGACGCCGAGGAGCGTTGCCGCTTCGCTCAGATGGATGACCCGCCGTTCCGACAAAAGATGGATCAGCCGGGCCGTCCTTTGCGCTTTGCGAGCAGTCATGCATTGGGCCTGTTGGTCGCCTGAAATGTGAGGATTTTAACAACCGCTCGCACTCGGATGCAAGCGCGGTGCGCGGATTGTCCTGCAATGGCTGACGGACAAGCCCGGCTTGGCTTTTACCGGTCGCCGGGCCAATCGCTCGACCGTCAGGCTGTGGCGGATTTCCCCGCCCCGAACCGCAAGCCGTCCATCAGCAGTTTGACCAGCCGCCACGAACGGTCGCGCCACTCCGGTGTATCGGGTGCGGAATAGATGCCACCCAGCGCGTGCAGGACGTCGGAGGCATCGACGTCGCCGCGGATAGTGCCGTCGGCCACTGCCGCCTCGACCAGTTGCCGCAAGGCCTGCGATATCCGGCCCGACGTGTCGGAAAACAATGTTGAATTGGTGGTGAAGAGGATGCGCAGGCTGGTCGCCAGGCCGCGCTTGGTCGCGATGTAGTCGACGAAGCGCCGCATCCATTCTTCCAGCGCGACGTCGGACGGATATCTTGCCGCAAGCTCCCCGGCAGCGGCACAAAGCGCCTCCGCTTCACGCCGGTAGACCACCTCGACCAGGTGCTCGCGCGTTGGGAAATGCCGGTAGAGCGTGCCGATGCCGACCCCGGCGCGGCGTGCGATCTCCTCCAGCGAGGCATCGATGCCGCGCTCGGCAAACAGTGTCGCCGCCGTCTCGACCAGCCGGTCGCGGTTGCGCTGGGCATCCGCGCGCAGCGGCTTGGCCTCCGCGGCGGTCTTCGTTTCGGCGAGTGCTGACGGCTCGACGGCCAATTTTTTCTCCACGGATCAAATATGGGGGCTTGAACCCGGCCGGGCCAGCCCCCACGTAATAAACGGAGGCACCTCCGTTTTAGTGGAGTACCTTTATCATATAATCAGGGGAATGGGTATGTCACGTCTTTCCAACCTGCAAGCCGACATCTCCCGCTGCGTGCGAGAGAACCGTCTTCATCTCTGCTTTCATCACCAGCATCTGACCACGAGGTACCTTGCCCCTCCCGGCAAGGCGCCAGTTCAATTCCCGACCTAAGCACTGGAGCCAGAGGTCAATGACCAGCCTTCCCATCACGCTCACCATCAACGGACACCGACACGAACTGGAGGTCGATCCACGCGTAACGCTGCTCGACCTGTTGCGCGAGCGGCTTGACCTCACCGGCACAAAGAAGGGTTGCGATCGCGGCCAGTGCGGCGCCTGCACCGTGCTGGTCGACGGCAAGCGCATAAACTCCTGCCTGGCGCTGGCGGTCAGCCATGACGGCGCCGACGTCTTGACGATCGAAGGCGTCGCGAACGGTGAAGAACTGCATCCGGTGCAGGCCGCCTTCATCGCCCATGATGGCTTCCAGTGCGGGTTCTGCACGCCCGGCCAGATCATGAGCACGCTCGGCTTGATCGCCGAAGGACAGGCAGGCGACGATCCCGAGCGCATCCGCGAAGGGCTGAGCGGCAACATCTGCCGCTGCGCGGCCTATGGCGGCATCGTGGAGGCCGTCCTGGAAGCCCAGGAACAACTTGCCAGAACCAACCGGAGGACCGCGGCATGAGAGACTTCGACTATATCAGGCCCGCCACCATTTCCGACGCCATCGCGGCGGCGGCCAAGCCAGGTTCGTCCTATCTCGCCGGCGGCACCAATCTGCTCGACCTGATGAAGGGCGGCATCACCAGCCCCGAGCGCATCGTCGACATCACTCGACTGCCGGAGCTCAATCGCATCGAACGGCTGGACGATGGCGGCGTGCGCATCGGCGCGCTGATCCGCAATGCCGACTTGGCCCATGACGCGGCGTTCGCCAGCGCCTATCCCGCGGTGGCCGAAGCGCTGCTTTCGGGGGCCTCGGCGCAGCTCCGCAATGCCGCCACCGTCGGCGGCAATCTGCTGCAACGGACGCGCTGCAGCTATTTTTACGACACTGCCAGTGCCTGCAACAAGCGCGATCCCGGCACGGGCTGCGGTGCATTGGGCGGTGAGAACCGCCTGCACGCCGTGCTTGGCTGGAGCGATGCCTGCATCGCCACGCATCCGTCGGACTTCTGCGTGCCGCTGGTGGCACTCGATGCCGTGGTCGAGATCGAGGGCAAGGCCGGCCGGCGCCATGTCACCCTGGAGCAATTCCACCGGCTACCCGGCGACACACCGCAGCTGGAAAATCCACTGGAGCCCGGCGACCTCATCGTGGCCGTGCGGCTGCCGGCGGAGGCCGCCTCCTTCCGCGCCAATGCGCGCTACCTGAAAGTGCGCGAACGCACCTCCTATGCCTTCGCCGTCGTCTCGGCCGCCGCGGCGCTCGTCATCGATGGTGGCAAGATCCGCGGTGCAAGGCTGGCGCTGGGCGGTGTGGCGGCCAAGCCGTGGCGGGCGCGTTCGGCGGAAGCCGCCCTGCTCGGCGCCGATGCCGACGAGGCGAGCTTCGTTCGCGCCGCCGATGCCGCGATGGCCGACGCCAGCCCGTCCGGCGACAATGCGTTCAAGATCGAACTTGCCCGGCGCATTCTCGTCAGGGCGCTGATGTCGGCACGGGCAGGAACGCCCGAACGGCTGCCGGCCCTGCCTGCCTCCCCTTTTTCCTCCATCCCCGGAGCGCGCCATGACGCTTGAACTCAACCTCAACCAGCAACCCGCCCATACCCGGCAGGGCTCCAGCATCGGCCAGCCGCTGACCCGCCGCGATGGATTTTTGAAAGTCACCGGCACCGCGCGCTATGCCGCCGACAACCATCCGCTCGGTATGCTCTATGCCGTGCTGGCCGTCAGCAGCATCGCGCGCGGCCGCGTCGTCTCGCTGGATATCGAGGCGGCCAAGGCGCATTCGGGCGTGGTCGAGGTGATGACCCCGCGCAACCGCCCGGCCCTCGCCATCGATCCGGATGCCAAGGACAATCCCTTCATGTTCCGGCTCGATCTGCTGCAGAACGACCAGGTCCGCTATCCCAACCAGAGCATTGCCGTGGTGATTGCCGAAACCCTTGAAGCAGCGACCGAAGGAGCCGCGCTGCTGTCGCCGCGCTATGAAGCGCTGCCCGCGCGCGTCGGTCTCGACGGCGCTGAAAGCTTCGTACCCCGCGGTGTCGGCGTCGGCGGCCCGGCGGTGCAGCAGAAGGGCGATGTCGATGCCGGCCTCAAATCGGCAACGACGCGGATCGAGGCGACCTACGAGACACCGGCTCAATACCACAACGCCATGGAGCCGCACGCGATCGTGGCCGCCTGGGATGGCGACCGCCTGTCGATAGACACGCCGAGCCAGGGCCTTGCCATGGCGCAGGGCCGCATCGCCGGCCTGTTCGGCATCGCGCCGCAAAATATCCATATCCGCAGCCCTTTCCTTGGTGGCGGCTTCGGCTCCAAAGGCATGATTTCCGGGCCTCAGGTGCTCGGCATCCTGGCGGCACGCCTCGTCGGCCGTCCGGTCAAGCTGGTGCTGCGGCGCGAGCAGATGTACGGCCCCGTCGGCCATCGCGCCCCGACCCGCCAAACCTTGCGTATGGGCATGGACGGCGACGGCCAACTGACCGCGATCTCCCATCACGCCAGGACCACATCGAGCACGTTTGACGATTTCTTCGAACCGGCCGCCGACGCTTCGCATACGCTCTATGCCAGTCCGGCCATCGCCACCTCGCACGATGCCGTGCGGCTCGACACCGGCACGCCGCTGTTCATGCGGGCTCCCGGCGAAGCCACCGGTTCGATCGCGCTGGAGAGCGCCATCGACGAGGCCGCGCATGCCTGCGGCATGGACCCGCTGGAATTCCGGCTCAAGAACTATGCCGAAATCGAGCCGATGACGGGCAAGCCGTTCTCCTCCAAAGCGCTGCGCGAATGCTATCAACAGGCGGCCGAGGCGTTCGGCTGGGCGAGTCGCCCGCTTCAACCGCGCCGGATGCGCGACGCGGACGGTTTCCTCGTCGGCTGGGGTATGGGCACAGCCACATTTCCCGCCATCATGTTCCAGGCCGAGGCCCGCGCCGTGCTGAGAAGCGACGGCAGCGGCCTGATGGAGACCGGCGCCCAGGACATGGGGCAAGGCGCATGGACCGCCTTTGCCCAGATCGCCGCCGACGGATTGGGGCTCGACATCGACCGGGTCGAGTTCAAGGCCGGCAGCTCCGATCTTCCCAACGCCGGCATTGCCGGCGGCTCCGGCCACACGGCGACAGCCGGAATGGCGATCCACAATGCGGGCGCCGCCGTCATTGCAAGGCTTGCCGATCTTGCCACCGGCGACGAGCGCTCGCCTCTGTTCGGCGCCGGTAATGAAGGTTTGCTGGCGCGCGGCGGACGGCTGTACCGGCGCGAGGACGAAAGCCGCAGCGAGAGCTATGCCGAGATCCTCACTCGCGCGGGCCTCTCCGAGATCGAAGGCCATGGCAAGGGTGCTGCGGATCCGGCGTCGCAGGAGGCCTATGCCAAACACGCACATGGCGCGGTGTTCGCCGAGGTCAAAATCGACCCCGATTTCGGCCAGATCCGCGTCACCCGGCTGGTCGGTGCATTCGCCGCCGGACGGGTCATCAACCCGCGGCTGGTGCGCAGCCAGTACTACGGCGGCATGATCTGGGGCGTTTCCTTCGCGCTGCATGAGGAAGCCGTCACCGACAGGCGCTCGGGCCGGATCCAGAATGCCAACCTCGCCGAATACCATGTGCCGGTGAATGCCGACGTGCCGTCGGTCGAGGCGCTGCTGGTCCACGAGCACGACCCCCATGTCAATGCGCTCGGCATCAAGGGCGTTGGCGAAATCGGCATCACCGGCACGGCCGGTGCCGTCGCCAATGCGGTCTGGCATGCGACCGGCGTGCGGGCCCGGCGCTTTCCGATCCGGCTGGAGGACCTGCTCTGAGGTGACCAGCGTGCGCGTCGTTCGGAAGCCGATCCCCTTCCGAACGACGCGCACCAGAAACGACAGCGCAGCGACAGGGCTGGAAGCCGTCCGGCCCTCACCTGCCCTATCCCAATCCCATCCGCGTCAAGCAACTGGAGCCAGACGCCCATGACAAAAATCCCCGTCCATCTCGATATCAACGGCCATCGCCACGAGTTGCAGCTCGAACCGCGCGTGACGCTGCTCGACGCCTTGCGCGACCGCCTTGGCCTGACCGGCACCAAGAAAGGCTGCGACCACGGCCAGTGCGGCGCCTGCACCGTGCATGTCGACGGCGAGCGCGTGCTGGCCTGCCTCACATTGGCAGCCCAGGCCGAGGGCCGCACCATCACCACCATAGAGGGGCTTGCACGGGAGGGCGAACTGCATCCCGTGCAAGCTGCCTTCCTCGAACAGGATGCCTTCCAGTGCGGTTATTGCACACCAGGCCAGATCATGTCGGCGGTGGCCTGCATCCGCGAGGGCCATGCCGGCTCGGATGAAGAGATCCGCGAATACATGGCCGGCAATCTCTGCCGTTGCGGCGCCTACCCGCACATTGTCGCCGCCGTGCGCCAGGCAGCCCTGGAGGCCGCGTCATGAGGGAGTTTTCCTATCTCCGCGCCGCTTCGGCTGACGACGCACGCCAGGCGGCCGCCCTGCCCGGTGCCATGCTGCTGGCCGGCGGCACCACGCTGATCGACCTCGCCAAATGCGGCGTCGCCGAGCCGGAAATGCTGGTCGACATTACCCACCTCAAGGGGCTGGACAAGATCGAAGTGAACGAGCGCGGCGCCACCATCGGCGCGCTCGCCCGGATGAGCCATGTCTCCGATCACGCCGACATCAAGAGCCGCTTTCCCGCCGTTTCCGAAGCGCTGTGGCAGGCAGCCTCGGCGCAGATCCGCAACATGGCGACCATTGGCGGCAATCTGATGCAGCGCACGCGCTGCCCCTATTTCCGTGATCCCGCCAATTTTCCGGCCTGCAACAAGCGTGTATCAGGCAGCGGCTGTTCGGCGATCGGCGGCGTCACCAGGGGACATGCCGTGCTCGGCACAAGCGACGCCTGCATCGCCATGTACCCCGGCGATCTCGCCACAGCGCTGGTCGCGTTCGACGCGACGGTCCATCTCGGCGATCGGCGCATCCCCGTCGACGACTTTTTCCTGCTGCCTGGCAGCACGCCGGACCGGGAACACGCGGTCGAACCGGGTGAGATGATCACCGCCATCGAGATCCCCGGCTCCGCCGCCGCGCGCCGCTCGACCTACCTGAAGATCCGCGACCGGCAATCCTATGAATTCGCCGCCGCGAGCGCCGCTGTCGGCATCGAGTTCGAGGCGGACGGCCGCACCATCCGCGATCTGCGCGTCGCGCTCGGCGGTGTCGCGACCAAACCATGGCGGGCGCGGGCCGTCGAAGACGCGTTGAAAGGCAAGGTGCTGGAGCCGGACGTTGTCCGCGCCGCCAGTCGGCTCGCAGTCGAAGGCGCCGTCGACCATGGCGCCAACCACTACAAGATCGAGCTCGCGCCACGCATTGTCGCGCGCGCCATCCTCAAATTGGGAGAGACGGCATGACCATTCACACAAGACATGGTGACGCCTCGGACGGAACGCTGGCGCAAGCCGTTGGCGGCCGGCTGTCGCGCGTGGACGGCCCGGCCAAGATTACCGGTGCGGCCAAATATGCCGTCGAGCAGCAGCTCGAGGGCCTCGCCTATGCCGCGCTGGTCGAAAGCACGATTGCTTCCGGCAAGGTGCGTTCGATCGAGACAGCGGAGGCCGAGGCAGCGCCCGGCGTGCTCAAGGTGCTGACGCCGGACACCATCATCAGCCTCAGGACCGCGTCGGACTGGTTCGGCACGCCGCCGCCGGACAAACCCTACTGTCCGCTGGCGCACGACATCACCTTCTCGGGCCAGCATGTCGCGGCTGTCGTCGCGGAAACCTTCGAGCAGGCGGTCGCCGCGGCGGCACTCGTCAAGGTCAGCTATGACGAGACACCTTCCATCGTCGACCTCAGCGATGGCAAGGCCGGCGACGGCATTCCGATCGATGCCATGACAAAGGAATGGGGCGACGCGCAAACAGCCTTCGCCTCGGCGCCGGTGCGGATCTGCGCTGCCTACAACACGCCGCGCGAATACCAGGCGCCGATGGAACCGCACGGCCTGATCGCGCGCTGGGAGGGCGATCATCTCACCGTTTGGGAGCCGAGCCAGTGGCTGGACGGCATGGCCCGCACCTATGCCGAATGGTTCGGCGTGCCGTTCCAGAATGTGCGGCTGGTGTCGCCCTATGTTGGCGGCGGCTTCGGTTCGAAGGCGCTGGCACTCGGCCACGGTGCGATTGCCGCGAGTGCCGCCAAGATGCTCGGCCGGCCGGTGCGGCTGGTGATGACCCGGCCGCAGACCTTCACCGGCTATGGCGGCCGGGCCGCGACGCGACAGACGGTGACGATCGGCGCCGGCCATGACGGCGTCATCCAGTCCATCGTGCATGGCGGCGTCAACGAAACGTCGATCGACGGCATGTGGGTCGAGCCGCTGGGATCGGTCACCTCGATCATGTACGCGACGCCGAATTTCTCTTCGAAACAGAATGTCGTGCGGGTCAACAGCGTGGTGCCGGGCGCCATGCGCGCGCCGGGCGAGAACCCTGGCGCCTTCGGCATAGAAAGCGCCATCGACGAACTCGCCTACGAGGTCGGCATCGACCCGCTGGAGATCCGGCTGCGCAACTACGCCGAGCAGGATCCACACGTCAAAAAAGCCTGGTCGACAAGGCAGTTGCGCGAGGCTTTTGCCGCAGGCGCCGAACGCTTCGGCTGGTCAAGGCGCACGCCGCAGCCGCGCTCGATGCGCGACGGCAACCAGTTGATCGGCTGGGGCGTCGCCGCCGGCACCTATCCGGTGCGGCGCGCTTATGGCGAGGCGATCGTGCGCATCCTGGCCAACGGTTCGGTCGAGGTCGAAAGCTCCTCGATCGACATGGGCCAGGGCACCTACACCATCCTGGCGCAGACGGCTGCCGAAACCGTCGGCGTGCCGGCCGACGACGTGGTGGTGAAACTCGGCGATTCCCGCTTTCCCCGCGCCGGCGTCACCGGCGGCTCGCGGCTGGCCGGCGTGATGACCGGTGCGGTCCATAAGGCCGCCATCTCGGCGCTCGACCAGCTGGTGGGCTTGGCGATCAGCGACCCGCGATCGCCCTTCCATGCGCTGCAGGCCAACACGCTGGTGGTGAGCAACGGCCGCATCGGCTCGCCGCGCGGCGATGGCCCTGATGTGTCGGTCGCCGAATTGCTCAAGAGCGTTGGCCGCGACCATATCGAGGCGACCGGCGACACCATGCCGGCCAATTCGAGCGCCGAGGACCGCTACAAGAACTACACCACCATCGCCATGGCGCTGCCGCACACCGAGGGCGACTATTCCCGCTACTCCTGGTGCGCGCATTTCGTCGAAGTGCGCGTTGACGAGGATTTCGGCACGGTGCGCGTCTCGCGGATGGTGTCGGCGCTGGATTCGGGCCGGCTCTACAATCCGAAACTGGCCGAAAGCCAGTGGAAGGGTGGCATCATCATGGGGATCGGCCAGGCGCTCTTGGAAGAAGGCATCGTCGACCGCCGCCACGGCCGCATCGTCAACGACAATCTCGCCGACTACCTCGTGCCGACCAACGCCGACATTCCCGATATCGAGGTGATCTCGGTCGGCATCCCCGATCTGCATTCCTCGGCCCTTGGCGGCAAGGGCGTCGGCGAAGTGGCCATCGTCGGCGTCGCGCCGGCGATAGCCAATGCGGTGTTCCACGCGACGGGGAAACGGATCAGGGATTTGCCGATCACGCTGGAGAAGCTGATTTAGCTGGACGACGCGTGGTGTGAGGCGCCCCCCTCTGCCCTGCCGGGCATCTCCCCCTCGAGGGGGGAGATTGGCAGCTTCGGCGCTCTGCTAACTTTCTTTCCAGCGTTGATCATTGGCGAAAACGATGAAGCGAATAATCTCCCCCCTTGAGGGGGAGATGGCCGGCAGGCCAGAGGGGGGCGGCCAGGCGCAAGCCTCACCCTCCCCTCACCACTCCAATCCAAACACCAATTTCCCGAAATGCAGGCCGCCGGCGGCCATGTGGGTGTAGGCTTCGGCTGCTTCGTCAGGCGAAAACACCTTGTCGACGACCGGCTCGATCCCGGCTGCACCGATGGCACGGGCGGCGTCACGGAGGTCGGATGCCGATCCGGTGTTGTTGCCGACCACCTTCAGCGCCTTGATGATGATCGGCAGCAGATTGACCGTGACCTCGGCGCCAGTGACGAAACCAATGGTGAACAGCGTGCCGCCGGGCGCGGTGGCGTTGACCGCACGGGCGAAGGTGGCGGCGCCGCCGGTCTCGACGACTAGGTCCGCGCCGAGGCCGCCGGTCAGCTCCAGCACCTTGTCGTCCCAGTCTGAAGTCGCGCGGTAGTTGATCAGATGATCGGCGCCGAGTGCCTTCGCCCGCTCCAGTTTCTCGTCCGACGAGGAGGTGATGATGACGGTGGCGCCGAAGGCTTTCGCCAGTTGCAACGTGAAGATCGAGACGCCGCCAGTACCAAGCAGCACGACGACCGAGCCCGGCCCGACATTGGCGGCGCGGATCGCGTTCCAGGCGGTGGTGCCGGCGATCGGCAGCGTCGATGCCGCCTCGAAGGAGAGGTGCGCCGGGACCGGCACCAGCGCATTGGCCGGCAGCGCGACGTATTCGGACAGCGACCCCGGCAGCGAGATGCCGCGCATCTGCCTCATCTCGTAAGGCCGAGGCGGACCGCCGATCCAGTGCGGCTTGGCATGCGCGATCACGCGATCGCCCGTGCTGAACGTCGTAACGCCCTCGCCCAGCGCGACGATCTCGCCGGCGCCGTCGGCGACCGGGATGAGCGGAAAGGTCGGTCCGGGATAATTGCCGCTCGCCACCGCGACATCGACGAAGTTGAGGCTCGCCGCGCGCTGGCGGATCAGCACCTCGCCGCGCTGCGGTTCGGGGGTGGCGACGGTCGTGGCGCGGAAGGCATCCAGCCTGGCCTGGCTGAGTTCGATGGCTTTCATGGTTTCACTCCTGTGTGACGATTGATGGGTTGAGTGACCCTAGCTGCTGCGCTATCACTAGATAATCCTCGCCATTTACATTTGAGTATTGCGGATAATGCAGCAATCACACGAACCGGCGGCCCTTGCCGAAATGGCGGCCTTCGCGGCCATCGCCGAGGCGCGCTCCTTCACCAGGGCGGCGGCACGTGTTGGCCGCGACGCGACCATCCTGTCGCGGCGCTTGCAATCGCTGGAGGAGCGGCTGGGGGTAAGGCTGCTTCATCGCACGACGCGCAGCGTGTCGCTGACCGAAGCGGGCGCCGAATTCCTGGTGCGCGTGCGCGCCATCCTCACGTCGGTCGACGAGGCCGAGGCCGCGGCTTCCGCCCATGCCGGCGGCGGCCCGCGCGGCCTGCTCAGGCTGGCGCTGCCCGGCACGTTCGGGCGCATGTGGATCGGCCCGCTGCTGCCGCAATTCCTCGCCGAATTTCCCGATGTCCGCATCGAGGCCGAATTCTCCAACCGCTTCGCCGACCTGGTCGCCGAGAATTTCGACGTCGCCGTGCGGCTCGGCGCGCTGGAGGATTCGCGCCTGGTGGCGCGCAGGATCGCGACGCGGCGCCGGCTGCTGTGCGCCGCTCCCGCCTATCTCGCCCGAAGCGGCAGGCCGGAGACACCGCAGGCGCTGCTCGAACATTCCTGCCTGGGCTTCTCCGGCTTCCAGACCTTTCCGGCCTGGGAGATGATGGACCGCGAAGGCCGGCGCGCGCGCGTCGAGGTTTCCGGGCCGCTGGTCACCGACGATGCCGAGGTGCTGGTCGAGGCCGCTGTGCAAGGTGTCGGGCTGATGATGAGCACCGACTGGCTGGTCGGTCGCGAAATCGCCGATGGACGGCTGGTGCCAGTGCTGGAGGACTGGACGCTCGCCGACGAAGGCGCGGTCTATGTCGTCATGCCCTCGGCCAAGGGACAAGCCGCCAAGACCCGCGCCTTCGCGGACTGGATCGCCAAGCGCTTTTCGCCGGAGCCGCCGTGGCGGCGGTGAAGCTGCTAATTTCCTCTCTCGAAGGAGATTACGCGCTCCGCTCTCAGCCCGCCCGCAGGCGAAGCGAGCCGACAGAATCCAGCTTGAGCTCGCCGCCAAAGGCCGGGTCATCGACGCCGAGAACCAGCCCGCCATCGAACTGCTTGTTGTAGCCGGCATAAAGGCCACCGAAGCCGCCGGACGGGCCGTAACCCCAGCCATAATCGTCGAAGCTGCCGGGCGCAAAGGTCTGCCCGACCCGCGCGTCACCCCACGTGTATCCGGCCTGTGCGCCGAGATAGGCGCCGGACCAGTTGTAGCTAGAGTCAACCGGCAAATTGGCATCCGCTGCCGACGCCATGCCAGCAGCTGCGAGGATGACGGCCGCCGCGAGAGGAATGGTTTTCATGGTTTGTCTGCTGCCTCGAAATGCTGTGTTTGCCCGCGCCGAAAAAACCGGCGCGGGGTTGCTGGCCGGCGTGGCGGATCAGAACTTGTAGCTGAGGCCGACCCGGACATCGTGCGTCTGCAGATCGACGCTCGTCGCCGTCGGAAGACCGGCTGCTATTGACAGATCCTGGCTGCCGAAATCGGAGTACCGATATTCGGCCCGCGCGATCCATCTGTCGGTGAAGGCGTGCTCGATGCCCGCTCCAACCGTCCAGCCGACATGGCTCTCGTCGTGGAACGGTATTTCACCGCCGGGACCGGCGCTGATCGCGGTCACTTCATATTTGGCCGCAGCCACGCCGGCGGTGATGTAGGGCAATGTCCGGTCGAACGCATAGCCAGCCCGCAGCCGCGCCGATCCCGACCATTTGAGTTCGCTCTTGAGCAACGCGGAGACGCCACCGCCACCGGTGTCCAGGGGCGTCAACCCATCGGCATTGCTGTAGGCGATATCAGCCTCGGCGCCGATCACGAAGCTGTTCGCCATCTGGTAATTGGCGCCGATATGGATGCCGCCGACAAAACCGCTCGGATCGAGCGAACTGTTGAGGTCGGAGCCTCCGCCGAAACCACCGCCGGCGATGAAAAGATTGGATTTTCCGGCCGCGTAGCCGACGTCGACGCCGGCATAGAGGCCGGACCAGTCGTAGCCGGCAACAGGCGAAACTTCATTGATGTCAGCCGCACAGGCCATGCCGACAGGCCCGAGAATGAAGACTGTCGCGAGAAGAAGTGTTTTCATTTGTTTGTCTGCCGCCCCAAGGGTTGTGGCCCCGCGCGAAATGCTCACGGGGATCCAGCTGTTGTCGCGCCCCGGTGTTGCATTGTCGGCCGGCCACGTCTTGGGCTGGGCCGCACCTGAATTGTCCTGGAGAGCACTGCGACGCTTTCTCGGTCGGTGTGGCCATTCAGCCTCAGTCGATCGGCGGCCTGTGTTCAGCAGGGTCAGCATCGAGCCTGGTCGCGACCCGTCCCGGCTCCACGAGCGATTGGGAGGTGTTCGGCGGCGAGCGGCGGCTTCAGCCTATTGAGCCTGAACCGCGAGCGGCGTGCCCATGTCCGAGACGAGTTTGACGAGATCGGCTTGGCGCCTCGTGCCGGTTTTGGCGAAGATACGGTTGAGGTGCGTCTTCAGCGTGTTCTCGCCAATGCCCAGCGACACTGCGCTCTTCGAGGCGGACAATCCGCTGCCGATGCGCAGCAGGACCCGCGCCTCCGCCGGCGTAAGGTCGAACAAGGTGGTGAGAACGGCCTCGGGGAGCGGGGAAGAGGACGTCGTCGTCGACACGAAGACGGCGGCACATGCGGGCTGAAAAGCGGCGCGAGCCGTTCCTTCGCTCAACGGCAGCACATAGGCGACGGCTGGCGGCTGGCCCAGGGCCGAAACGGGCAGGCCAATGCCGCGGGAGCCAAGCAGAAAATCCGCGCTCGCCGCGCTGGCGATCGCTTCCAGCAGGGCGCGGGCCACTGCCGGATTTTGCACCTGGAGCACGCCGTTCCTGGAAAGAATGGGGCCTTGCGCGGAAAACATCCGTTCGGCGGCGCCATTGGCGTGGAGGATCGTTCCGTGTGCGCCGGTCAAAACAACAGGCACTGCCAGATGGTCAAGCGCCTGCCGATAGAGATTGGCGGTGACGCGGGCCTGATCGAGCAGATCTCCGATCAGCGATGCACGCCGCAGATGCGGCGAGAGCAACGCCAGGAAACGCTGCTCTTCGGCTGATATGGCGGCCCTGGTGGCCCGCGTGGTGCAACCCATCAGCCCGATCCGGTCCGGCGTGTGGACGAATTTGGTGATGCAGCCTTCGCGCAGTCCCTGCGGTTTGGCCCAATTCTGAAAAAACGGAGTCTGCTGGAGCTCGGCTTCGCTCATCTGCGACAGCGTCGCGACAGGACTGTCGACGTCGCCGACGACCGCAGCCTTCAGCCCGGGAATCGTGTCAAAATCATAGTCCTCCTGGAGGACGCGCATCTGCTCGGGATCCCAGGGCGATTGGGCCGCGAAGCGGCCTTGATTGCCGGCGGTGCTGGCAAGCGCGATGGTGGTATAGGCCGCATCGACAGCCCCGGTGATCCGGATCATCACCTCGGCCCAACCGTCGGGGTCCAGGACGCAATCATAGATATCGCCAATGATCGAACAGAGAACTTCGCTGCTCAGCCTCTCCACATGCCCCCCATTTTGCTCCGATCTCGCCTCGAAGGAATTTGTAGCGTCATACTTTCAGGTGACGCCACGCGCGGTCGATCTCGATTAAGGATTTGACTTCGCTCAGTTGATACCAAGCGGCTATTGTCGCTGGTTATTCTTGGAATGGGAAGCATCGCGCTCAATAGATTAGAGTTTGCGAATATATATCGGGTTGCACCATTGTCACAAAAGACGGTCTTTTCATCGGCTCAGTTGCCATCGCATCTCAGCGAACGAGATCGGTTTTCCCTCTGGCAGGACATCCATGTCGCGGAGATATGGTCGGTCGAATATGGCACATCGGAAAACCTGCCCTTCCAGGCCTCGATCGAAGCCACGGCCGTGGGAGAACTGGTTCTTGGCCAGATGTCCGGAACGATCAAGCATGCGACGAGGAAGGCGAGCAACATCGCCGACGACGACAATGACGGATACCTGCTGCTGATCAACAAGGCCGACACCCTGTTGTCCGGGGCCCAGGCCGGCCGCGAATACGGTGTCGGCCGGGGCGAAGCGGTCCTTGTCACGGCAGCGGAAGCGCTAAAAATGTCCGGTGCCGACAGCAATGTGTGGGCAAACATAGTGGTCCCGCGCGCCATCCTCACCCAGGCCTTCCCGCAGATCGACGACAGGCTGGCGTTGAAGATAGGCGCCGAAAGCGAAGCCCTCGATCTTCTCAAGCGCTATTGCCAGCTGCTTGAAACCGGCCGCTCCCTCGCCTCGCCCGATCTCGTAACGCACGCGACGGAAACGATCGTCGATTTGATCGGCCTGGTGACCGGCGCGAAAGGCCAGCGCGCCGAACTGGCCGGCCTCCGGGGCCTGCGCGCCGCCCGCCTGCAGGCCATCCTGGCCAAGATCGCCGACAATTTCGCCGACCCCGGCATCTCCGCCCAAGGCGTCGCACAAGAACTCGGCCTGTCGGCACGCTACGTCCACGACCTCCTTCAGGAAACGGGCACCAGCTTCTCCGAAAGGGTCCTCGAGCTCCGCTTGCAGCGAGCCCGCAAGATGCTCTCGCAAAGACACAATGACGACATGCGGGTCAGCGATATAGCTATGATAAGCGGGTTCAGCGATGTGTCCTATTTCAATCGCTGCTTTCGCCGCCGGTTTGGCCATACGCCGACGAGCACCAGATAGGGAACGCTGAACCGCGTTTCGCGCGTTCGCCTGCCCGACACCCCTACTCCGGCGACGGCACCGGCGGCTTCGAGGTCAGCGCCGTGCCGGCGGCCGCGACGATGACGGCGGCGATACCGGCCAGTTGCGGCAGCGTCAGGCTTTCGTGCAGGAACAGGAAGCCGGCGAGCGCGCCCAGCCCAGGCTCCAGGCAGGTCAGCGTCCCGTAGATGCGGGCCGGCATCCGGGTCAGCGCCACCATCTCCAGCCAGAACGGCAGCGCGCTGGAGAACAGGCCGACGAGCAATGCGCTGACCAGGATCGATGGCGAAAGCAGTCCCATGCCGGCCTCGGCCACGCCGAAGGGCAACACCAGAACGGCGGCGACCGTCATGCCGTAGGCGGTCGTGCGCGAGCCGAGTTCCGCGCCGGCCTTCTGGGCAAGCACGATATAGAGCGCCCAGAAACCACCGGCCGCCAGTGCCAGCACCACCCCCACCGGGTCGAGCGGCTGCAGCGAACGGATGAACGGCGACAACAGCACGATGCCGGCGACCGCAAGCGCGATCCAGCCAAAATCGCTGGCGCGCCGCGAGGTCAGCGTCGCCACCAGCAGCGGGCCGGAGAATTCCAGCGCCACGGCAACGCCGAGCGGAATCCTGGCAAGTGCCGCGTAGAACAAGAGGTTGAGTGCTGCGAGCGTCACGCCATAGGCGATGAGCCACGGCAAGGTGGCGCGCGAAGGCCGCATTTGCCACGGCCGCAGCACCGCGATCAGCATCAGTGCGCCGACGACGAGTCTGAGCGTCGTCGTGCCCTGTGCGCCGATCACCGGGAACAAGGTCTTGGCGAAGGTGGCGCCGATCTGGATCGACACCATGGCGCCCATCAGCGCCGCGACGGGCAAGGGCGCCGCTTCGCGACTGGCAACCGGCGTCGATGTCAATTGACTTGATCCTCCCATGCCGCCCGGCGAAACCTGCCCGGCAGCATGGCAATAGGGTGAACCGGCCCGCCTGTCGTGAGGCAGCGCGGATGCCTTGATAAGGGCACAGCCAGCCCGGCGAGCGCAATGCGGGCCTGGTAACCGCGCGCCTGGGTGTCATCGAGCGCTACGGGGAACCGTGACGCTGGAGAACCGCAGGGGTGGCGGGTTGGCGCAGACGGTTGTGTTTAACGCGGTGTGAGGCGCTGGCTCCCCACCTCCGCCTTGTGGGGAGGTCGGACCGCAGGTCCGGGTGGGGGTGCTGGCGCTGGCCTTGCAGCAGATAGGTCTTGCAGCGTCGCGCTGCCCCACCCCGTCCCGCAATCGCCGCTTCGCTGCGACTGCGAGCCAACCCTCCCCACAAGGGGGAGGGTGAAAAAGCTAGGCCGAGATCGCCATCGGCACGGCGCTCTTGTTGGGGATCTGGATGTCGATTTCCAGCGTCGACATGGTCTCGCCGCGGTCCATGGAGATTTGCAGGTAATCCTGGTCGATCTGCACATGCTTGGCGATGACGGCCATGATCTCCTCGCGCAGGATGGAGACGAGGTCTGGCTGGTTGCGGTTGCGGCGCTCATAGGCCAGCAGCACCTGCAGCCGCTCGCGCGCCACCGGCGCACTGGAGCGCCGCTTGAAGATGTCGAGCAGGTTCATGCCGCCCTCCTTCCCAAAAGACGATCGAGAAAGCCCTTGCGTTCGAAGGGCACGATGACAGGCAGGTCCTCGCCTTCCAGCCGCCTTGCGGCGTCGAGGTAAGCCTTGGCCGCGGTGTTGAGCGGCTCCGACAGCGTCACCGGCGCGCCGAGGTTGGAGGCCCTGAGCACATCCTGGCTCTCGGGGATGATGCCGAGCAACGGCACCGACAGGATCTCCAGCACGTCGTCGATGGAGAGCATTTCGCCCCGCGCGGCCCGCCCCGCGTCATAGCGGGTGACCAGCACGTGCTTGGCGATCTGCTCGCCCTGTTCGGCGCGCATGGTGCGGGCGTCGAGCAGGCCGATAATGCGGTCGGAATCGCGCACCGAAGACACTTCCGGATTGGTGACGATGACCGCCTCGTCGGCAAAGCGCATGGCGAGCTGCGCGCCGCGCTCGATGCCGGCCGGGCTGTCGCAGAACACATAGTCGAACACCGAGCGCAGCTTGTCGATGACCTCGCCGACGCCTTCCTCGGTCAGCGCATCCTTGTCGCGCGTCTGCGAGGCCGGCAGCAGGAACAGCGTGTCGACCCGCTTGTCGCGGATCAGCGCCTGCGACAGCTTGGCCGTGCCCTGGATGACATTGACGAGGTCGAACACCACGCGCCGTTCCGCGCCCATGATCAGGTCGAGATTGCGCAGGCCGACGTCGAAATCGACGAGCGCCACCTTCTTGCCGGTCTTGGCCACGGCCGCTCCAAGCGCTGCCGTCGAGGTGGTCTTGCCGACGCCCCCCTTGCCCGAAGTGACCACCACTACCTTGCCCATCAAAAAAGCCTCCGTTGTTATCGTTTGTTATCCCGTGCCGGCTTGCCGGCCTTTGTCTCAGTCAGCGCTTTAGCTCAATGTCTCGACACGAAGGCCCTCGCCGTCGAGGAAGGCCTGCACCGGTTTGCCGCGCGACACGCCTTCCATCTCCTCGGCGGTGATGTACCAGCCGTCGACCGACAAAAGCTCGGCCTCGTTGCGGCGGCAGAAGATGCGCGCGGCGGTGTTGCCGAGCGCGCCCGCCGAAGCGCGCCCGCGCAGCGTGCCATAGACATGGATCGAGCCGGCGGCGACGATCTCCGAACCGGACGCGACCGAGCCCAGCACGATGACATCGCCATGCGCATGCATGATCGCCTGGCCGGAACGGATCGGCGCCTTGATCATCAGCGTACCCGAATCGTAATGCGAAACCTGCGGCTCGCTTTCATCGGTCTTGCTTGCGCCAGCCTTGCCTTTGGCCGCGGCACCTGTGTCCGCACGGTCGTCCATGCGGTGGTCCGGCGCCCTGCCCTCGGCCTTGCCTTCCCTACCGGAACCCTCTTGCCCACCCTTGCGGCCCGGCAGCAGCCCATCCGTCGTCGCCTCCTTGGCGCCGACCAGCAAAGGCGGCAGTTCGGCGCCGAGCGAAGCTCCTTCCAACTCGATGGCATAAATGCGAATGCCGCGCGTACCAAGCTCCGCCACAAGCGACGCGATCTCGCTCGGCTGCGGCTTAAGCACATTCAAATCCAGCAGCACCGGCCGGCCGGCAAAATAGCCCGGCGAGTTGCCGATCCAATGATCCAGCCCCCGCAGCCACTCCGCCATGGGCGCTTCCGGGGTCAAGGTGAAAGCGACAAAAGAGCGGGCACGAAAGCGAATGGATTTGGCCTCGAGGGGAGCGGCAAAGGTCACGGCTGGCGAATCCTTACTGAGAGGTAAACGCTAGCGAGGGAATGGTTAACGAATGGTTAATGAGGGGGTGGCAGCTTGGCTGCTGTGCGAGAAATTGGACAACCGGCTAAACGCCAGTTGCGGCTGCTACCCGGCGACGCACTGAATGTCTTGATAGGGGCCGCAAGCGGGAGGTCGGCTTTCGAGCATCGAGCTGGCTTAAAGAGTCATTCAACTCGTGGCCTCAAGTAGCTCATCGACGCTTTTGCGTGGACGGCAGTCGTCCTTTGACCACCGCTTCTGGCGGCGCCGATTGGCGAGCCGCCTCGCCATCATTAGCCATGGAACGGAAAAGAAACCATTCAGCATCAGACTACCGCTTTTCGACGCACCTTTTTCGAACACGTCGGAACGAGCGCTTGTCGCGCAGCCCACGATGCCCCCATTGGTGAATCGGATCCATGAAGAGTCTGACAATACGCCACCGCATCCTCGTCAGTTTCGCTGCCGTTCTGGTGGTCATGTCCGTGATCGCCGTCATCGCGTACGCATGGTTTCTTCAGGCGGGGCAGGAGGCGACTGAGGTCGAGAAGGGCATCCTTCCAGACCTCTATCACAGCACCGCGATCATGATGGGCCAGATGACGGCCCATAGTCTGCTTCAGGAATACGCCCTTCAGGACAACCCATCGGATAGAAGCACGCTTGAAAGCGCGATCACGACCAATCGCGACCAAGTGCAGCGGTCGATGGACGACTATGAAGCAACAATCGTCTCCGACATCGACAAGCAGAATTATGCAGTCGTCAAAGAACTCGCCAACCAATTTCGTCTGGCTGAAACTGCTGTGCTGGACACAAGCCGGGCTGCCTTGTCGAAAGGTGAAACTCTCAATGAAAGCCCGGCCATCAAGAACACCATAGAGCCGATCTTTGTAAAATTGCAGTCCGCTCTGCAGGCCATGGTTGAGGATCACAGAGGCGAGGCAAACAGCGCGACGCAGCAGATCAGCTCGATTGTTAGAACGGCCGAAGTCGGTTTGAGCGTTGGCTTGTTGATAGCCCTAGGGCTAGCCCTTCTTTTGGGTTACCAGCTGTTTCGCGCCATTACAGGTCCGCTCACCCGTTTGGTCGACGCGGTTCAATTGATGCGGCAAGGCGACTTCAGCGAACGCCTCGATCTGAGGCGCCGAGACGAATTCAGCGTGCTTGCCGACGGCTTCAACGCAATGGCGGACGATCTCACAACCCTCATTGGTCAGGTTCAAAGGTCCAGCATACAGGTCGGCACGTCGATAACTGAGATCGCCGCCACCTCCAAGCAACAACAGGCAACTGCGACTGAAATCGCAGCGACCACGACAGAAATCCGCGCGACAGCCAAGGAAATCTCCGCCACATCAAACGAGCTCGTCCGCACGATGAACGAGGTCTCGACAGTTGCCGAGCAAACGGCTGCCGTCGCCGGCGGAGGGCAAGCGGGGCTAACCCGTATGGAAGAAACCATGCAGCAGGTCATGGAAGCGGCCGGTGCGATCAATTCCAAACTCGCGATCTTGAGTGAGAAAGCCGGCAGCATCAATCAGGTGGTGACGACCATAACCAAAGTCGCCGATCAGACGAATCTGTTGTCGCTCAACGCTTCCATCGAGGCGGAGAAGGCAGGCCAATACGGCCGGGGCTTTGCAGTGGTGGCGACGGAAATCCGAAGGCTCGCGGACCAGACGGCTGTCTCCACCTACGATATCGAGCAGATGGTCAAGGACATCCAGTCGGCAGTCGCGGCCGGAGTGATGGGCATGGACAAGTTTTCCGAGCAGGTCCGCCGGGGGATGCAGGAAATCCAGCAGGTCGGCGGGCAACTCTTCGAGATCATTCAGCAGGTTCAGGGGCTGGTGCCACGTTTCGAAGTCGCCAATGAAGGCATGCAAGCGCAGGCGACCGGCGCGGGGCAGATCAGCGACACGCTAACCCAGCTAAGCGAGGCAGCTCAGCAAACAGTCGAATCCCTTCAGCAATCGACGCTCGCGATCGACGAGCTCAATCAAGTCTCAGGCGGCATGCGAAGTAGCATTTCGAGGTTCAAGCTGAGAGCCTAGCGAGCCGGCAGTAGGAGGTGACAATGCTATTCCTCGCCTTCAGCATGGGTCCGGATCGATACTTGATCGATGTCCACCAAATTGAAGAGGTTCTGCCCTATATCGATGTGAAAGTTCTTCCGGGTGCGCCAACTGGTGTGGTGGGTTTGGTCAGCTATAACGGAATACCCATCCCCCTGATCGATGTTACTCTTCTTGCGCTTGGCCGACCATCGGAGCGCCTATTGAGCACCCGGATCGTTGTGACGCGCTATCCGGCGCATGGTGGCGAGCAACGCCTACTGGGGCTGATCGCGGAACGGGTGACGGATACGCTCGAGCGAGACCCTGCCGATTTCGCGCCGTTCGGACTTGAACCAGGAACCCCGCCCTATCTTGGGCCGGTGGCTTCCGATGGTTCCGAGATCATTCAGTGGGTCAAAGTGGAAGCGCTGCTTTCGGAAGAGATTCGTACCGCTTTGCTCCGCCAGGCCGCAATAGGTGATCAATGACCGGCGCAATAGAAAAGCTCCTGACGGAAACCATTGGACTGGACAGTGCCAGCGTTGGTCCGACAGTGGTTCGTCAGGCGGTCAGAGACCGGATGGCAGCATGCCGGATAACCAACCCTCAGGCCTATAGGGAACACTTGGCCGGTTCCTCGCAGGAGCTGCAGGAGCTGATCAATGCGGTGGTGATCCCAGAGACCTGGTTCTTTCGCGACCGAGAAGCGTTCACGATGCTGGCGCGGCATGCGCGCGTGCACAAGCCTGCTCAGCCGATAAGAGTCCTAAGCCTGCCATGTTCAACGGGCGAAGAGGCTTATTCGGTCGCCATGGCCATGTTCGATGGCGGCTTTGAGGCGCACGAGTTCAAGATCGATGGCGTGGACGTCAGCAGCCGCAATATCGCGACGGCTGAACGCGCCATCTATGGGCGCAATTCGTTTCGCGGCAGCCATCTCGAATTCAAGGATCGCTATTTCGAAGCTGCCGAGGGCGGGTTGCGGCCTATTGCTGGGGTGCTGAAACAGGTTCGGTTCAGGGTAGGAAACCTGTTCGGTTCTCGCGCGTCTTTCGGGCAAGAGGTCTATGACATCCTGCTTTGCCGCAATTTGCTGATCTATTTCAATCGAGAGCTGCAGGATCGCGCATTGATCTGCACGAAGGACCTGCTGGCCAAAGACGGACTTCTTCTGGTCGGTCCGGCGGAAGCAGCTCTTCCAAGGTTGCATGGCTTTATTTCCGCTGAATGGCCATTGGCCTTTGCCTTTCTGAAATCGGAGCCCGTCAAGACCACGGCGCCGAAAGTTTCGGCCGCCGTCCCGGTGCGGACGCCGACTCCGAAGGTCAACAAGAGCGAGCCTCTTCTTCCGTTCCGACCGACAATTGGCAATGAAGGCCGTGGGCAGGCTCCGGCCAAGCCGCTTGCACAGGCCTCGGAAAGCCTCATCGCGGTTGAACGGATCGCCAATGCAGGACGGGTAAAGGAGGCACAGGAGGTCGCCCTGGCGCATCTCAAGGAGTTCGGTCCTTCCGCGGAAATCTTCTACCTGCTGGGCCTCGTCCAGGATGCGGATGGTTCTGCACCCGAAGCCGCGCAAAGTTATCGCAAGGCGCTCTATCTCGCGCCAAATCATCGAGAAGCTCTTGTCCATCTGGCCTTGCTGCTTAGCAAGCAAGGCGACCACAACGGCGCCGAGGCGCTGGCCGGCCGACTGGGTCGGGTCCAGAAAAGGAGCGGCAGCTGATGGCGGCTTCGACAAGGATCGCTCAGCCGGTGGAGGAGATTGAAATCGACGACTGCTGGCGGCAAATAGGCGTACGGGGTGACAAGTCATGTCCGCTACTGGAGCAGCATCTCCACTGTAGGAATTGCCCGACCTACAAGAAGATTGCACGACGCCTCCTTGACCGTGCAGCGCCCTCGGCATATCGCGACGAATGGCCTGATAACGCTGGTCGTGCAGGGATCGACTCGGCAGACAGCGACGCGCTGCAGACGGCCGTTCTCTTCCGTTTGGGGGAGGAATGGCTGGCACTTCCGGTCGGTATTTTTCATGAAGTGGCTGAATCTCGTCGCGTTCATTCAGTTCCACATCGCAGGAACAGTGCACTGCTCGGTATTGCGAATGTCCGTGGTGAATTGCTCATTTGCCTGTCCCTGGCCGAATTGCTCGGGATAGACGAGCGCAAGGAGGGGGAACAAGGCACGCGAACCAAGGTATTTCGCCGCCTAGTCGTGGTAGGCGAGCGCGACAAACGGGTTGCTTTTACGGTTGACGAGATCCACGGCTTACATCGGTACCAGGAACGCGACACCCTCGCCGTTCCGGCCATGATTGGCAAGGCACTGTCGGCCGCTACGGTTGGCGTGCTGCCATGGCAGGGACGAGCCGTAGGCTGTCTCGATCCACGAAAACTGCTCACGATGCTGGATCGGAGCATCGCATGACAGATGAAGACTTCAGCCAGGTTTCGATGCTCAGCCTCTTCCAGACCGAACTGGAGACGCAGTCACAGGCTCTAACCTCTGGGCTTCTGGCACTCGAACGCGATCCTATCGCCGCCGATGCCTTGGACGCATGCATGCGTGCCGCGCATTCCCTGAAAGGAGCTGCCCGCATCATCGACCTGATGCCCGCGGTCAAAGTTGCAAATGCGATGGAAGACTGCCTGGTCGCCGCGCAACGTGGGCATCTGAGGGTGCGACGGGAGCATATAGATGCGCTTCTGCAAGGCTCTGACCTTTTGAAATTGATCGCATCGGGATCATCGAGCGAGAGCGCCAACTCAGAAGTCGAAACCTTTCTCGCGAAGTTCGAGGAATTGTCCCTCCCCGAGGCAAAGCCCGGGCCCCAAGATTCTGCAGCTGATTTCGCAACTCCAGATCATCCCCAGGAGCAACTGGCGACGACCTCTTCAGCGAACCTCCTCGTTGGGACGGTACCGCAAGCCCACGACAGCATCGGCTCTGATAGAATGGTTCGGGTGACGGCAGACAGCCTGAACCGATTGCTCGGGTTGGCTGGCGAGTCGCTGATGGAAGCTCGGCGGCTCAGGCCATTCGCTGACGGGCTGCTGCGGCTGAAGCGACTTCAATCGGACCTCGCAAGTGCCTTCGACAATCTTCATGCAGTGCTGCCGCCGGTTTCAAACGATGCGGCGGTGGTGGAGGCGCTGGCTGAAGCGCAGCGGAAGCTTCGGTTGAGCCAAGCGTTCCTGGCGGAGCGTCTCGATGAATTGGATTCAGTGGATCGGAAAGCGACCGATCTTGCCAACAGATTGTACGACGAAACGTTGGCGAGCCGGATGCGGCCTTTTGAGGACGGCGTGCGACACTATGCGAGAACGATCCGCGACCTCGGTCGTACCCTTGGCAAGCGGGTGCGACTGGAGATCGTAGGCGGCTCGACCGGCATCGACCGCGATATCCTCGAGCAGCTCGATGCCCCTTTGGGGCATCTTCTGCGCAACGCTGTAGACCATGGGCTTGAACCACCTGAGGAGCGCCTCGCGATGGGGAAACCCGAAGAGGGGCTCATCAGGCTCGAAGCGAGGCATAATGCCGGGCTGCTGCAGATAGCCGTGGTGGACGACGGCAGGGGGATCGAGCTCTCGAAGCTGCGCGAGACTGTCGTCGCCCGGCAGCTTGCAACCAGGGAAAGTGCTGACACACTCAGCGAAACCGAATTGCTCGCATTCCTGTTTCTGCCAGGCTTCTCGATGAAAGCGGGCCTTACCGACGTCTCCGGTCGCGGTGTGGGGCTCGATGCAGTGCAAGCCATGACGAAGCAGGTCCGGGGAGTCGCAAGCGTCTCCTCAGAATTTGGGCACGGAACCCGATTTCAACTGCAATTGCCGCTGACGTTGTCGGTCCTGCGCACACTGCTCGTCGATGTCGATGGAGAGCCCTATGCTTTTCCACTCGCTGCCATTTCCAAGACTTTGAAACTGCAGCGGACCGAGATCAATGTCCTGCAGGGCCGGCCGCATTTTCGATTAAACGATCGACAGATCGGGCTGGTCACCGCGCGCGAGGTGCTGGATCGAGGTGAGCCCGGATCGGAACCGGACGAACTCTCGGTCGTCATCGTTGATGCGGGTCGGGGCGATGCATACGGCCTGATCGTTGACCGTTTTCTTGGGGAACGCGAGTTGGTGATCAGACCTCTCGATCCACGGTTTGCCAAGATCAAGGACATTAGCGCAGCAGCCCTGATGGAAGACGGTTCGCCTGTTCTGATCTTCGACGTCGACGATCTGATCCGATCGGTGGAAAAGCTTGCGTCGTCAAGCGGATTTCGAGCTCTTCGGCGCGCCGCGGGCAGTCCCGAACCGAGCAGGCGCAAGCGCGTGCTCGTGATTGACGATTCACTGACGGTTCGCGAACTCCAGCGCAAGATGCTGGGCAATTACGGTTATGAGGTCCAAGTGGCGGTCGACGGTATGGACGGGTGGAATGCCGTCCGGTCTGGTCCTTTCGATCTCGTCCTCACCGACATCGACATGCCTCGCATGGATGGCATCGAGCTGGTGAGTTTGATCAGAAAGGACGCTCATCTCAAGAACACACCCATCATGATCGTTTCGTACAAGGATCGGGAAGAAGATCGCGCGCGCGGGCTCGACGCAGGTGCGGACTATTACCTGACCAAGAGTAGCTTTCAGGACGAGGCCCTGATTCATGCCGTCGTGGACATGATTGGCGAGGCGGCTGAATGAGATCGAAATTGGAAGCCAACGAATGAGAATCGGCGTAGTCAACGACATGCCGATGGCGGTTGAGCTTCTGCGCCGGCTGGTCCTGTCGACCGGCGAACATCAGGTCGCATGGATCGCGACCAATGGGCGTGAGGCGGTCGAGGTCTGCAGACGTGATCTGCCGGATCTGATACTCATGGATCTAGCGATGCCAGAGATGGACGGCGTGGAAGCGACCCGCAGAATCATGGCGGAAACCCCGTGCTCAATCTTGCTGGTGACCGCTAGTATCGAAGCCAACCTCGCCGGTGTCTACGAAGCAATGGGTCATGGCGCGCTCGACGCGGTCGATATTCCGTCAGTAGGGATCCAAGGTAACGCGTCCTCGCAATCCGCACGGCTTCTAACGAACAAGATTGCGACGATCGGCAAGCTGATCGGTGATGCGCCGGCCAAGACAAAAAGGCGGATGTCACGTGACGCTGAGCCGACACCTCGACGCCTAATTGCAATCGGTGCCTCCGCGGGCGGGCCGGCCGCCGTTGCCGCAGTCCTGAGCGCGTTTCCCGTTGATTTTGGTAGCGCGATCGTGCTCGTCCAGCATCTCGATGCTCAGTTCGTGCCAGGGCTTACTGATTGGCTGGGACAGCATACGCCTCTCCCGATCCGTCCGGCGCGGGAAAAGGATAGTCCTCAAGCGGGCACTGTTCTCGTAGCCAGTTCTGCGGATCATCTGGTTTT
The DNA here is from genome assembly GCF_000502935.1 of Mesorhizobium sp. LNHC221B00. Lineage (NCBI taxonomy): Bacteria > Pseudomonadati > Pseudomonadota > Alphaproteobacteria > Hyphomicrobiales > Phyllobacteriaceae > Mesorhizobium > Mesorhizobium sp. LNHC221B00. Next base: position 17,622 of record NZ_AYWR01000033.1, on the reverse strand, counting down.
CAAGTCAGCTCAGCAACTTGGCTATACGCCCAGCCCCAAGGACAATGTCTATCGGCCGTCGGTAGATGTGTTCTTCGAGAGTGCGGCGCAATGGTGGCCTGGCTCGGTGATTGGTGTCCTGCTCACCGGCATGGGCAGGGATGGTGCGCGCGGGCTAAGACAGCTCCGCGACAAGGGGCATCTCACGATCGCGCAGGATAGAGCAACCAGTGCCGTCTACGGCATGCCGAAGGCCGCCGCCGACATCGGCGCGGCTGTTGATATTCTTCCTTTGAGTGCGATCGGCTCACGTATAATCGAAGCCTGCGAGCGCTCCACGTGAAAGGGCTCGTCCGATGACGCAAGAACCAGAGCTAGTCCCGCCACTCGCAGATAACTATTCATCCATGGTTCTGCTCATCGATGATCAGATCATGGTTTGCGAGGCGGTCAGGCGCGCTCTAGCCAACGAGCCCGATATTTCCTTACACTTCTGCACCGACCCGTTGAGAGCGATGACGGTCGCGGATGAGGTAAAGCCAACCGTTATCCTGCAGGATCTCGTCATGCCCGGTGTCGACGGGCTGCATCTGGTGCGAGAATACAGGAAGCATGCGTCGACACGCGCGGTCCCAGTCATTGTGCTGTCGAGCAAGGAAGATCCGGCCACCAAGGGCGAAGCCTTCGCTGCGGGAGCGAACGACTATCTCGTCAAACTGCCGGATCGTATCGAGCTGATTGCACGTATTCGATATCACACGCGGGCCTATCTGGATCACGTCCAGCGAGACGCGGCATACCGGGCGCTAAGGGAAAGCCAGCGACAGCTGATCAGTGCGAATCTCGAGCTTGAACGTCTGACGCGGATCGATGGCCTGACGGGTCTCGGCAACAGGCGCTATTTTGATGAATATTTGGCGGCTGAATGGAAGCGCGCTTTTCGCGCACAGTCCCCATTGTCGCTGTTGATGATTGATGCCGACAACTTCAAACGATACAATGATACCTATGGCCATATGGCCGGCGATGAGGTGCTCAAGCAAATCGCCCGCGTAATCCAGAGCGGTTCCGGCCGCTCCACCGACCTCGCTGCGCGGTACGGAGGCGAAGAGTTCGTGGTCGTGCTGGTCGACACTTTACTGGAACAATCCAGTGCGATCGCAGAGCGGCTCGTCCAGGGCGTGCGGGAGTTGAACATACCCCACGGCCCGGATCATGTGACCATCAGCGTCGGCGTTGCAACAGCGGTGCCCACCGCGGACGAGACGCCAAATGATTTCGTCAATGCCGCCGATTTGGCTCTGTTTCGTGCCAAATCGGAAGGACGAAATCGTGTTGCGCTTCATATATCCCGCAGCTAGAGACGCTCAAAGCACCTCCGAAGTGCGGGTGCGTAATTTTAAGCTAGGATGGGCCCAGAGCGGCACTCGATTTAGTAGGAGCCGGACAACAGGCTTGACGACTAGTTAGCCAAACGATTGGGAATGTCGGCGACAGTGAAGCGTGCTGCCTTGCTCACTCTCGGCTGAAGATCGAGCTCGTCGCTGATGACCGCTGGGCGTCGGTTCTAGGTGCAACGCACCGGTTAGCCTGTTCGCTCGAATTTCCGCTTCTGGGATTCCCCTGGGGCTAGCTCAACGACTGACTTGGGGCGCAAGGCCGGCATTGTACTCAGCGGAGATAACCAGTCGCAGCAGGATGGTCCGTCACCATCGCGACAGCCAGAGACAAGCACGAAATCACGCCTCAATGCCGCTTGAAGTACTGCTCATGCTTCTCCCCGCCCCCCTTATCGAACGTCCCCAGATTCCGCCTTTTCCCGGTCTTCTCATCCTCCTTGCGCGAATAAAGCCGGTATTTTCCACCCTTCAGTTTGCGGATCATCTCGCTCTCCCTGGTTAGGGCTGAACAGGTTTAGCGCGCTTTCTGGCCTTGAGGCTCAGGCGGCTTGTTCGATTGCCGCTACGGTCGTCGCATCACCCTCGCGGGAAGAACCTTCCCGCTCCATCGAAAGACATATGGCGGCCGAGAGCAGATTCCTTTTCGGCCTTTCAAAACGGATGCACGACCCAACGACGCAGGCTATATTGCCCCCGTCGGGCGTCATCCAAGGGGAGGCATGACATGCAGGCAATGCCGATAGCGCATCACGCCGCGCAACCCGTGGCCGGCCCCGTATCCTCCCTGGCCGGCTATCCGGCCGCCGTCCTGTGCTGGCTGCTTTCGGCCGGTGTCTATATCGCGGCCAAATGGGTGGCGCCTGAAATGCCGCCCTGGGGCCTCTGCTTCTGGCGGCTGACGCTTGCCTGCGCCATCCTGCTGCCGATCGTGCACCGTCATCACGACGCGATGATCGGGCTTTTGCGAACGCGCGCCGTGGAGGTCGTCGCCGTGGGGGCGATCGGCCTCACGCTATGCCAGGGTATGATCTACCACGGCCTCAACGACACCGATGCCACCACGGCCGGCATCATCATGGCGCTGTCGCCCGTCATGACGATGGTGCTCGCCCGTTTCGTGCTTGGCGAACCGCTCGGACTGTGGAAGTCGCTTGGCGCGCTGGTTGCGCTTGCCGGGATGATTTTCATCGTTGCCCACGGCAACCTGACGGCGCTGCTGCAACTCAAGGTCAACGCCGGCGAGTTGTGGATCGTCGGCAGCGCGTTCTGCTGGGGCCTCTACACCGTGCTTTTGCGCCGTGCCAAATTCGGCATCGAACTCCTGCCGATGGTCGTGCTGCTGCTTGGCGCCGGTGCGCTGGTCGCCTTGCCTTTCCATGTGTGGGAATTGTTCAACGACGAACGCTCCGCCATGGATGTCGACAGCCTTCTCGCGCTCGCCTATCTGGCGGGTCCCGGCGGCGCCTTGATGTACTATCTCTACAACAAAAGCGTGGAAACGCTCGGAGCGAGCCGGGCGAGCATGCTGCTCTACCTGCAGACGGTGTTCGTGGCCATGCTCGCCTATCTGCTGCTTGGCGAGGGCTTGCACGATTACGATCTGGTCGGTGCTGCCTTCATTGTCGCCGGCATCGTACTCGCCACCGTGGTCAGGCCAGCTCAACCCCGCGTGGCGTAGAAATCCTGACGGGATCGGGCGCAAAGCCGCCTTTGTATTCAGCGGAAGTAACCGGTCTCAGTAGCGTGTGGTCACCGTCGTGACAGCCATCGGCACCCCTTCAATGCCGCTTGAAATACTGCACCTCGCGCTCGTGCTTCTCCGCGGCCTCGCGCGTTTCGAACGTGCCAAGGTTCCGCCGCTTGCCCGTCTTCTCATCCTTCTTGCGCGAATAAAGCCGGTATTTTCCACCTTTCAGTTTCCTGATCATTTCGCCTGGCCCTCCTGAGGCGTGCGCCGCCTTTTGAGACTGCGGGCGGCTTGTTCGATTGCCGCGCGGTCGGTGCCCAGGCGGTCGATCAGTTCCTGTGCCTCGTCGCCCGATATGCCGGTGCGCACCGCCAGTTCCTCCACCGTCAGCACGTCGGCGCTGGCGATCTCGCGCGGCAACGCGTCACCAGCCGTCAGCGGCAGTGCCGCCTCGCGGTCGATCTCGGCTTCGGCGCGGTGCCAGTGGTCCTCGGGGTCGCCGCCGCCTTCACGCTGCCAGATCTGGTATGCGCGCTGCTGGATCTTCTCGTGCCGGTCGTCATCCATGGTCGTTCCTCCTCTGGGCTTTGAGGCCGATCCGAACGATCCCAGAAATCGCGCGGTCGCAGTCGCTCCCGGCGGCCGTCGTCGTGCGCCAGCCCGCTGCCGGCTACTCGCATTGCCGTCTCGGCCCGCCGGAATAGGGCTGGTAGCTGTTGTCTTCCGGCCGGTAGGAGCGGTAACGGCTGAAGCAGGAGGCAACATGGTCGTCGTCACCGGCGGCCGCGTAGGCACCCAAGCCCGGGCCCTCGGCATAGCTGGCCTCGGCGGCGCGCGGCGCGGTGTGGTCGGCGGCGAGATAGGGCGAGACGCAGGTGCGCTGCTGCCCGCTATAGGACCTGTAGCTGTTGTCGTCGGGATTGTAGGAGCGGTAGCGGTTGGCGCACCAGGCGAGATGCGGCGGCGGCAGTTCGGCCGGCGCGATGGCGCCGGTGACGGTGGGATCTGGCTGCTGCTTGGCTGGTTGCTTGGCGGCGATGTCGGCAGGCGCGGGCTGCTCGGCCGGCACCCGTTCGAGGTTCTGTGCCGCCTTGTCCACCGGCCGCGCCTTCTTGGTCCACAGTTCCGCCACGCTGACGGTGGGTCTTGCCTCGCGCGCCGGCTTGGCGGCGAGCAGCCAGGCTGCGAAAACCAACCCGCTGCCGAACACCGCAAGGGTCAGCACGAAGCCGCAGACCAGTCCCAAAAATGCTTTCACGCCACGCTCCTTGCGTCCCTGCTAATAGAATGCGGGACGTCAAGGCTTGTTCCAGAAAAGCACGCGCGGCAGGCACGTCGCTGATCGGCTGCTGGAGAAGGAATGGAGCGAGCCATTCAGGCGGAGAAATGATCCAGGCGGCGAGTTATCCCGCCGCCTGGATGCCGGCCATGGCGGCCGGTTTCGTTATCGATTGCCCCAGATGCCCTGGCCATAGCCCGGCGCAGGCATGCCGGAGTTCGCATTTCCTTCAACCGCGCTGCCGGTGATGCTCTTGGTGCCGATCATGTCGGGCGCACCACCGGACATCATCGAATGGGTCGTCGTGGTCGGATAGCTGCCGGCGGCCGGGACATAGTCCGTGCCAAAAAAATGGTCGCTGCCGGCAAAAGCCGTGCCGGAAGCAAACAGAACCGCGGCAATGGTAAGAACGGTCTTTTTCATTTCAATTCTCCATCTTTCCAAAGGTGATGACAGGACCTCAACGCGCCGCCCGCACCGCGTTCCCGAGGCTGTCTCTACATTTTCATCAGGCGAAACCGGCCAGCCGCTATCCCCACGGGATCCGCGGCGGCAGGTTGCTCAGCGCATGATCGTCTTGGGTTCGTCGTGCGCTGTTGCCGCTTCATAGGGCCGTGGTGTGTACGCCAGCGTGGTAGCCGGCGTGGTAAGAACCGCCGCAGCAGTGGAATTTTGCGTGGAATGCAGCCGGAAAGCGCTGCGCGCCTGGGCCGCGAGGGTTCGCGCGCCTCAAATCGGCAGCTTCACCTCGCCCACCCACATGTGGTTCTCCACCGCCAGCAGCGCCGCCGCCATCTCCTTGTCGCGCTGCCGCTTGTTCAAATAGAGCGCCACCAGCCGGTCCAGCGAGAACCTGCCGGCCCCAGTGACCGCCAGCACGAACATGCCGCCGGCGATGACCAGGTCCTTTTCGAAATGCAGCAGTTCGTTCTGGCTGGCGAAGTTGGTGTGGAACAGCATGGCCGTCGCCAGGCAGAACAGGCCGAGCCCGATGGCGCCCAGCCGCGTCAGCAGGCCGGTTGCGATCGAGAGCCCTGCCCCCAGTTGCAGCGCGACGGTGGCGACGAACAGCGGCAGGCCGACGCCCAACGCCGCCATCGCCTTGGCGGCGGCATCGAAATGGGTGGCCAGTGTCGCGCCTTCATGCAGGAAGATAAGGGACAGCAGCAGCCGGCCGGCAAGCAGGGTCACATCCCCAGCGTGGTATTTCGTGGCGAGGCCGGCGAGCTTCGCGGCGATGTCGCTCGGTGTCATGGGTCAGCCTCCATTTTGAAAGGGCCGGAGCCGGCTCGAGGGAGAGGCGCCGGCTCCGGCAACGGGCGTCAGCCACGAGCGCCCAAACTGCCCCCGAGGGGAGATGTGGGAAGCGTCAACGTTGGCCCCTCCTCTCCCCTCGGGGAGAGGTCGGATTGCCCCGAATTGCTCTTGGCAATTCGGTCTTGGCAATCCGGGTGAGGGGGAACTTACTGCGTCACCTTGGTGTCGATGGCTTTCTGCAGGTCGGAAAGCTCCTCGCAGCCGGCGGGGCACAGTTTCTGCAGCGACGCCAGTTGCTCCTCGGCCTTGGCCATGTCGCCGGTCTCGACATAGAGCTCGCCCAGATATTCGCGGGCGGCCCTGTGGTCGGGCTTCAGCTCCAGCGCCTTGTTGTAGTAGGTCAGCGCGGTGGTGAAGTCGCCGGTCTTGCGCAGCGTGAAGCCGAGCAGGTTGTAGACATCGGCCTGCTGGTTGTCCTGCGCGAGATCGCGCAAATCGGCCAGCGCGCCCTTGTAGTCCTTGGCGGCGATCTTGGCCTGCACGGCGGTGAGATCGGGCGCATCGGTGCCCTCGATGTCATCGACGGCATAGGCTGGCATGATCGTGGCAACGGGAACCACGGTCAGCACGGCAATGGCGCCGAGCAGGCCGTACAGGGCATGTCTGCCCAAGAAGGATTGTTTCATTGTCTTTCTCGCTTGTCGGGTTGCCGCGCTTAAATCTGCACGGGCGTGAAAGCGTAGGCGCTGCCGTCCTTCACGAAGACGCCGGTGCCGGGGAATGGGAAGTGCGACCCGGAAATGCGGATGTTGTCCGCGATCACCCGGTCGATGATCTTGTGGCGCGTGGCGATCGCCGTCGGCCCGTCCTGGTCGTAGGCGCCCTGCCACTCCGGATGCGGCGCCAGAAGGGCCGGCACATACATGGTGTCGGCCGAGATCATCAGCTGCTCCCCACCGGAATTGGCGAGGTAGACCGAGTGGCCGGGGGTGTGGCCGGGTGCGGCGATGATCTGGATGCCCGGCGCGACTTCGGCGCCGTCCTCGACCAGCTTCCAGTTCTTCCATTTCGGAAAATTCTCGGCGATGCGCTTGCCCGCCGGCTTGCGGCCCTCGGGCAGCTTGGCCAGCCGGCTGGGGTCGGTCCACCAATTGTACTCGGTCGCGTGGACGATCAGCTCGGCATTGGCGAACACCGGCGTATTGGTGCCCTTCTCCATCAGGCCCCAGACATGGTCGGGGTGAAAATGCGAGATCATGATGGTGTCGATCGCCTTGTAGTCGATGCCGGCGGCGGCCATGTTGGCCGGCAGGTGCGTGGCGTTGGCCTGCCACTGGCCGACGCCCGAGCCGGCATCCATCATGATCAGCTTGCCGCCCATCTTGAGCACGACGACGGTGAGCGGGATGGGCATGAACTCGGTGGGCAGCCCGGCTTTGGCAAGAGCCGCCTTGGTGTCGTCGACCGATACATCCTTGATGAAGGCCGGGTCGTGCGGCTTGCGCCAGATGCCGTCATAGACGGCGGTGACCTCGATATCGCCGACCTTGTATTTGTAGAAGCCGACGGTCGGCTCGACCGGTGTTTGCGCGAAAGCCGGGCGTGTGAATTCCAGCTTTCCGGCAAGGCCGAAGGCGGCGGCGGCGGCGGCTGATTGCAGCACTGTGCGACGTGTCATGCTGAACATGGTGGTCTCTCCTTTGGGTTGCGTGGCGGAAGGCAAAAAATCGGAAGAAATGGCGGAGGGCCAAGCCCCTGGCCCTCCGTCCTGATGCGGTTGAGGCGCGCCGACGGGATCCGGCGCGACGCTCATGAACTCAGCGGGCCCAGATGCCCTGGCCGGGCTCTTCCGCATCGGATTTCATCGTTGCCTGCATGCCGTGCCGAACCATGTCCGCCTTGCGAGTGGAGGCAGTGTAGGTGTTGTCGATGGTGGCGGTGGCCTGGGTGCTCGTNAACCATGTCCGCCTTGCGAGTGGAGGCAGTGTAGGTGTTGTCGATGGTGGCGGTGGCCTGGGTGCTCGTGCCGAAATGGTCGCTGCCGGCAAAGGCAGAACTCGAGGCAAGCAACATCGCAGCCACGCTGAGAGCGAGCTTGGTCATTCCGAAAGATCCTTGTTTCGTTTCTTCATGTCGCGGGCCGCTGGATTGGCCCCGCTGAAATGAAGACCCGGAAGGGCGGCGCTTTATTCCCGGGCCTCGCAAGATTCTTTGGGAGGAAGGAATCCGGGGCAAAAAAGAGCACCGAGACACAATCCAGAAACAATATTCAACAGTTCGGAAAAACTGGCGAAAAGATCGGATGGCATAAGCGTGTCCTAGCGGCCGGAAATCGGCCGCACAGCGCATGGGATTGGGCACGGGCAATGCAACGCGGTTCGAACGGATGGATGTCGCTCGCCGCCAGCGGTGCGTCTGTCTCCGCCCCGCGCCCTGCGCCAGTCATTCCACCTCCATCAACAACGTCAAATTGCAGCGGCCGCACAGCCGACAATGCCTGCTTGAGCGGCGGCACGATCGACATGTGCCTGGCACGGTTCGGCTAGGATAAGAAAGTTTTGGAAATGGACCACGGTGTCGATATCGCCGAACTGGACAGGGAAGCGGCAAGATCGAGCGGGGAGCCCGATCAGGCGGGCCTGGATAGCATCGAAGCCCTTGTGAGGATCGCCCCGCGGACAGTGGCGCGCAGCCAGATCCTGGCGGGCGCCGATTTCGCCCTGGCGGGTCAGCCAGATGAGCGGCTCGATGCGGTCTTCGAGCAGCTCGCCGAAAGCTTCGCCACGCTGCCGGCGGTGATCAGCAAGGGACGTGTATGGACCTATCGCGAGCTCGACAGGCGGGCCAACCAGTTCGCCCGCCTGCTGGTCGAGCGTGGTGTGCGGCCGGGTCACCGGGTCGGTCTCATCCTCGACCGGTCGGCGGAGACCTATGTCGCGGTGCTCGCCGTGATGAAGGCCGGAGCCGCCTTCGTGCCGCTGGCCACCGCCTTCCCGCAAGAGCGCATGACCCTCATCATCGAAGACGCCGGCGTGAGCCTGATCGTCACCATCGCCGCCTATGCGGAGCGAGCCGGTCTGCTGCCGGTTCCCCATGTGATGATCGACGGCGCCGCCGCCGACATCTCCGCACGCTCCGACGCTCCGCTGCGGCTCGACGCGGCGCCCGCCGACGGCATCTGCTACATCCTCTACACGTCGGGCACGACGGGCAGGCCGAAGGGCGTCGCCATCCGGCACCAGAGCTTCGTCAATTTCATCCGCGTCGCCGCCGCATCTTATGGATACCGGCCGGGCGATCGCGTCTACCAGGGCATGACCATCGCCTTCGACTTTTCCTCCGAGGAGATCTGGGTGCCCTTCGTCGCCGGCGCGACGGTCGTGCCGGCGCCCGGCCCGCTGACGCTGGTGGGCGAGGAGCTGGCCGATTTCCTGCGCCACCATGAGATCACCTGCATGGCCTGCAGCCCGACCCTGCTGTCGTCCATGGCGAGCGACGTGCCGAGCCTGCGCACGCTGCTGGTGGGCGGCGAGGCCTGCCCGCACAATCTGGTGGTGCGCTGGTCCACGCCCGGCCGAAAGATCCTCAACACCTATGGCCCGACCGAGGCGACCGTCACCGCGACGATGGGTGAACTGACGCCCGAAAAGCCCGTGACCATCGGGGCGCCGCTGCCCACTTATTCCATCGTCATCCTCGACCCCGAAGTGCCGGCACTGGCCAAGCCGGGAGAGCTGGGTGAGATCGGCATAGCCGGCATCGGCCTTGCCGTGGGCTACCTCAACAGGCCCGACCTCACCGAACAGAAATTCATCGCCGATTTCCTCGATCTGCCCAACAACCCGTCGCGGCGCATTTACCGGACGGGCGACCTTGGCCGGATCAACGACGACGGCGAGATCGAGTATGCCGGCCGCATCGACACCCAGGTGAAGATCCGCGGCTACCGTATCGAGCTCGGCGAGATCGAGGCGGTGCTGCTGGACCAGCCGGAGATCGCCCAGGCCGCCGTCACCACCTGGGAGATCGAGCCTGGCCGCGTCGAACTCGTTGCCTATTTCGCGCCAAAGGCCGGCCTGCCGCCGCTGTCGCGCGCCGACATTGCCAGCACGATGAAGCGGCGCCTGCCGGATTACATGGTGCCCTCCTATCTGGAGGAACTGCCGGCGATCCCGATGACGGTTTCCAACAAGGTCGACCTTCGCCAGCTTCCGAAGCCGACCAGCATCAGGCTTTCCACCGACCGCGAGATGGTGGCGCCCGGCAATGACGACGAGCGCTTTCTCGCCGAGGCGCTGGCCGCAGTGCTGAAATTCGACGCAGTGTCCGTCGAGGACAATTTCTTCGACGACCTCGGCGCCAACTCCCTGCTGATGGCCCATTTCTGCGCGCGCGTGCGCACCAGGAAGGAATGGGCGACGGCCTCTATGCGCGACATCTATCTCTATCCGACCGTGGCGAGGCTGGCCGAGCACCTGCGCGTGGCGGAAGAGATGACGACCGCCACCAACGAACCTGTCCTCACCCGCCAGGCGTCGAGCCTTGTCTACTGGACTTGCGGTGCCGCGCAGCTCGCCTTCTACGGCCTCTACAGCTATGTCGCGCTGTGGGCGGTCAATGACGGCCTCAACTGGGTCTATGACGCGCTCGACGAGCCGCTGCAGCTCTATATCCGATGCGTGGTGCTCTCCGCCGGCGTGTTCTTCGGCATGTCGGGCTTCGCCGTCGCCGCCAAATGGCTGCTTGTGGGCCGTTGGAAGGCCGAAACGTTCCCCATCTGGGGCCTGCGCTACTATCGCTTCTGGGTCGTCAAGACCTTGATCCGCACCGCGCCCGTGGTCCTGTTCCGCGGCAGCCCGCTCTACAGCATCTACCTGCAGCTGCTTGGAACCAGGATCGGCAAGAACGCGGTCATCGAATCCAAGTCCGTGCCCGTCTGCACCGATCTCATTTCGATTGGCGCCCAGACGATCCTGCGCAAGGAATCGATGATCCTCGGCTATCGGGCCCAGGCCGGCTATATCCACACCGGCCCGCTGACCATCGGCCGCGACGCTTTCGTCGGTGTTGGCTGCACCATCGACATCGACACCAAGATCGGCGACGGCGGCCAGCTCGGCCATTCGTCCTCGCTGCAGCGCGGGCAAAGCATCCCGGACGGCGAACACTGGCATGGATCGCCGGCGGTGCCGACCACGGCGGACTATTGCAAGGTGCGCGCCGTCGATCCGTCCAATGTCCGGCGCGTCCTCTACGAAGCGGTTCAGTTGATCGGGCTGTTCGCCATCGTCACCCCACTGCCGCTGCTGTTCCACAGCTATTGGGAAAATGTGGGCGACGACTATCAGGAGACGATCGGCCTGGTCGCGATCGGCACCACGGTCACGCTTCTCGGATACATCGCCGCGGCCTTCCTCGCCGCGACGGTCGTGCCGCGCCTGACAAGCATGGTGCTGAAGCCAGGCCGTACCTACTCGCTCTATGGTTTCCGCTACTGGCTGCAGACCGTCGCCGAATTCTCGAGCAACTCGCGCGTGCTCGGCCTGCTGTTCGGCGACAGTTCGGCCATCGTCCACTACATGCGCGCCATTGGCTGGAACCTCAACAAGGTGGTGCAGACGGGTTCCAATTTCGGCTCCAACCAGCAGCACGAAAACCCTCTCCTGTGCGAGATCGGCACCGAGACCATGGTCTCGGACGGGCTCTTCATGATCAACATGCACAAGTCCGCCACCGCCTTCAGGCTCGAGCCGACGCGCATCGGCGAACGCAACTATCTCGGCAACAACATCTACTATCCGCCGGATGGACGCACGGGCGACAATGTGCTGCTCGGCACCAAGGTGATGGTCCCCGTCGATGGACCGTTGCGCGAGAATGTCGGGCTTCTGGGCTCGCCTGCTTTCGAGATCCCGCGCATGGTGAACCGCGACAAGGAACTCATCGCCGGCGTCGACGAGGCGGACCGCCGCCAGCGCATCCCGCACAAGAACCGCCACAATCTGGTGACCATCCTTTTGTTCGTGGCAACGCAATGGGTCATGCTGTTCGCCACGCTGGCGATCTGGGACCGGGCGCTGAACTACTACAGCGAATGGGCGGAGGTCGCACTTTTCGTCGCCGTGCTCCTGACTTCGGCCATCACCATTCCGTTCTACATCCTGGTCGAGCGGGCAAGCCTCGGCTTTGGCAGGCTCAAGCCCCAGATCACGACGATCTACGACGTCGCCTTCTGGCGCCACGAACGCCACTGGAAGCTCGCCGATTCACCGATCGTGCGCCTGTTCAGCGGCACACCGTTCCGGCCGGTGATCCTGCGCCTTTTGGGCGTCAAGGTCGGCAAGCGCGTCTATGACGGCGGCAGCAACCTGACCGAACGTTCCCTGGTGGAGATCGGCGACGACGTCACCCTCAATGAGGGCTGCGTCATCCAGGCCCATTCGCTGGAAGAAGGTGCCTTCAAGTCGGATTACATTCGCATCGGCAATGGCTGCACGCTCGGACCCTCCGCCTTCGTCCACTATGGCGTGGTGATGGGCGAAGGTTCGGTGGCCGACACCGATTCCTTCGTGATGAAGGGTGAGGAGCTGGAGCCCAACTCGATCTGGCGCGGGAACCCGGCCAAGCTGCATCGGTTCGTGACCCCGGTCGCCGACGATGGCGCAAAGTGACGGAATGTCCCGCGAGATGGTGGAAATCCGTCTGGTCCCGGTGACCAGGGCCAACCGGACCCTGGTCGCGTCCCTGCAACTGGCGCCGGAGCAGATCGATTTCGTACCCGGCAATGCGGACTCCCTGGACGAAGCCCGATCCGACAGGGACGCACGGCCACGCGCGGTGATGGCCGGGGACCATGTCGTTGGATTTCTGATGTACGAGGCGCCGCGCGATGACGACGAGGCGCGCATCTATCGCTTCATGATCGACCGCTCCAGCCAGGGCAAAGGCTACGGCAAGGCCGCGCTGCGTGAAGTGCTGGGCGAAATCCGGGGGCTCGGCCACGTCAGGCACGTTTCAATCTGCTACGAGCCGGAGAATGAGGCGGCCCGGCAACTCTATCGCACCGCCGGTTTCGTCGAGGAAGGGCTCGACGAGGACGGGGAAATGATCGCCGAGCTCGTGCTGCCCGCACCGAGCGGCCGATGACACTTCCCGCAATTCCGTCCGCCCTGGAGCAACTTGAGGAAATCTCGCTCGCGCGGGCGCTGGCCGCTATCGCCCCCAACGGCGTCCGCACCGGATGCCGGACGATCCGTGGAGGCGACGAGGCGCACCTCTTGCCGGCGGAGGCGCAATCCATCCCGGCGCGCCAGCCGGCCATGCGGCGCGCGAGCGGCGCCGCCCGGTGGATCGCGCACGGGCTGCTGGCGGAAATCGGCGTCGGCGACGTCGCCATTCCGCGCACGCCCTCCGGTTCGCCCGCTTGGCCAGATGGGATAGCGGGTTCGCTCGCCCATGACGACGAGATGGCCGTGGCCACGGTCGCGCCGCTTGGCGACCTAGCCTCGCTCGGCGTCGACGTCGAGCCGGCGGTGCCCTTGCCCGACGAGCTCCTGGCGCTTATTCAAACCGCAGCGGATGAAACCGGTGCGGCGCCTCCGCATCTTGGCGGCCGTATCCTCTTTTCAGCCAAGGAAGCGGTTTACAAGGCGGTGTATCCGCTCGACCGCGAAATCCTGGGCTATGAGGACATCGCCGTGGATCTGGCCGCAGGCAGCGCAGTGACGAAGACGGGCCGTCGCGTCCGCCTCGTATACTGCATCGTTCCGCGCGTGGTCGTGCTGGCGTTCGTCGTGGCGGATGCGGACTAGCTGATCCGGCGCCGACGCGCCTGCTTCTTACGCTTCGGTGATCTCCGTATATCCCCTCACCGCGCCATCCTGCCCGCGTATCCGCCAGCTCTCCCCGTCGCGTCCCTCGATAGGACAAGGCCCGAGCGGCACCTTGCCGCCGCCCTCCGGCAGGTCGAGCACATAGACGGGATTGCAGATGCCCGACAGCCGCGCCCGCAGCGCCTCCACCAGCGCCTGGCCCTGCGCAATCGTGGTGCGCCTGTGCGCCATGCCGCGCGCGAGGTCGCCATGGTGCAGGTAATAGGGCTTTACCCCCAGCCGGTACATCAACTCGCGGCAGAGCTCTTCCAGCACTTCGACGGTGTCGTTGACGCCCTTCAGCAGAACGCTCTGGTTGAGCAGCACGAAGCCCGCCTGGCGCATTGTCCGGCAAGCCGCCTCGGCAGCGTCGGTGATCTCGCGTGCATGGTTGAAATGGGTGACGACGGTTACCATCAGTCGGCCTTGCAGCGCTTCGACCAGCCCTGGCGTGATGCGTGACGGCAGTGCCACCGGCACGCGGGTGTGGATACGCAGCAGCCGCACATGGGGGATAGCCTCGATGCGCGTGAAGATTTCGGCCAGTGCCTTGTCCGGCAGCGACAGCGGATCGCCGCCGGTCAGGATCACCTCGCGTATCTCGGAGTGGTCGGCGATATAGGCCAGCGCCGGCTCCAGCGCCTCGCGCGTGTAGCCGCGGCCGATCGAGGTCAGTGATTCCTTACGGAAGCAGAACCGGCAATAGACAGCGCATTGATAGGTCGGGAACAACAGCACCCGGTCGCCATGGCGATGCGTCAGCCTGGGCACCGGGCTGAATTCGTGATCGGCGATCGGATCGCCAAGCTCGCCCTCCGCTTCCACCAGTTCGTCCGGCGACGGGATCACCTGAGCCCGGATCGGGTCGGCCGGGTCGTTCCAGTCGATCAGGTCGAGATAGGTTTTTGGCACGCGCACCTTGTGGTTGGCGGCCGCCGCTAGCGCTGCTGCCCGCTCGGCCGGCGACAGCGGCAGGTGGTCGAGGTCACGCACATGGCGAACACCCTGGCGGACATCGTCCTGCCAGGTAGCGTCGGTGGCCTGGGTTGCATCTTTGAGTTCGGTCATTGCGGGTCTCGGGCTGTTCGCGCGGACCTATCGGCCGGATGGGCGGTTGGGTCAACCACCATGGACGCCAACGATGTTCGCCCCGCGCCCTACGGCGCCCCCCTCTGTCCTGCCGGACAGAGGGGGGCGTCGTGGGGCACCAACCTCGCAAGGCGTCCAACCTTCACACCGTCCGCCCGCCTCCTGCAGCCATCTCCACAAAGGCACTCTCGATCGTCTCGAACCTCAACTCCGGATAGAGCGCACCGGCCTCGGGAGTGGCCGTCTCCAGCGCGGTCTCGCCGCGGATCCAGAATGCGCGCAGCAATGCGAGGGCCGGGACGGCCGCGATCAGCGCCTCCAGCTCGTCGGCGTTCATGTGCTTGATGCCAGGCGAGCGGCCACTCACCTTGCGCCACAGCTCGATCATCTCGCTCTGCGTGATCTTGTTCTGCGCGATGCGGATTTCGCCGCGGGCGGCTCCGGGATCCTCCAGCGCACGCATGGTGACGGCGGCGATGTCCTTTTCGCTGACGAAGGTCGCCGGCACATTGCCGTCGCCATAGAGCGTGACCTCATCCGGCGGCAGGGACGTCGAGCCGAACCGCGTCAGGTCGCCAAGCGTAGCCACCCAGGTCGAGAAGAAACCATTGGTGTAGATCACCGTATAGGGCAGATCGGCTTGCCTGACCGCGTCGAACACGGCTCGCTTGATGTCGAGCGGTTCGATCGAGCCGGGTGCGGCGGCGGCGAAGTCGAGGCCGAAGCCGGCGGAGGGCACATAGCGCGAGACGCCGGCATCCTTGATGGCACGCACCAGCGTCATCTCGCTCGCCGAACCCACATGCACCGAGCTGATGACGCGATCGACCTTGCCGAGGGCGCGGACAAGGCTGTCATAATCGTCGAGATCGCCGACATGGACCGTGGCGCCGAGGTTTCGTAGCGGGCGCATCCGCTCCTCATTGCCTGCGGTTGCCGGCCGGACAAGGACATGCAGGCTGTCTCCATTGCGCGCACTCGCCTTCGCCATTTCCCTGCCCAGAAGTCCCGTCGCGCCGATGATCAGGGTGCTGCTCATATTCCCCTCCCATTGCCCAGAATGCCGTTGCCAAGAATGGAACCGTCCCAGTCGCGCTCCAGGCCGATGTCGCGCAGGCGGCGGTCCGACAGGCGTGAAACCTGGCGCAGGGTGCGGCGGTGCTCGAATGCTGCTGCGCTTCGCATGGCAAGGCCACCTATGGCGGCGCCGATATATCCAAGGGTCATTGTTAGTCTCCTGTGTTCGTTTGGGCGCAAGGATGCCGGTGCCGCCCAGCGGGCGAGCATGATGATCGCTCACACTCATGTCTGGTCTTCAGCGCATCGGCGAACCCGGAAGCTCGATGTGGATGCGCGGTACGCCTTGAATATTGGCCATCTTTGGGCTGGACGACAAACGACTCTTTGTGCAGGATTTGTGAGCAACGCTCACAGGTCGAAATCATGCCGCGCAGACTGCCGCCTCTCACTGCCCTGCCCGCCTTCGACGCCGCCGCCCGGCATTTGAGTTTCACCAAGGCGGCGGAAGAGCTCAACGTCACCCATGGCGCGGTCAGCCGCGCCATCCGCAACATCGAGGACAGGCTGGGCATCCAGCTGTTCGATCGCGGGACAAGGTCGGTGCGCCTGACACCGGTGGGCACGGCCTATGCGGCGGAGGTCGGCAAGGCGCTGGACCAGATCGCCGCCGCCACCATCGCCGCCACGCCCGACCGCTCGACGCGCGTCCTGAACGTCAGCACCTCGGACGGCTTCGCCGGTCGCTGGCTGGTGCCGAGGCTGCATCGCTTCCACCGCGCCAACGCCGATATCGACGTGCGATTGTCGACCTCGGGCGTGTTTGCCGATTTCGTCAGCGACGGCATCGACATCGCCATCCGCTATGGCCGGGGCGACTACACCGGCGTGACCGTCGAGTTTCTCGCCGATGAGGAGGTCTTCCCGGTCTGCAGCCCGGAACTCCTGGCGGGTGAACATCCGCTGCGCCGGCCCGAGGATCTCAGGCATCACAAGCTGATCCACGACGCTTTCCGCATCGATTGGGCGACATGGCTGGACCAAGCGGGCGTCACGGACGTCGACGCCAAGCGCGGCGTGCGCTTCGATTCCGCCACCTTCGCCGTCGAGGCGGCGGTTCATGGCGAAGGCGTGCTGCTCGGCCGCAGCGCGTTGGTCTCGGCCGATCTTGCGGCGGGGCGTCTGGTCCGGCCGTTCGACCTCGCGCTGAAATCGGCGGCTCGCTACTACGTCGTCTATCCCGAAGGCGCGCTGCGCCAGAAAAAGATCAGGGCGTTCCGCGACTGGCTGTTCGCCGAAATCGCGGCCGACTGGGTCGGGATGCCCAGGAGTGATTGAGCGGCGCCCCCCACCCCGCTGCTTCGCAGCGACCCTCCCCACAAGGGCAGGGGAATCGCACATGAGTACAAACGTACTCTTGTGCGAGGTGTGGAAATCGATTCTGAGGGGACCNAGGGCAGGGGAATCGCACATGAGTACAAACGTACTCTTGTGCGAGGTGTGGAAATCGATTCTGAGGGGACCTCTGGATGATCGGAGGTCGGCATGGTGTTCCTGGATGTATTCGGCGAGGTTCCGGACCCGCGGGACTTGACCGCGCAGCATCCGTTGCCGGAGATTTTGTTCGTCGCGCTTGCGGCGGTACTTTGCGGGGCGACGCACTGCACGGAGATGGAGCTGTTTGCCAGGAGCCGGCTCGATTTGTTGCGCCAGTTCATCCCGCTCGAGCGTGGCGCGCCCAGCCACGACACCTTCAGCCGGGTGCTGGCGGCTCTCGATCCTGTCGCCCTCAATGAGGCCTTCATGCGCTTCATGGCCGCGTTCAGCGAGCAGGCGCGCATCGATGCGCCGAAAGGCCAGGTCGCCGTCGACGGCAAGAGCCTCAGGCGCGCCTATGCCAAGGGCCTTTCGCATATGCCGCCGCTGGTGGTGACCGTCTTTGGCTGCGAGACCTTCATGAGCCTGGCCCAGACCGTGGCGCAGAAAGGCGGGGAGGTGCAGGCCGCGATCGCGGCGCTCGAATTGTTGTCGCTCAAGGGATTG
>NZ_AYWR01000032.1:0-155586 GCF_000502935.1 Mesorhizobium sp. LNHC221B00 | reverse complement strand
AGAGGTCCCCTCAGAATCGATTTCCACACCTCGCACAAGAGTACGTTTGTACTCATGTGCGATTCCCCTGCCCTTGAGGGGGAGATGCCCGGCAGGGCAGAGGGGGGCAACGCTTGATACCAACCTTCGGCTCTTCCCATCTCGGCAATGTTCGCCTTCATCGCTCACTGACGCCAGGCCTTTCCGCGCCCTTCGATGATGACGGCTTTGCGCTTGCCGACATCGCTGTGGCCGATGGCAAGATTTCCAGCATCACCGCGCATGACCGATCCGCCGATGGCGTCGATCTCGGCGGCCGCATCGTCCTGCCCTGTTTCGTCGACTGCCACACGCATATCGACAAAGGCCATATCTGGCCGCGCAAACCCAATCCCGACGGCACCTTCATGGGGGCGCTGAACGCCACCGGCGCTGACCGCACGGCCCGCTGGAGTGCCGAGGACGTGGCGCGCCGGATGGATTTCTCGCTGCGCTCTGCCTACGCGCATGGCACAAGGGCGCTGCGTACCCACATCGACAGCGTCGCGCCGCAGGAGGAGATTTCCTGGCCGGTATTCGAGACGATGCGCGAGACATGGCGTGGCCGCATCGAATTGCAGGGCGCCTGCCTGCTCGGCATCGAGGGCGTGCGCGACAGAAAATGGTTCGACAGGCTGGCGAAACGGGTTGCAGCGGCCAAGGGGGTGCTCGGCGTCGTCACCTATATGGTGCCGGACCTGGAAGAACTGCTCGACCAGGTTTTCGCGCAAGCGATCAAGCATGGCCTCGACCTCGATTTCCATGCCGACGAGACGGACGATGCCGCCGCGGTCTCGCTGAAGAAGATCGCCGAGGCGGCACTCTGGAACGGCTTCGAAGGCAATATTCTCGTCGGCCATTGCTGCTCGCTGGCCCGGCAGCCCGATCTCGAGGTGCTGGACACGCTGGACAAGGTGGCGAAGGCCGGGCTGGCTGTCGTCTCGCTGCCGATGTGCAATCTCTATCTCCAGGATCGGCGCCCCGATCAGACCACGCCGCGCTGGCGCGGCGTGACGCTGCTGCATGAGATGAAGGCGAGGGGCATTCCGGTCGCCGTCGCCTCCGACAACACGCGCGATCCGTTCTATGCCTATGGCGACCTCGACATGCTGGAGGTCTACCGCATGGCGACGCGCATCCTGCATTTCGATCATCCGGTCGCGGACTGGCCGCAAACCGTCAGCGCGACGCCGGCCAGCGTTATGCGGCTCGACGGGTTCGGCACGCTTGCCGCCGGCGGCGATGCCGACTTCATCCTGTTCAAAGGTAGGAGCTGGACCGAATTGCTGTCGCGGCCCGAATCGGATCGCATCGTCGTGCGCGGCGGGCGCGCGATCGACCGGCAGTTGCCCGACTATGCCGAACTCGACGGACTGATGGTGGAATGATGGACGTCTCGGGGCTCAAACGCGATCTCGAAGGCCTGAAGGTCGACGACAATCCGGCCATCGTCCAGCAGAAGAGCCGCGATTTCTACTGGTACAGCCCGGTGCTGAAGCGGCAGCTCGACCATGTCACCGGCGATCTCATCGTGACGCCGAGGAACGAGGCCGAACTGGTCCGCCTGCTGGCCGCCTGTTATCGGCATGGCGTACCGGTGACACCGCGCGGCAGCGGCACCGGCAATTACGGCCAGGCGATGCCGCTGTCGGGCGGCGTGGTGCTCAATCTTGCCGAGATGAACGAGATCAAGTCGATCGCGCCGGGCCGTGTCGTGACCGGACCCGGTGCGATCCTGGCCGATATCGACAAAGCGACGCGGGCGCATTCCGGCCAGGAGCTGCGGCTGTCGCCCTCCACCTACAACACTGCCTCGATCGGCGGCTTCATCGCCGGCGGCTCGGGCGGCGTCGGCTCGATCAATTTCGGCGGGTTGCGCGATTTCGGCAATGTGCTGCGCCTGCGCGTGGTGACCATGGAGGCCGAACCGAAGGCGCTCGAACTCACCGGCGAGGATCTGCACAAGGTGACCCACGCCTACGGCACCAACGGCATCATCACGGAAGTCGAGATGCCGCTGACCGCTGCCTATGAGTGGGTCGATGTCATCGTCGGCTTCGACAAGTTCATGGACGCGGCGCGCTATGGCAATGCGCTGGCCTGCCAGGACGGCATCCTGGCCAAGCTGATCACGCCGATCGCCGCGCCCGTGCCGCAGCTCTATTTCAAGCGGCACCAGAAATTCCTACGGGAAGGGCAGAGCATCTGCGTCGTCATGGTGGCGCGGCATGGGCTGGATGCTTTCCTCGCCTTCACCCGCCGCGCCGGCGGCGAGTTGATCTTCAATGCCGCGACGGCAACGCCGGAGGAGAAAAAGGGTCTGCCGCCGGCCTATGAGCTGGCCTGGAATCACACAACGCTGAGGGCGCTGCGGGTTGACCCTTCGATCACCTACCTGCAATCGCTCTATCCCTTTCCAAATCAGCTGGCGCTGGTCGAGAAAATGGACGCGATGTTCCCCGGCGAGGTGTTCTCGCATCTCGAGTTCGTGCGGCTGGACGGCAACATCACCTGTTTCGGCCTGCCGTTGGTAAAGTTCACCACCGAGGCGCGGCTCGACGGGATCATCCGCCTGCATGAGGATAATGGCTGCCCGATCTTCAACCCGCACCGCTACACGCTGGAAGAGGGCGGCATGAAGCAGACGGACGCGGTGCAGCTCGCCTTCAAGCGCGAGACCGACCCCCAGGGGCTGCTCAATCCCGGCAAGATGATCGCCTGGGAAAACCCGGATTATGACTACCGTTCGGGGCGAACCTTCCTTTTCAAGGGGCTGCAAAAGGCAGGGTGAGACGATGACCGGCGCATGGCGTTGTACCCCCCTCTGGCCTGCCGGCCATCTCCCCCTCAAGGGGGGAGATCAGACTGCCGCGTTGCTTTCGCCAATCATCAACGCCGCAGTTTGGTCGCACCACAAAAGCTGCCAATCTCCCCCCTTGAGGGGGAGATGCCCGGCAGGGCAGAGGGGGGCGCCTCGCGCTAACATAGGGGATGTTTCACCGTGAACATCCTCGTCCTCTACGCCCATCCGGTCGAGACCAGCTTCAATGCCGGACTGCACCGGATGATCGTCGAGCGGCTGACGGCGGCGGGTCATGCGGTCGATGACTGTGATCTCTACGCCGAGGATTTCGACCCGCGGCTGACGCACCAGGAGAGGCTGGATTATCACAATCGGCGCGGCCCCGAAGACCCGGCGGCGCCCTATGTCGAGCGCCTGTTGCGGGCCGATGCGCTGGTGCTTTCCTATCCGGTCTGGAACTACGGCTTCCCCGCGATCCTGAAAGGCTTCTTCGATCGCGTCTTCCTGCCCGGCGTGTCGTTCAAGCTGGTCGACGGCAAGGTGCAGCCGTCATTGCACAACATCAAGAAGGTCGCGGCCGTCACCACGTACGGCGGCAGCCGGTTTCGCGCCATGCTGATGGGCGATCCGCCGCGCAGGCTGATCAAGCGCATGCTGCGCGCCACCGTGAAACCCGGCGCGCCGGTGACCTATCTCGCGCATTACGCGATGAACCTGTCGACCGACGACAGCCGCAAGGCCTTCATGGCCAAGACCGCGGCCAGCATGGATGCCTTCTGATGCGCGCGCTGGTCGTCTATTGCCATCCGGTGCCGGAGAGTTTTTGCGCCGCGATCCGCGATGCCGCTGTCGAGGTGTTGACGCAAAGAGGCTGGGAGGTGCGGCTGCTCGACCTCTATGCCGAGAAATTCGACCCGGTGATGGGCTGCGAGGAGCGGCGTGGTTACAATAACCAGGCTCCGCGCGACCCGGCGCTGAAGCCGCATTTCGAGCTGCTCAACTGGGCCGAGGCGATCCTCTTCGTCTATCCGACCTGGTGGTACGGGCTGCCGGCGATGCTGAAGGGCTGGCTCGATCGCGTTTGGGCGACCGATGTCGCCTTCAAGCTGCCGGCGGGCAAGGGACGGATCAAATCGCTGATGACGCATGTAACCAAGGTCGGCGTCATCACCACCTGCGGGGCGCCGACCTGGTGGAGTGTCGTTGTCGGCCAACCCGGGCGCAAAACCCTGCTGCGCGGCATGCGGGCGCTCTGCGCGACGCGCTGCAGGACATTTTTCCTGGCGCATTATCTGATGGATGCCTCGACGCCACAATCGAGGACGGCGTTTCTGGCGAAGGTGAGGGCGAAGCTGGAGCGGTTTTGAGGAAATTAGCGTCCTTCTCCCCGTTCCACGGGGAGAAGATGCCGGCAGGCAGATGAGGGGCAGCGCGACTTTCGAATGCTGGCGCCGCCCCTCATCCGGCCCTTCGGGCCACCTTCTCCCCGTGGAACGGGGAGAAGGAAGAGGGCGCTACATCTTCGTTCGCTCGGCCTTGGGATCATACATCGGTTTCAGCGAAGCCTCTGCTGCAAAACGTTCGCCGGCGATCTCGATCTCGTAGGACGAGGCCAGCACATCGGCCTCGCTCTCGCCGGGGCAGGGCACAAAGCCGAGCCCGATCGCACCGCCGAGATGATGGCCGTAATTGCCAGAGGTGATTGGGCCGACGATCTTGCCGTCGCGCAGGATCGCCTCGTTGTGGAAGAGCAGCGGCTGCGGGTCCTTCAGGCGGAATTGGACGAGCCGGCGTGAGAGCCCGGCCTCCTTCTTGCGCAGCACCGCATCACGGCCGATGAACTCACCCTTGGCGGTTTTGACGGCGAAGCCGAGGCCGGCCTCCAGCACATGGTCCTCGTCGGTGATGTCGTGGCCGAAATGCCGGAAGGCCTTTTCGATGCGGCAGGAATCCAGCGTGTGCAGGCCGCAGAGTTTCAGTCCGACATCGGCACCGGCCTCGTCGATCGCCTCGAAGACATGGGCGGCCTGATCGGTCGAGACATAAAGCTCCCAGCCGAGTTCGCCGACATAGGTGACGCGGTGGGCGCGGGCGAGGCCCATGCCGATCTCGATTTCCTGGAACGTGCCGAACGGGTTGTTCTCGTTGGAGAAATCGTTGGGGCTGACCTTCTGGATTAGCTTTCGGGCGTCCGGACCCATCAGGCAAAGTACGCTTTCGGCCGCGGTCACATCGGTGATGACGACGAATTCCTCGCCGACATGCCGTCGCAGCCAGGCGAGATCACGTTGCAGCGTGGCGCCCGGCACGACGAGGAAGTAGGCCGTGTCCGATAGCCTGGACACGGTGAGGTCGCTCTCGATGCCGCCGCGCCGATTGAGCATCTGGGCGTAGACGATCTTGCCCGACGCCACGTCCATGTCGTTGGCGCAGAGCCTTTGCAGGAAAGCGCAAGCGTCGCGGCCCTCGACGCGGATCTTGCCGAACGAGGTCATGTCGAACATGCCGACCTTGTCGCGGACCGCCAGATGTTCCTCGCGCTGGTTGTCGAACCAGTTCTGCCGCTTCCAGGAATAGCGGTATTCGCGCTCCTGTCCCTCGCGGGCGAACCAGTTGGCGCGTTCCCAGCCTGCGACCTCGCCGAACACGGCGCCGCGCGCCTTCAGGTGTTCATGCAGCGGCGAGCGCCGGACATTCCTCGACGTTGCCATCTGCCGATAGGGGAAGTGATCGGCGTAGAGCAGGCCGAGCGTTTCGGAGACGCGCTCCTTGAGGTAGCGGCGGTTCTTCTGGAACGGCTGGGCGCGGCGGATGTCGACTTCCCACAGGTCGAACGGTGCTTCGCCATCGTTGATCCACTGCGCCAGCGCCATGCCGGCGCCACCGGAAGAGACGATGCCGATCGAATTGTAGCCGGTCGCCATCCAATAGCCCCGCAGTTCCGGCGCCTCGCCGAGATAATAGCGGTCGTCGGGAGTGAAACTCTCGGGGCCGTTGAAGAAGGTGTGGATGCCGGCGGTGGCCAGCATCGGCATGCGGTTGACGCCCATTTCGAGGATGGGTTCGAAATGGTCCATGTCCTCGGGAAGCTGGTCGAAGCAGAAATCCTCGCGGATGCCGTCCATGCCCCAGGGCTTGGCCACTGGCTCGAAGGCGCCGAGCATCATCTTGCCGGCGTCTTCCTTGTAGTAGGCGCACTCGTCCGGCACGCGCAGCACCGGCAGGCGGCCGAGACCGGGGATGGGTTCGGTGACAAGGTAAAAATGCTCGCAGGCGTGCAGCGGGATGGTGACGCCGTTCTGGGCGCCCAGTTCGCGCGCCCACATGCCGGCGCAGTTGACGACGATGTCGGCCTCGATCATGCCTGTTTCGTCACCTTGCGCCCAGGATACGCCGGTGACGCGACCAGCCCTGGTGTGGACCTTGGTCACCTTCACATTCTCGACGATGGTGGCGCCGCGCTGGCGCGCGCCCTTGGCCAGCGCCATGGCAATGTTGGCGGGGTCGCACTGGCCGTCGAGCGGCAGATGGACGGCGCCGACGACGTCGGACACGTTGAGATGCGGATACATCTCCTTGACTTCGCTGGGCGAAATCTCGCGCACGTCGACATCGAAGGCGCGGGCCAGCGAGGCCTGTCGATAGATCTCGTGCTTGCGCTCCTCGGTCAGCGCCACGGTGATCGAGCCGACTTGGCGCATGCCGGTTCCGACCTCGGTCTCGGCTTCCAGCTTGACATAGAGGTCGGCCGAATATTTCGCCAGCCGCGTCATGTTCTGCGAGCCGCGCAACTGGCCGATCAGGCCAGCGGCGTGCCATGTCGTACCCGACGTCAACTGCTTGCGCTCGAGCAGCACGATGTCGGTCCAGCCGAGCTTGGCAAGGTGATAGGCGACCGAACAGCCGGAGACGCCGCCGCCGATGATGACCGCCCTTGCCTTGGCATTGATGGCCTTGGTGGGGATGGTCGTCATGCGGCCTCGCGGCGATAGCTGGAAGCAAAACGGCGCAGCCGCAGCGCTGCTTCCCGCAGCACGGGCTCAGGCTGGCAGAGGCTGATGCGGATGTGGCCGGCGGCGGCCTCGCCGAAGCTGGAGCCGGGCATCACGCCGACATTCTCCTTGTCGAGCAAGGCCCAGGCGAATTTCTCGTCGTCGGGTTCGACATTGGATATGTCGAGCATGACATACATGCCGCCCTCTGAACCGCGCACGGTGACGTCGTTCATGCCGCGCACGGCCTCGATGAAGACGGTGCGGCGCGCCGCGTAGCGCTCGGCGATGTCCTTTACGCCATAGCGGTTCTCCAGCGCCTCTGCGCAAGCGATCGAGATGAAGGCCGGCAGGCCGTAGGTCGTCACCAGATTGAGGTTGATCAGCAGCGTGATCATCTCGCTGGGACCGGTCAGCCAGCCCATGCGCCAGCCGGTCATGCCATGGCTCTTGGACATGGAATTGATGACCAGCGTGCGCTTGGCCATGCCGGGCAGCGAGCGCGGCGAGACGTGCTCGCCGCCGCCCAACGTCCAGTAGACCTCGTCCGACAGCAGCCAGAGGTCGTGCTCACGGCAAATCTCGGCAAGCTGTTCCAGCCGCTCGCGCGAATAGACGGCGCCTGTCGGGTTGTTCGGCGTGTTGATCAGGATGGCGCGCGTGTTGGACTTGATCGCCGCGCGGATCATGTCGGCGCGGGGCTGGAAGCCATCCTCGGCCGGCGTCTCGACGACGGTGAAACTGGCGCCGGCGGCGCTGAACGTGTTGGGATAGGTGGCGTAGTAGGGCGCCACGACGATGGCATGGTCGCCCTGGTCGAGCACGGCCTGCACGGCCGCGTAAAGGGCGGCCTGGCCGCCCGGCGTGGCGATCACCTGATCCGGCACCGTCTCCACGCCCGTGCAGGCGCTCGAGGCCGCCGCCATCGCCTTGCGCAGGCCCGGCAGGCCGGGCAGCGGGGTATAGTGGTGATTGCTGCCGCGAACCGCGGTCACGCAGGCTTCGATCGTTTCCGAGGGCGTGTCGAAATCATGATCGCCGACCGACAGCATGATGATGTCTTCGCCAGCTTCCTTGCGTGTCCAGGCGGCGAAATGAACCTCCCAGCCATCCTTGCCGGAAGGTACGATACCGGAAATGCGCGATGATGGTCTTGGCATTATTGAACTCCCGAAATCTCATAGCCGGCCTGCTCAAGCCGGTCGCGCAGGGCGGCGATATGCGGCGGCCCGACTTCGCAGCAACCGCCGACGATAGTAGCACCGGCTTCGACCCAGCCGGTCGCCTGGTCGGCGTAGGCATCAGGGCCAAGGTCATGGCGTGCGTGCAGCACATCCACCGTGTCGCCGTGCTTCAGCGCTTCGGTTGAGGTGAAGCCATTGGCATAAGCGCCGACCGGGCCGCCGAGGTCGATCAGTTCAGGCAAGGCGGCGGCGATCGCTTCCGGCCGGCAGCAATTGAGCAGCCGCGCTGCGACGGTCAGGCCATCAAGCGCGCTGGACGCGCCGGCTATCGTCTCGCCGCTGCGCAAGCGCGGCGCGCCATGGTCGGCAAGCGTCCATGACACCCACACGGGCTTGCCGCTTTCCGATGCCGCGGTGACGGCCGCGCGCGCTTCCTCGGACGAGGCCATCGTTTCGCACAGGAACAGATCGACGCCATCCGCCTGTTCGGCGACGATGCGACGGTAGATGCCGAGTGTCTCTTCGAACGAGATGGTGAGCGCCGGGGCGTAGCTGCCGAAAAGCGGTGACAGGCAGCCGGCGATCGTCGCATCGCCGGCTTCATCGCGGGCCTGCCTGGCCAATTCGATGCCGCGCTTCTGCAGCGGCTTGAACAGGTCTTCGGCACCCTCGCGCGCCAGGCGTTCGGGCGTCGCCGAATAGGTGTTGATGGTGATGACGCGCGCGCCGGCGCGGATGAATTCCGCGTGCAGGCCGCGCACGAGGTCGGGTTCGTCGATCAGCACCCTGGCCGACCATAGCGGCGTCGGCTCGGACTTGCTGCGCCGCACCAGTTCCTGGCCCATGCCGCCATCGGTGAGAATGACCTTCTTCATGCGCGCAGCCTCTGGTTCTTCGGATCCCACAGGGGTTCGTCCTTCTGTACGATCGCCTTGAAGCGATCGCCGAAGATTTCGACTTCGACGGCGGTGCCGGGTTCGGTCAAATCGGCGCGCAGCATGCCAAGCGCGATCGATTTGTCGATGCGATGGCCCCAGCCGCCGGATGTGGTCTCGCCGACGATCTGGCCATCGTGCCACAGCGTCGACATGTAGGGTGCGTCGCAATCGCCGGGGCTTTCGACGACCAGCGTGACGAAGCGCTTCTTCACGCCTTGCTGCTTCTCGTTCTGCAGTGCGGCCTTGCCACGGAAGTCGGGCTTTTCCCATTTGACGAAACGCTCAAGCCCGCCCTGCAGGATGGAATAGTCGGTCGACAGGTCACCCTTCCAGGTGCGGTAGCCTTTTTCGAGCCTGAGCGAATCCAGCGCGTACATGCCGAACGGTTTCAGCCCATGGTTTTGTCCTGCCGCGCAGAGGGCGTCGAAGATGGCGGCGGTGTCGTCGACCCTGGTGTGGATTTCCCAGCCGAGTTCGCCGGCGAAGGAGACGCGCACGAGCTTCGCCCAGCGGCCGGCGATTTTGGTTTCCTGATGCGTCAGCCATGGCAGCGTCAGGTCGGCGTCGCAAACTTCTGCGAGGATTTTTCGCGAATTGGGTCCGGCCAGGATCTGGGTGGAGAATTCCTCGGTCCGGTCGATCAGCTCGAAGGTGGCATCTTTCGGCATGCGCGATTTCAGCCATTCGAAATCGTGCCACTGCGCCACCGCCGCGGTGATCAGCGTCATCAGGTTCTCGTCGTGGCGCACCACCGACATTTCGGTGACGATGCGGCCCTTGTCGTCGGCGAAATAGACGAGGCCGATGCGGCCGGGTTTCGGCACCAGCCCGGTGACCTGCAGACCGAGCCATTCTGCCGCTCCCGGCCCATCGAGGTTGAAGCGCGAGAACCCAGGCAGGTCGAGGATGCCGGCGGCGTCGCGCACGGCGAGACATTCTTCGCGCACGCGATGCTGCCACGGCCCGTCGCGGCGGAAGGTCAGCGTGGCTTCCTCGGAGATGTCGTCGCCGTCCTGCGCGTACCATGTGGCGCGCTCCCAGCCATTATAAGCGTCGAAGCGGGCACCCAGCGCCTTGATGCGATCGTGGATCGGCGACAGCTTGCGATCGCGCCCTTCGGGCCACGCATGGCGTGGAAACTGGATGGCGTATTCGTTGCCATAGATTTCCATGCCCTTGGCGACGCAATAGTCCGGTGCCGAAGCGAAAGAGGTGAAGCGGCGCGGGTCGCACGACCACATGTCCCATTCGGTCTGGCCTTGCGTGACCCATTCGGCGAGCACCTTGCCGGCGCCGCCGCCCTGGGCAATGCCGAAGGTGAAGACGCAGGCTTCGAAGGCATTGGGAACGCCTGGCATCGGGCCGATCAGCGGATTGCCGTCCGGCGCGTAGGGGATCGGTCCGTTGATGACCTTGGACAGGCCGGCGGTGCCCAGGATCGGCACGCGGGCGACGGCATCGGCCAGATAATGTTCCAGCCGGTCGAGATCGTCGGGGAAAAGCTGGAAGGAGAAATCGTCCGGCATCGGATCATTATGATCAGCCCAATGCGCGCGGCAATTGCGCTCATAGGGGCCGAGATTCATGCCGGCCTTTTCCTGGCGCAGATAGTAGGACGTGTCGACATCGCGCAGCAGCGGCAGCTTCTTGCCCTGTTCCTTGGACCATGCGGCGAGTTCGGGGATTTCCTCGAACAGGATGTATTGGTGGCTCATCACCATCATCGGCACCTCGCGCCCGAACATCCGGCCCACTTCGGCGGCGCGGTAACCGGCGGCATTGACGACGATTTCGCAACGGATATCGCCTTGCGCCGTGGCGACCACCCATTCGTCGTTCTCACGGCGGACGCCGGTGACGGGGCAGAAACGGATGATCTTGGCACCCATGTCGCGCGCGCCCTTGGCCAGCGCCTGGGTCAACTGCGCCGGGTCGATGTCGCCGTCGCTGGGGTCGTAGAGCGCGCCTTCCAGGTCATGCGTTTCGATAAAGGGATAGCGGCGCTTGATCTCGTCGACGCCGACCACGTCGATGTCCATGCCTTGGTAGCGGCCCATGCCCTTGGCGCGCTGGAACTCCTGCATACGCTCCTTCGAATGGGCGAGCCGCAGCGAGCCGGTGACGTGATAGTTCATGGGATAGTCGACCGCGTCTGCCAGGCCCCGGTAAAGCTCGGTCGAATAGCGCTGCATGTTCATCAGCGACCAGGACGAGGAGAACGTCGGCACATTGCCGGCCGCGTGCCATGTCGAACCGGAGGTCAGCTCGTTCTTCTCCACGAGCACGCAGTCGGTCCAGCCAGCCTTCGCGAGATGATAGAGCGCGGAAGTGCCGACCACGCCACCTCCGATGATCACCACGCGCGCCGTGCTCGGCAAACCCGCCATGTTCTTCTCCCAACTTGAAACTTAATAGACCGGTGGCGAAACCACCCAGATGACAACCGCCGGCTCGGTGCCTGGATTGCGCCAGCGATAGGGCTTGCCTTCGAAGCGGAAGGAATCGCCTTCGCCGAGCCGATGCCAGACACCCGCTATCTCGATCTCGAAAATGCCCGAGGCGATATAGCCTGCCTCCTCGGTCGGCCGCAGCTGCTCGGTCTTCATCTCCGCGCCCGCCGCGAAGATCGAGCGCACCATTTCAAAACTACCACTGAGATCGGGCGACAGGAGTTCTTCCACCAAGCCGGATTCGCTGGTGCCAAGCGAGCGGCGCCTGCCGGCACGCACCACCACGCCGCGCTCGCTCTCGACAGGCACCTCATGGCTGAAGAACAGGCTGATCGGCACGCCGAACAATTCGGCGAAAGCCCTGAGGTCGCCGACCGATGGCGTCGAGAGGCCACGTTCGATCTGGCTGACCCAGCCAACCGAACGGCCGAGTTTCAGCGCGATCTCGGCCAGCGTCAGCCCGCGAACGCGGCGCAAGGCTCTGATGTCGCTGGCCAGCACGCGTTCGTCGGACCCCTGCAGTGTTCGTGCGGTCGTCGGGGGCAAAACACTCTTCATGAAAATTCCCATCCGAATTTCATGAGAAATCAAGCTCATGAAAAAATCAAGTAGATTTTCACCAATGCTCAAGATTTGCTTGCAGGACTTTGACCGTTCATGCAAAGGCTCCGCCGCGAGCGGCGAGTGGGGACGTCCGATCGCGATAGCTAAGGGACGGCCCATGCTGGAAAAGAAGGCTCGAATCGCGGTTGAGGCCGAGATCGTCGACGACGCGATCCTATCGCGCCGTTCGGTGCGCGCATTTTTGCCCGACATGATCGACGACGAGACGATCCGGGACATTCTGACGGTTGCGGCACGCGCCCCATCCGGTACCAACATGCAGCCATGGCGGGTCTACGTCACCAAGGGCGAGACCAAGCAACAGATATCGGATGCCATCCTGAATTCCGGCATCCGCGCCGAGAAGGCCGAATGGGACGAGTACCGCTACTATCCCACGCAGTTCTTCGAACCGTATCTCACCCGCCGACGCGCCAACGGGTTCGGCCTCTATGGCGCGCTCGGTATCGGTCGCCGCGAGGTCGACAAGATGCGTGCCCAGCACGACCGCAACTTCGTCTTCTTCGACGCGCCGGTCGGCATGATCTTCACCATCGACCGCCGGCTCAACCAGGGCTCGTGGATCGATTACGGCATGTTCCTGCAGAACATCATGGTCGCGGCGCGGGGCAGGGGCCTGCACACGTGCCCGCAAGCGGCCTTCGCGCCCTATCACCGGCAGATCCGGCCGGTGCTCAACATTCCCGACGAGGAAATCGTCGTCTGCGGCATGGCGCTGGGCTATGAGGACATTTCCAAGCCCGAAAACGCCTTCCGCACCGACCGCGTGCCGCTCGAGGAATGGGTTACGTTCAGCGAATAGCCGGCCGCGACGGGCTGCGGCACTATTCCGTATTCATCTGCGCGCCATGACCGCTGACATGGGCGCCGTCCTGTGGCGTCAGCTTGAGATAGGCTGATAGTGCGCAGAGCGTGATGACGCCCTCGATCGCGAACAGAATCCGGAAATCGCCGATCACGGCAGGCCCGCCGCCGGCCAGGAACGACAGCATGGCCGCCGCAAGGCCGACGCTGATCGCCACTGCCAGTTGCCAGAGGATGTAATAGAGCGCGCTGAAGCGGGCGAGTTGGTCGGGAGCGATGTCGGAATAGGCGAGGTTTCCGGTCGAGGCCCATTGCACCGAGCGGAAGACGCCGAAAACGAAGATGTAGCCAAGCACGATCCAGACCGACGTCGCCGCCTGCATCAGGGCGAAGCCCGCAACCATCGCGGCGACGATCGGCGTGTTGACGACCAGCACGCGGCGGAAGCCGAAGCGGTTGAGGACGCGCGGCATGAAGAAACGCATGACCACCGAGCCGAGCGCGGCAACGAAGGTCAGCGATCCCGCCTGCACCGCGCTCATGCCGAAGCCGAGCTGGAACATCAGCGGCAGCAGGAAGGCGACGGAACTGAGGCCGATCGTGTCCAGGCCGCCGCCGGTGAGAAACGAGATGCGGAAGGTGCGGATGCGCAGCAGCTTGAGGTCGAGCAGGGGATTGGGCACGCGCAGGCAGTAGAGCGAGGCGATCGACAGGATGATGACCGCCAGCGCCAGTTCGCCGGCAATCATGCCGCCGGCGGCATCCTTGGCGGCAAGCGAGTCCATGCCGAAGACAAGCAGGATCATGCCGCTGCCGACCAGCAGAAAGCCGGGAAAATCGAACCGCGTGCGAACGGGCTTGGTCACCGTCGGGAACAGCGAGGCGGCAAGGATTGCCGCCGCCAGCGCGAACGGCACATTGATGAAGAAAATCCAGCGCCAGGAAATGTAGGTGGTCAGCGCGCCGCCGACGAGTGGGCCGACCAATGGCCCGGACTGGCTGGCCAGCGAGATGTACATGTTGATCTTGAGCGTGCGGCTGCGCGGAAAGCTCGACAGGATGACGACCTGGCCGAGCGTGCCCATCAGCGCACCGCCGAAGCCTTGCAGCGCGCGGGCGCCGACCAGTGTCCAGATATCATCGGCCAGGCCGCAGAGCGCCGACGAGCTAGCGAACACCAGCAAGGCAAAGCAGTAGACGTTGCGCAGGCCGAAGCGGTCGGCGGCCCAGCCGCCGAGCGGCATGGAGATGATCAGGCTGGCGACATAGACGGTGATCAGCAGGCCGAGTTGGCTCGGCGGATGACCGAGGCTTTCGCCGATGCCGGGCAGTGCCGTCACGACGACATTCTGGTCGAGGCTGGTCATGAAAACGCCGCAGGCGACCGTCAGCGGCAGCAGGAGCAAGGCTCGCGCCGACACATCGGCGCGATCCGTGGCGCCGGCGGATAGTTCTGCGGTCATGGGGATGTTCGAACCAAACGAATGCGCCGACTCTTAAAGACGGGATTTATGCCCCTCGGACCGGTTGGGCGGCCATTTTTTCCACCATGGACGCACGCGGCAGGATTCTCTAGCTGCAGAACCGGCTGGTGTTGATGCCAGAAGCAATTGCTCTACTGCACCTCGTAGCCGACTTCCTCGCTGGCATGGCAGAGCGCCTTCCAGAACGAGCGGGCGAACGAGCGAAAGACGTAGATGTCGAACTCGTCGGCGCCGGTGCGCTGGATCTGGGCGAAGACATCGTGATGTGCGGTCGAGCGGCCGGCGCCTATGGGAAAAGCCGGCAGCGCGAAGTCGATGGCGAAGAATTTCGCCAGCACCCATTCGGCCTTCGGCCCGGCGATGCGGATCGCGGTGCGGCCATGCGACAGGTCCGTCACCGTGCCGATGGCCGGCGTCACCGCGTTGACCAAGGCGGCGGCCAGTCCTTCGGCCTCGTCGACCACGGTGAACTTTCCCGGCGCGAAGCCGAACACCGACTTCACGCCGTCGCTCAAGCCGCCGCCGGCACCGTCGGGCAATGCAAGGCCGGTGACTGTGCGGATGGCAGCGATCAGCTTCTTCTCCTCGCCTGGCCATGCCGCGAGCTGCACGATCGAGCCCGGCCTTGTCTCGGTCAGGAGGATCTCGACGCCGTGCTCGAAATTGCCGTGCGAGCCGGTGTGAAACTCCGGCTCAAGGGGAGATTGGCGCTCAACCATGCATGCGGGTCCCTTCCGGATCGTAGAAATGGTTGGAGACGATCTCGACCGGCCCGAAGCGGTTGCGCAGCGGATCGGAGACGTAGGCACGCGTGCCGTGCCTTGCCTTGCCGCCCTTGACCAGCGCCAGCGCGATATGCTTGCCGAGCGCCGGTGAGTAGCAGCAGGCGGTGATGTGGCCGATCGAGCCGTGCGGATTGGCTTCGTCAACCTCCTCGACGATGTGCGCACCGCCGTTGAGCGGCCGGTTGTCCAGCGCGATCAGGCCGACCAGTTCCAGCCGGTCGGCCGCGATCAGGCCTTCGCGGTCCATCATGGCCGAGCCGATGAAGGGCTTCTTCTTCGATAGCATCCAGTCTAGATGCAGATCGCGCGCCGTGGTGCGGCCGTCGATCTCGGCGCCGGTGACATGGCCCTTTTCGATGCGCATCGTGCCGAGCGCCTCGAGCCCGTAGGTGACTAGCTCGAACGGCTTGCCGGCCTCGATCAGCGCTTCCCAGACATGCGTGCCATGGCCGGCGCCGCAATAGACCTCGAAGGCCATTTCGCCGGAGAAGGACAGCCGGCAGATCATCACCGGGACGCCGGCGATCTCGCCACGCACGATGCCCATGAAGGGCAGCGTCGCATTGTCGACAGCGGTGCCGGTGACGCAAGCACCAAGGATCTGCCTCGCCTTCGGCCCGCCGATCGCGGCGCCCGCCCATTCATCGGTCACCGAGGTGACGTGCACTTTCAGCTCCGGCCAGACCACGTCGAGGAAATATTCCAGATGCTGCATCACCTTGCCGGCATTGGCCGTGGTGGTGGTCATCAGGAAATCCTGCTCGCCAAGCCGCCAGGTGGTGCCGTCGTCGAAGGCAAAGCCGTCCTCGCGCAGCATCAGCCCGTAGCGCGCCTTACCGACGGCGAGCGTCGAAAACATGTTGGTATAGACGCGGTCGAGGAAAGCGGCTGCGTCGGGACCTTGCACGGCGATCTTGCCCAGCGTCGAGACATCGACGATGCCGGCGCTTTCGCGCGTCGCCTTGGCTTCGCGTACATAGGCCTGCTCGACCGTCTCGCCGGCATGGCCGTAGATCATCGGCCGGTACCAGAGGCCGGCGGAATACATGGTCGCGCCGTTGGCGAGGTGCCAGTCATGCATCGGCGTCAGCCGTTCGGGCTTCAGGTCGCCGAAACGCTCGGCCGCCAGCGAGCCGATCGACACCGGCGCGAAGGGCGGCCGAAAGCGTGTCGTGCCGACTTCCGGGATCGGCTTGCCGAGCGCCTCGGCCATAATGGCGAGCCCGGGGACGTTGGAGCTCTTGCCCTGGTCGGTCGCCATGCCAAGCGTGGTGTAGCGCTTGAGGTGCTCGACCGAGACGAAGCCTTCGCGATGCGCCAGCCGCACATCCTCCGCCGTCACGTCGTGTTGGAAATCGACGAAGCTCTTGCCCTTGGCCCTGATCTCGAAAACCGGCGCCGGATCGGGATCGCCAGGTGCGGCCTCAACAGTGGGCAGCGCCGGCGGCGTGGCTGTTCCACCGGCCGCCGTGAGCCCGGCAGCGCGGCCTTCGGCGATGGCTTCGGCCGTCGAAAAACTGCCGGTAAAGGCGCCGGCACCAATCCATTGCTGTGTTGGCCATTGTTGTGTCGGCCCCTTCTGTGTGGGCTTCGGCGGCAGGAAGGCCTGCCGTGCTGCGTTCCATTCCGCCCTGGCGCCGGCCTGGCTGGCGAGATGGATGGTCGGCGACCAGCCGCCCGACATCAGCAGGCAGTCGGCGTGGATCGAGCGCGCATCGTCGCTCAGCGTGCCCGTGACCATGTCGAAACGCTGAACCTTGATGCCCGAGAGCGCCTTGCCGCCTTCGGTGGCGACGACGGCATGGCCCGTCAACAGCTCGGCCTCGGCTTCCGCGGCGAGCTTGCGCATCTCGGCCGAAAGCTCGGACCTGACGTCGGCGATGGCGATGATCGCGGCGCCCGCCTTCTTCAAGGCAACCGCCGCGCGGTAGGCGCTGTCATTGTTGGTGAACAGGGCGACCCGTTCGCCCGGCAGCACGCCGAACTCATTGGCATAGCGCTCGGCCGCATGCGCCAGCATGACGCCTGGCCTGTCATTGCCAGGGAAGACAAGCGGCCGTTCGAAGGAACCCGTGGCCAGCACGACGGACCTGGCGCGGATCGCCCAGTAGCGATGCCGCGGCTCGCCCTTGGCGGGCTGCTCCTTGTGGTCGCTGACCCGTTCGAGCGCGGCAAGCGTGTTGTTGTCGTAGTAACCCCAGACGGTGGTGCGCGGTAGAAGCCGGACATTGTCGCGGCCTGCGAGCTGGGCGACGGTGCGCCGCGCCCAATCGGCGGCGGGCGCGCCATCGATGATTTCATCGGACCAGTTGGCCGAACCGCCGAAACGCGGTTCGAGATCGGCCAGCATGACACGGGCGCCCTGATCGGCGGCTGCCTTGGCGGCCATCAGGCCGGCAGGGCCGGAGCCGACCACCAGCACGTCGCAAAAGGCGTTCATGCGTTCGTAGCGGGCCGGGTCCTTCGCCGATCCGGCGCTGCCGAGGCCAGCGGCACGGCGGATGAAGTGCTCGCAGAACATCCAGAAGCGCGTGCCCTTGAGCGGGCCGACCACGGGTCCCATGAAGGTCTTGTAGTAGAAGCCGGCCGACAGGATCTTGCCGCCGAGCTGGTTGACGGCGTTGATGTCCCAGGCAAGCGAGGGGAAGCGGTTCTGGCTGACCGCGACCAGGCCGTCATGGATCTCGACCGTGGTGGCCGGGATGTTGGGCTCGCGCACCTCGCCCTTCAGCACCGTCACCAGCGCATTGGGCTCCTCGACGCCAGCGGTCAGCAGGCCGCGCGGCCGGTGATACTTGAACGAGCGCCCGAAAAGCGTGACGCCCTTGGCCAGCAGCGCCGACGCCAGCGTGTCGCCGGCATGGCCCGTATAGGCAACGCCGTCGAAGGTGAAACGGATGGTCTTCAGCCGGTCGATGCGGCCGCCAGTGTCGGTGCGGCGCGGGCTCATGCCTTGTCCTCCGCCTTGCGGCGGGCGGCCGAACCGTGGTCGCCGCGCACGAAGGCGACACTCGAAATCTCATGCGTCAGCGTGTTGCGCACGACGCGCAGATGCGCGCGGCAACCGCCGGAATGCTGCCAGATCTCATGGTGATCGCCTGCCGGGTTCAGCCGGTCGTAGACATAGGCGTTCCACGCCTCGAAATTCTGCGAGGCGGGATCGGGGCGCTCGCGGTTGCCATCACCCTGGTAGGTGAATTCGATGACGTCGCGCGGGCCGCAATAGGGGCAGGTGATCAACATTCAATTCTACCTAATGCAGCCTGGGGTTCGCACCCTGGCCCTTGTCGTCGATGACGAGGCCGCGGTGGAAACGGTCGAGCGTGAACGGCGCGTTGAAGTCGTGCGGCTCATCCTTGGCGATGGTCCAGGCAAAGGTCCAGCCAGAGGCCGGCGTCGCCTTGAAGCCGCCATAGCACCAGCCGCAGTTGAGATACATGCCGGGCAGGGGGCCGGTGGTGATGATCGGCGAGCCGTCCATCGACATGTCGCAGACGCCGCCCCAGGAGCGCAGCATGCGCACGCGGGCAAGTCCCGGGAACAGCGCCAGCATCTCGCTCATCACCTCGTCGACGACGGGCAGGTTGCCGCGCTGGGCGTAACTGTTGTAGCCGTCGATGTCGCCGCCATAGACAAGGCCGCCCTTGTCCGACTGCGACATGTAGAAATGCCCCATGCCGAAGGTCACGACGGTGTCGATGAAGGGTTTTAGCGATTCCGTGACGAAGGCCTGCAGCACATGGCTTTCGATCGGCATCGTCTCGACGCCGGCCAGTTGCATGACCCGGCCCGTGCTGCCGGCCACCGCGACCGCCACCTTCTTGGCGCGGATGTCGCCGCGCGAGGTGGCGACGCCGGTGACGCGGTCGCCGTCGCGCAGGAAGCCGGTGACCTCGCAATTCTCGATGATGTCGACACCGCGCCGGTCGGCGCCGCGCGCGTAGCCCCAGGCGACGGCATCGTGGCGGGCGGTGCCGGCGCGCCGTTGCATCAGGCCGCCAACCACGGGGAAGCGCGCATCGCCGGAGATGTCGAGCGCCGGGATTAGGCGCTTGATCTCGGTCGGCGTCATCAGCTCCGCATCGACGCCGAGATGGCGCATGGCGTTGCCGCGCCGTGCGTAGTCGTCAAACTGGGCCGGCGTGTGCGCCAGGTTCAGGCAGCCGCGCTGCGAGAACATGACGTTGTAGTTGAGCTCGTGCGAGAGGGTCTCCCACAGTTTCATCGAGTGTTCGTAGAAACGGGTGTTGGCCGGCAGCAGGTAGTTCGAGCGCACGGCCGTCGTGTTGCGGCCGACATTGCCGGAGCCGAGCCAGCCCTTTTCCAGCACCGCGACATTGGTGATGCCGTGCTCCTTGGCAAGGTAGTAGGCGGTCGCCAGCCCGTGGCCGCCGCCGCCGACGATGATGACATCATAGGACGCCTTCGGGTCCGGCTTGCGCCAGGCCGGTTTCCAGTCCTTGTTTCCCTTGAGCGCGTTCGCGAGCAGCGAAAGGGCCGAGTACTCTGCCATGTGCATGTTGTCCGGTTCGGGCGATGCGGCAGACTATAGAGCAGGCCGCACGCGCAAAGCCAATATTGCGCCATGGCCTTTCGACTGGCCGACGCCTTTGTCAACGCTCCGACGCGACGGCTTGCCCCATGATATGGCCGTCTTTATCAAGGACAGGCTTTCAAATTGCCTTTGCCGTCCATGAGTCGCCCACAAATCATGCTTTTCCGATTGCTTCGCCTCATCATGGTTCTCATGCTGGTCGTCTCGGCGCCGCCGACGTTCGACGCGGCGGCTCAGGGCGTCGGCCAGGCGCCCACCGGATTGGTCGCCGACCAGCAGAAGATCATCCAGGGCCTGACCACCAAGACCGACAGTTTCGAAAAGCAGACCCAGCAGAATGGCGAGGACGATAGCAGCCTGGTCGATATCCGCCTGCAGCTGGAGGAATTGTCACGGCAATCGCTTAACAGCGCGCTGGCCTTCCGCACGCGCCTTGGCGAGATCAACGCCCGTCTGGAGCAGCTTGGCCCGGCCCCCGCCGCCGGCCAGCCGGAAGAGCCCGATATCGTCAGTGCCGAACGCCAGGCGCTGACATCCGAAAAGGCCGAGATCAACGCTGTCATCTCGCAGGCCCAGGCCCTGTCGATCCGCATCAGCGGGCTGATCGACAAGATCGGCAACATGCGAAGCGAGCTGTTCCGCAATCTTTTGACCAAGCGCTACGTGCTGTCGGACGCGCTGAGCCCGCAGGTGTTTTCCGACGCCCGCGACGAGTTCGGCAATTTCTACAAGGCGGTGTCGTCCTGGCTGAGCTTTGCCTTCAAGTTCAAGTTCCAGGCGATCCTGGCGGCAACCTTCGTGGCGCTCGGCCTGGCGCTGGTGCTGCTGGTCGGCGGCAGGCGCCTGTTCGGGCGGGTGTTCGAAGCCGACCCCACCAATGAGGACCCATCCTATCTCAGCCGCTTGTCGGTGGCCTTCTGGTCGACCTTGCTGCCGACGCTGGCGGTCGCCGCCTTTCTTGGATCGACAATTTTCTTTTTCAATTATTACAATGTGTTGCGCGGCGACATTGGGCTCTTCCTCAACGCGCTGGCGACCGTCATTGGCGTGGTGTTCTGCGTCAACCGGCTGACCAATGCGGCGCTGGAACCGCGGCTGCCGAACTGGCGCCTGATCCCGGTCGAAACCGGGCCGGCGCGCTGGCTGGTGCGCCTGGCCACCGCCATGGCCGTGGTCATCAGCGTCAATACCTTCCTGTCGGTGATCAACGACAAGATGGGCTCGCCGCTGTCGCTGACCATCGCGCGCAGTTTTGTCGCCACCATTGTCGTCGGCATCATCCTGATCCTGATGGCGATGCTGCGGCCGTTCAAGGCGCGCGACGGAAGCTGGCGGCCTTGGCCGGCATGGCTGCGCTACCTGTCGCTGGGACTTGGCTTGTTCACCATCATAGCCGCCTTGCTCGGCTATATCGGCCTCGCGCTGTTCGTCTCACTGCAGGTGGTGGTCACCGGCACAGCCTTGATCACCGCCTATATCGGTTTCCTGTCGGCGCAGGCGATCGGCGAGGAAGGCGCTTTCGCCAACACCTTCGTCGGCCGCTGGCTGTCGGCCAATTCCAGCTATGACGATACCGCGCTCGACCAGCTCGGCCTCGTCGTCAGCATCGGCATCAACCTGTTGATCGTGCTGGTGTTCCTGCCACTGATCCTGTTGATGTGGGGGTTCCAGCCCGGCGACATCCAGGCCTGGGCCTACAAGCTCGCGACGGGGATCAACATCGGTTCGGTGACGATTTCGGTCACCGGCATCCTTTCGGGCATCGTAGTCTTCGTCATCGGCTATTTCCTGACGCGCTGGTTCCAGGGCTGGCTCGACGGCTCGGTCATGGCGCGCGGCAAGGTCGATACCGGGGTGCGCAACTCGATCCGGCTGGCGGTAGGCTATGCCGGCGTCGCGCTGGCGGCGCTGGTCGGTATCTCGGCCGCCGGCATCGACCTCTCCAGCCTGGCGCTGGTCGCGGGTGCGCTTTCCCTCGGTATCGGCTTTGGCCTGCAGAATGTGGTGTCCAATTTCGTCTCCGGCCTGATCCTGCTGGCCGAGCGGCCGTTCAAGGTCGGCGACTGGATCGTCGCCGGCGATGTCAGCGGCACCGTCAAGAAGATCAGCGTGCGCGCCACCGAGATCGAAACCTTCCAGCGGCAGTCGGTGATCCTGCCCAATTCCAACCTGATCAACAACGCCGTCGGCAACTGGACGCACCGCAACAAGCTCGGCCGCATCGACATCAAGGTCGGCGTCGCCTATGGCAGCGACGTCAAGCAGGTTCACGCCGTCCTGCTGGACATCGCCCGCAGTCATCCGCTGGTGTTGAAGAACCCCGAGCCCTTCGTGCTGTTTTCCAATTTCGGACCTGCCGCGCTCGAATTCGAGATCCGCGTGTTTTTGGCCGACGTGATGAACGGCAACATCGTTCAGAACGATGTCCGCTTCGCCGTGCTGGAAAAGTTCAGCGACCAGCATATCGAGATCCCCTCGACGCCGCGCGCCGTCGTCGAGGCCCACAAGCCCAAGGCCTGGCCGACCGACGACGACAAGATCGAGGCCGACTTCGCCGAACAGGAACAAGCCAAGGTTGAGGCCGCGGCCGAGGCAAAAAAGCTCGCCAAATCAGGACGCAAGCTGCGCAAGCCGGATCCCGACTAGACCGGAAGCCGGCAAGCCGAAGCCAATTGCGGCATGAATGCGGCATTCAGTTGCGGTTCAGCTTCCATCTCATATAAGCTCCCATGCAAAGGCGAAAATGCCTTGCGTAATGCAACAGAGGCGGTGGGAACACCGATATTGCAAATGTGGAAGTCTCTCGTCGCTGCCGTCGCCTTGCTCGCCGTGAGCGGCTCGGCCCATTCCGCAAGCGCGGTCAACAAGGACGCCGAGACCCGCACGCTGATCGTGACGGAAGGCGGCAGCAAGACCGACCTTGCGCTGGCCGGCGGTGAAACCGTCGAATTCTGCCAGAATGGCTGCTTCGTCACCTTGCCCAATGGCGACCTCGAAGCGCTGACGGGTTCTGAAACCGTCGAGATCTCCGGCGGCGTCGCCCGCATCAAGTAATCCTGGCGGCATGATTGGAAGGCCGGGCATTTGTCCGGCCTTTTATTGTTTTCGGTAGCGGTTGCTTAACAATGACGCCGGAAATACCACCGCGACAGCCGCCCACAACCGTGCGTTTTAACGTTCGCTACGCCATACCCCGCTATACCAGCCCCAAGACGCCGAAACACGGCGCGCAACGAGATTCCGGTTTCCCGGATCAAACGGCGGCAGGGGCAGGACGTACATGGATGCGCGGTCGGACAGGAACGCAATACCGCTTGCGGTCGATCTCGACGGCACGCTGATCGCAACCGACCTGTTGTGGGAAGGACTGTTCATCCTTCTCAAGAAGAACCCGCTCTATATCTTCCTCGTGCCGTTCTGGGCGGCTGGCGGACCGGCGCGGCTGAAGCAGGCGATCGCGCAACGCATCGACATCGATCCCGCGTCGCTGCCTTATCGCGAGCCATTGCTCAACCGCCTCCGCGCCGAACATGCCGAGGGCCGCAAGATCGTGCTGGCGACCGGCACGCCGCGCAAGTTCGCCGACGCCATTTCGGCCCATCTCGGCATTTTCGACCGGGTGCTGGCCACCGACGGCTTCGACAATCTTACCGCGAGCCGGAAGCGCGCCTCGCTGATATCAGCCTATGGCGACGGCGGTTTCGACTATGCCGGCAACAGCCGCCATGACCTCCAGGTCTTCGACGCTGCGCGCAATGCGATTGTCGTCGCACCCGACCGTCACGCCGCGCGCTGGCAGGCGGCGCGTGGCGCCGAAACGATGCCGGCGCCGAAGCCGACATTGCGGACCGTCGTCAAGATGCTGCGCGTGCACCAGTGGCTGAAGAACTCGCTGATCGCCGTGCCGATGGTGCTCTCGCACGAATATTTCAACTCCAACATGATCTGGGAATGCCTGCTGGCGTTCGTCTCGTTCAGCGCGGTGGCGTCGGCGATCTACATCCTCAACGATTTCTTCGACCTGGCGCTCGACCGCAAGCACGTCACCAAATGCAACAGGCCGTTCGCCAGCGGCGCGCTGTCAATCCCCTTCGGCATTGGCGCGATCGCGGTGCTGCTGGCGATCGGCATCGGCACCGGGCTCTTTCTGTCGCTCGAATTCCTCGCCGTGCTTGGCGGCTACATGGTGGTCACGACGGCCTATTCGCTGTCGTTCAAACGCATGCTGCTTGTCGACGTGCTGACGCTTGCCGGCCTCTACACGATCCGGGTGATCGCCGGCGCGGCCGCGACCGGCGTCGACGTCTCGTTCTGGCTGCTCGCCTTCTCGATTTTCTTCTTCCTGTCGCTGGCGCTGGTGAAGCGTTTCGTCGAATTGCGCACCACCGCCATTCCACCCGGCGAGCGCATTGCCGGACGGGGTTATCGCACCGAGGACCAGGAGATCATCGCCCAGGCCGGCATGGCTTCGGCTTTCTCCTCTGCTCTGGTGCTGGCGCTCTACATGGACAGTGTCGCGGTGCGCGAACTCTATCCGCATCCATGGCTGATCTGGCCGCTGGCGCCGATCGTGCTCTATCTCACCATGCGGGTCTGGATCCTGGCGCGTCGCGACGAAATGCATGACGATCCGGTCGTCTTCATCATCCGCGACTGGCGCAGCCAGATCGTGGTGCTGATCGGCGCGGTGCTGCTGGTCATCGGGGGCTGGTAGGCATGGCTGAACGCTTCCGCAGCTTTGNGTGCTGATCGGCGCGGTGCTGCTGGTCATCGGGGGCTGGTAGGCATGGCTGAACGCTTCCGCAGCTTTGGCCTTGCCACGCCGCCGGCGCCAAGGGCAATCCAGGCCGATGATGCCATCGCGTTGCTGAAGGCCGGTCAGGCCGGCGAAACCTCGCTGCTTGCCTATGGCAATGGCCGTTCCTATGGCGATTCCTGCCACAACCAGGCCGGCGCGGTGGTCGACATGCGATCCCTGAACCGCATTCGCGGCTTCGATGCCATGACCGGTGTGCTCGAAGCGGATGCCGGCGTGTTGTTGTCCGACATCATCGCGCACGCAGCACCCCACGGCTTCTTTCCGGCAGTGGTTCCGGGAACGCAATTCGTCACGCTCGGCGGCGCCATCGCCAATGACGTGCATGGCAAGAACCATCACCGGCGCGGCACGTTCGGCTGCCACGTGGAGAGTTTCACGCTGCTGCGATCCGACGCAAAGACCTATCGCTGCTCGGCCACCGACAATCCGCGCCTGTTTGCGGCGACCATCGGCGGCATGGGGCTGACCGGCCTGATCCTGTCGGCCTCGATCCGGCTGATGCGGGTTCCTTCGCTCGACATCGTCGAGAAGGCAACGCCGTTTCGCGACCTCGGCGAATTCTTCGATATCGCCGAGGCGGCGGATCAGGCCAATGAATATGCCGTGGCCTGGATCGATCAGCTCGCGGGCGGCCGCCGCAGCGGGCGCGGCCTTTTGTTTACCGGCAACCACGCCGAACATGGCTCGCATACGGCCGCGCGGGCCGGCGGCAATCTGTCGGTGCCGTTCCAGCCGCCCTTCAACGTGCTCAACCGGTCGTTCCTGACCGTTTTCAACGCCGCCTACCGGTGGAAGAAGGGCCGGGCGACAGTGCCGCGCCAGAGCGGTTACCAGGGTTTCTTCTTTCCGCTCGATGGCGTGCGCGACTGGAACCGGCTCTATGGCCCCAATGGACTGTTCCAGCACCAGAGCGTGATGCCGGAGGAGGCTGCGCGCATCGTCGTGCCGGAACTGCTCGCCGCCGCCAGGCGGGCCGGGCAGGGTTCCTTCCTGACCGTGCTGAAGCGCTTCGGCGGGGTCCGCTCGCCGGCACTGCTGTCGTTCCCGCGGCCGGGCTATACGCTGACGCTGGATTTCCCCAACAGGGGGGAGGCGACGCTTGCGTTGCTCGGCGAGTTCGACCGCATCACCATCGCGGCCGGAGGGGCGGTCAATCCTTACAAGGATGCGCGCATGGCGCCTGCGATCTTCGCCGCCTCCTTCCCGGACTGGCCGCGGCTGGAAGCGCTACGCGACCCTGCCTTCATGTCTGATTTCTGGGCGCGCACGGCTGGGAGCATCGACCTGCGGCGACGCCGCGCCGAGGCTGCCGAATAGCTAAAATTGAAATGATTCATGGTTATCGAACGCTTAACGCCAAGGTTTACTCAAAACATTCTTCTGAGTTCACGAAATCTTTTGGGGTTTGTATTACTCGATGTCACGGGGCGGGCGCACTGACATGAAATATATCGTCTTCATTCTATTTACGGTCATGACCAATGCGGCTGCGCAGCTCATGCTGAAGCAGGGCATGATGTCGCTTGGGCCGATCTCGTTCGAAGGTGCCAACCCGCTGGTCAAGCTGCTGCAGATCGTCTTCAGCCCGTGGGTGTTCCTGGGGCTTTGCATCTTCGTAATTTCCATGGCCTCGCATCTCTATGTGCTGTCCAAGGTCGAGCTTTCCTTTGCCTATCCATTCCTCAGCCTCGCCTATGTCGCCGTCGCCATCTTCGCCTATTTCGTCTTCCGCGAGGACCTCAATGGCTGGCGCATCGCCGGCATCGCCTTCATCTGCGTCGGCACGGTGCTGATCGCGCAGAGTGGTCGCGTGCACGAAGAGGAAACGGCTTCCCTTTCGTCCGACAAGATTCACCATGAGACCGTTCGATGAGACATGTTATTTTCGGTGGTGACGGCTTCGTCGGCCGCCACCTTGCCCCGAAGCTTGTGGCCGATGGCGAAGAGGTTGTCGTTGCCGACATCGCCAGGAGCGACCTTGCGCACTACCGCAACGTCCGCTTTGTGACGTGCGACGTCACCGATCCGGCGTCGGTCGCTGCGGTCGGGCTCAAGGCCGACGACATGATCTACAATCTGTCGGCCAAGATGCTGTCGCCGATCCAGGTGCGCGCCAAGCGGCACGATTTCTTCTTTCCGGTGAATTTCCACGGCACCGAACACATCATGCAGGCCATGGACAGAGCCGGCGCGCCCAAGCTCGTCCACTACACGACCGACATGATCTACGGCCACACGGTCACCCAGCCGATGACCGAGGACCATCCGGTCGCGCCGCTCGGCGAATATGGCTGGTCGAAGCAGAAGACCGAGGAACTGGCGGCCGAATGGCGTAAGCGCGGCATGTCGATCTCGCTGTTTCGCCCGCGCCTGATCATCGGGCCCGGCCGGCTCGGCATCCTGGAAAAACTGTTCAAGCTGATCGACTGGAACTTGCCGGTGCCGATGATCGGCTCGGGCAAAAATCCTTATCAGTTCATTTCGGTTTTCGATTGCGCGGAAGCTGCCCGCGCGGCCTGGAAAGCCGGCGTGCCAAACGAGGCCTACAATCTCGGCTCGCTTAATCCTCCGCCGGTCAAGAGGCTGCTTGGCGACTTGATCAGGCATGCAGGGTCGAAATCGCTCCTGATCCCGACGCCGGGCTGGGCGGTCAAGCGCACGCTTGACCTGCTCGATCTCATGAACATGCCGATCATGGATCCGGAGCAGTATCTGATCGCGGACGAGGAATGC
This sequence comes from Mesorhizobium sp. LNHC221B00, assembly GCF_000502935.1. Lineage (NCBI taxonomy): Bacteria > Pseudomonadati > Pseudomonadota > Alphaproteobacteria > Hyphomicrobiales > Phyllobacteriaceae > Mesorhizobium > Mesorhizobium sp. LNHC221B00. Next base: position 128,397 of record NZ_AYWR01000032.1, on the reverse strand, counting down.
GTGCTCGACGTGTCCAAGGCCGAGCGGCAGCTCGGCTGGGTGCCGCAATATCGCGACGAGGACATGCTGATCGCCGCCTACAGCGAGTACCGCGCCAAGAAGGCCGGGCATGCCGTCGCCACCAAACATGTGCCCGCCGAATAGCGGGTTTGCCAACAGCTTATGGCGCACGACTCTGGTCGTAAGCGCGGACAAGGAGATTGAAATGACCGTCATGGCCAAGCCCGAACAGACGAATGCGCGTACCATGGTCAACGCGCCGGCGCTGTCGCCCGCCACCATCGCCAAGCCCGACCTGATCAGCGTCGAGCAGGCCAAGGCAATGGACGTCGCGGCAATGACCGACCTGTTCAAGGCGCACCTCAACCCCGGCCAGCTGCATTTCATGAAGCTGCTCGGCTTCCACAAGATCAAGATCGAGCGTGCCGAGGGCATGTTCTACATCGACCAGAACGGCCGCAAGATCCTCGATTTCTTCGGCGGCTTCGGATCGCTGGCCTTCGGCCACAACCATCCGCGCATCCTGGAAGCGCGCAAAAAGTTCCAGGAGGAGAAGCGCCAGGAAATCGCCATCGCCTTCATGTCGCAATATGCGGCGGCATTGGCGCACAACCTTGCCAAATGCTCGCCCGGCGATCTCGATATGGTGTTCCTGGGTTCGTCCGGCTCGGAGGCCATGGAAGCGGCGGTGAAACTCGCTGAGCGCGCCGCGGGCCCCAAGCGGCCAAAGATCGTCTATGCCGAGAATTCCTTTCACGGCAAGACCAAGGGCGTGCTCGGCATCACCGACGGGCAGCTCTACCGCGCCGACTTCAAGATGGCGGACAATACGGTGCGCATTCCCTTTGCCGACGTCGATGCGGTCGAGCGCCTGTTCCGCTCCGATCCGGAGGTCGGCGTCATCGTGCTCGAAACCATCCAGGGCGGAGGCGGTATTATCCAGGCGCCTGCCGAGTATTGGCAGAAGCTGCGCGCGCTGTGCGACCAGTACGGCGTGCTGTGGGTCGCCGACGAAGTGCAGTGCGGCTATGGCCGCTCGGGGCGGTTCTACGCCTTTGAGCACTACGGCGTGGTGCCCGACGTGACGGCGCTGGCCAAGTCGCTCGGTGGCGGCAAGGCGGCGGTCGGTGCCATGATCGCGCGCCGCGAGGTTTACATGAAGGCCTACGGCACGCCGAAGACGGCAATGATCCATGCCATGGCCACCTTCGGCGGCATGGGCGAGGCCTGCGTCACCTCGATCGAGGGCCTCAACGTGCTCTATGACGAGGGGCTGATCGACAACGCCGCCGTCACCGGCGATTATTTGCTCGCGCGCCTGCAAGCGCTCAAGGACAAATATCCCAAGATCATCAAGGATGTGCGTGGCAAGGGCTTCATGGTCGGGCTTGAGTTCCACGACTTCTCGCAGACCCTGCCGATGGTGCTGCGCCCGATCGTCAGCGTGCTCGACGACAAGCTGAAGGGCTCGCTGTCCGGTTTCGTTGGGGCGCTGTTGCTGCGCGACTACGATGTGCTGGTCGCCTTCACCGAATATAATCGCAACGTCATCCGACTCGAGCCGCCGCTGATCTGCCAGCGCGAACATGTCGATCGTTTCGTCGATGCCTTCGACAGCCTGTTGTCGCGCGGCATCGTCGGTATCGTGAAGGATTTCGTCAAAAGCCAAGTCCGTTAAAATGAAGCTCGCTGAGTAGATCATGCTGACCAAGTCGCCCGCTCCGCAAAACCAGATCGACCGGCTCACCGAGGCCGGCCTGGCGTGGGGCGAGGGGTCTTATGCGAGGCTGGCAGCCCCGATCGGCGCGGCGGCCTTCGCGCTCTACATCCTTTTGACGGCGTTCACGGCCTGGGTGATGCCGGACGCCAACTGGGACATGCTGCCCTATCTCGCAATATCGGAGGAAGGCACCTATCCCGATGCGCAGGCGCTGCATGACTACGCCTACAGCACCGTCAAATCCGGCGTGTCGGCCGGTTACTACCAGACGCTGACCGACGATGGCGGCGGCTTCCGCAGCCATATGACGGAGAATGCCGCCGATTTCCATTCGCTGCTCGGCATGTACCGGATCAAGTTCCTCTATGCCGAGATATTGTCGACGATGAGCTCGGTGATGTCCCCGGTCGAGGCGATGCGCCTGGTGCAGGTGTTCTCGGTGCTGCTGTTCGGCGCGATCACGCTGCTCTGGCTGCGTTCTCAAAACGCATTGGCCATGGCGCCGCTGGTCGGCGCGGTGCTGATCATGGCCGATTTCGCCGATGCGGCGCGCGCCTCGACGCCGGACCTGCTGACGTCTGCGCTGCTGCTCGGCGGGCTCTACGCCTACATCAGGTGCCGCGAGGCGGCGACGGCGATCCTGCTTTTTCTCGCCTTCATGGTGCGGCCGGACAATATTGTTTTCCTTGCTGTTTTCGCGGTGCTGCTGGTCGTCTTCCGGCACAAGGCATGGGGCGCGCTGGCCGGTTTTGCCGCGTCCTTCATTACCTATTTCGCCATTTCGCACTGGGCCCATCATCCCGGCTGGTGGCCGCATCTTTGGTTCTCCAGCATCGAGCAGCACTATAATATGGACGGGTTCGAGCCGGCCTTCTCGGCCATCGCCTATCTCAGAGCGTTCGCCGCGTCGCTGCTGCGCGCCGTCAATTTGAACAGCTGGGTCGGCGTTTCGGTGCTGGCGCTGGCCGGCTGGTACGCTGCCGGTCGCGCCGGCTTCCGCCTCGACCGGCGTGCCGGCATCCTGTTCGCCGCACTGGTGCTTGGTGCGCTGGCGAAGTTCACCGTCTTTCCGATCCACGACACGCGGATCTATTTCCCGCATCTGATCCCGCCCTTCCTGCTGCTGGCAACGCCGTACATGGCGCTTTGGGCAGCTATTGCCCGCGGCCAGCATCGTGCGGCGCTGCAAATCATTCCCGGAGACAAGCCATGAATTCGCTATCCAGCCTGGCGCGGACTGCGCTGTCGCTCGGTCTCCCGGCAGGTCTGCTCGATCGCGGGCCGTCGCTGCGCGGCACCAAATTCCTCGCCAAGGCGGCGCTGAAAGCACGCTTCGGCGGGGCAGGACGGCCGTTCCAGATGGTCAATGTCGGCGCCTGCGACGGCGCGCTGTTCGATGACGTCACGCCGTGGCTGCACAAGATTGCCGGCGCGCGCGCCATGCTGGTCGAGCCGATCCCGTACAATCAGAAGCGGCTGCGCGCCAACTATCCCGACACGGGCCGCTTCATCATCGAGCGCGTGGCGGTCACAAAAACCAAGGGCACGATCACCGTCCACACTTTCGATGCGGCGGCGCTCGAAGCCGGCACGCTGCCGATCGAGTTCATCGGCTGCTCGTCGGTCACCGACACCAATCTCATGTCGGGCAAGAACGCCTGGGGCGAGGCCGACGCCAACTTCAACAAGTTCGCACCGCACCTCCGGGATATCGAGGTGCCGTCGGAAACACTGCAGACGCTGCTCGACCGCAACGGCATCAGCCATATCGACGCCTTCCTCGTCGATTGCGAAGGCGCCGACTGGATCGTCTTCGAACAGCTGGACCTCAAGCGCTATCGTCCGGGCATGATCAAGGTCGAGGTCGGCGCGCTGCCGGCGACCGAGATCGGCCAGGTCGTGGTCAAGCTGAAGACGGCGGGCTACCAGGTCGGCTTCCAGGCCGAGGATGTCTGGGCCTTCGCCTGAGGGTTACGATTCTCCTGATCATGTAGGGGGTCGCGCCGCACCAGCGGCGTGTCGCAAACAGGCGGTAGCATGGTCGCTGTCGCCTGCATATTGTGCGCCGATCAAACGGGCGCCGACGCTGCCCGCAATAGCATCTGGAGTCGCGGGCAATGGCAGAGTTTCCGAAAAAGGCGAAGGTCGTCATCATAGGCCTCGGCGGCATCGTCGGCGCGTCGATCGCCCATCATCTGATCGAGCGTGGATGGGACGACATCGTCGGTATCGACAAGTCGGGCATCCCGACCGATATCGGTTCCACCGCGCATGCCTCCGACTTCTGCTACACGACCAGCCACGACTTCCTGTCCTGCTGGACGACGCTCTATTCCATCGATTTCTACGAGAAGATGGGCCACTACGCGCGCATCGGCGGCCTTGAAGTCGCGCGCGTCGGCGACGACGGCCGCATGGACGAGATCAAGCGCAAGATCGCCTCGGCCAAGGCTTTTGGCACACGTGCACGCCTGATCGAACCCGCCGAGATCAAGGAAAAATTCCCGCTGATCGAAGAAGGGATGGTGCAGGGCGGGCTCTGGGATCCCGATGCGGGCCTGGTGATCCCGCGTTCGCAGACTGTCGCCGGCAAGCTTGTCGACCAGGCGGAAGCTTCGGGCAAGCTCAAATCCTTCGCCAATACGCCTGTCAGGTCGCTCGTCGTCAAGGACGGCCGGATCAGCGCCGTGGTGACCGATCGCGGCACCATCGAAGCCGATTATGTCATCGTCTGCGCCGGTATCTGGGGCCGTCTGATCGCGGAAATGGTCGGCGAGGATCTGCCGGTCATGCCGATCGACCATCCGCTGACCTTCTTCGGCCCCTATAATGAGTTCGCCGGGACCGGCAAGGAGATCGGCTGGCCGTTGCTGCGCGACCAGGGCAACTCGGCCTATATGCGCGACACCGGCGATCCCAAGACCGCCGAGGGCGGCCAGATCGAGTGGGGCTATTACGAAGAAAACAATCCGCGCCTCTGCCATCCGCGCGACCTGCTTGAGAAGGACCAGGCGCGGCTGTCGCCGTCGCAGCGCGACCTCGACATGGAGCAGATCCTGGCACCGCTCGAGCGCGCCATGGAACTGACACCGATCCTGGGCGAGCTCGGCTACAACGAAAGCCATTCCTTCAACGGCCTCTTGCAGGTGACGGCCGATGGCGGACCGTCGATGGGCGAAAGCCAGAAGGTGAGGGGGCTCTGGTATGCCGTCGCCATTTGGGTCAAGGACGGCCCCGGCATGGGCAAGCTGATCGCCGATTGGATGACGGACGGCCGCACGGAAATCGACCACCACGCCATCGACTATGCGCGCTTCTATCCGCACCAGACGAAGGAACAGTTCATCTGGGACCGCTGCACCGAAACGGCGATGAAGGTTTATAATCCCGCGGTGCATCCGCGCGAGCCGTTTTCCAAGGCCCGCAACATCAGGCGTTCGCCGTTCTGGGAGCGCGAGAAGGAGCTCGGCGGCTACTTCATGGAACTGGGCGGATGGGAGCGTGCTCACGGCTATGCCGCCAACGAGCATCTCTTGGAGAAATACGGCAACCGCGTACCGGTGCGCGAGAACGAATGGGACAATCGCCATTTCTGGCGTGTCTCCAACGCCGAACATCTGGCGATGAGCGAGGATTGCGGCATCGTCAACCTATCGCATTTCTCGATGTACGACATCGAGGGACCCGACCACGTTGCGTTGCTGGAGTGGCTTTGCGCGGCCAAGATCGGCGGTGACAACAATATCGGCAAGGGCATCTACACCCACTTCCTCGATGAGGAAGGCATGGTTCGCGCCGACTTCACCGTCATCCGCATGGCGGATCGCTGTCGTTTGATCGACGGCGCGGATGCCGGCCCGAGGGACTTCCAGTACATGCGCCGCACGGCGCAGGACAAAGGTTTCGATGTCACCATCACCGACGTGACGGAGAAATTCGTCACCATCGGCATCTGGGGTCCGAATGCCCGTGCCACCCTGCAGAAAGTGGTCGAGAATCCCAAGGGGCTTTCGCTCGAGAACTTTCCGTTCGCGGCGATCAAGCCTGTCACGATCGGCGGCAAGGATGTCACCGCTTTCCGCATCTCCTATGTCGGCGAGCAGGGCTGGGAACTGCACATGCGCTACGAGGACGGCCTCGCCGTCTGGGATGCGCTGCGCTCGACCGGCGTGATGCCGTTCGGCGTCGAGACCTATGCCAACACGCGCCGCATGGAAAAGAGCTTGCGCCTGCAGAACGCCGACCTTTTGACCGAGTACAATCTGCTCGAAGCCGATCTCGCGCGTCCGAAGGTCAAGGAGAACGATTTCTGCGGCAAGGCCAAACATCTGGAGTATCGCGCGCGCGAACACCAGCCGGCCATGCTGTGCACGCTGGTGATGACCGAGAACACCGATTCCAAGGGCGTCGCCCGCTATCCCGTCGGCATCATGCCGGTGATGGACCCCAAGACGGGCGAAACGCTGGTCGACGAACTCGGCCGCCGGTCCTTCACTTCCTCGGTCGCCTACGGCCCGACCATCGGCAAGAACATTGCGCTCGCCTATCTGCCGTGGGCATATGCCCAGGAAGGCCGCAAGCTGGCTGTCGAATATTTCGGCGAGACATATCCGGTCGAAGTCGCGGCTGTCGGTTACAAGCCGCTCTATGATCCGGAGAACCTCAAGCCGCGCAGCTGAGCGCCGGCGGAGCAGCGGAGCGATCGCAAAAGCCTGGCCTCGAGCCGGGCTTTTGTCTTTTTAACCGGATGGTTTTCGCTTACCTTGCGGTATGTCTGCTTTCTCGTATGCAAGACATCTGCTTTCCGGCTGCGCCGCGCTGGCGCTGACGCTCTGGCTGGCGCCGGGATCGCGCGCGGACGAGCCGGTCGATGTCGAACTGGTGCTGGCGGTCGATGTCTCGCTGTCGATGTCGGCGGACGAGCTCGAAATCCAGCGCCATGGCTACGCGGCGGCGCTGACGCATGACAATGTATTGCAGGCGATCGCCAATGGCTCCTATGGCAAGATCGCCGTCACCTATGTCGAATGGGCCGGCACCAGCTGGCAGCGTGTCATCGTGCCATGGACGGTCATCGCCAACCGTGACGATGCCGAGCGGGTGGTCGCGCAAATGTCGGCGCATCCGCCCGACAGCGCGCGACGCACCTCGATTTCCGGCGCACTGGAGTTCGGCAGCGACCTTTTCGCCGAAAGCGGCTACCAGGGGACCAAGCGGGTCATCGACATTTCCGGCGACGGGCCCAACAACCAGGGCGCGCCGGTCAACCTCACCCGTGACGGTGTGGTCAGGCAAGGCATCGTCATCAACGGCCTGCCGCTGATGACCCGCGGCGGCTTTTCCGGCGCCTACGACGTCAACGATCTCGACCGCTATTACAGCGACTGCGTCATCGGCGGCCCAGGAGCCTTCATGATCCCGGTCAACGACTGGACGCAATTCCCCGAAGCCATCCGCCGCAAGCTGGTGCTGGAGCTTGCCGGCCCGGCGTCACTGCAATGGGCGGCCGAGGAGGCGGATCATCCGCCAGTCGTGCTGGCGCAGGAAAAGCCCGCCAGCGATTGCCAGATCGGCGAGAAAATGTGGCGCAATCGGAGCTGGATGCCGGACAGCCGCTAGAGACCCTGGCGCGGGTAGAGGAGGCATTGGCAAACTGATCAGCCCGCGCTATCCAGCCGGTGGGGGCCACGGTCGAACCGAGGAAACATCAGATGAAACGCCTTGCCGTCCTGACAGCTGTCGCGTCCGTGCTTTTTGCAGATGGCGCCAGCGCCCAATACAACGACCAGCCTGCCTGCGTCATCTTCGAGCACGCGAATTTTCGCGGCCGGTCGATCGAAATGGCGCCCGACGATTCGGTGAGCTTTCGCGGTGGTCAGTTCTGGAACGATCGTGTTTCGTCGGTGTTCGTCAGCCGCGGCTGCACGCTCGTGGCCTATGAGGATACGCGGATGGGCGGCCGTTCGATAGAGATCGGCCGCAGAGCCCGCTATCTCGGAGGCAACTGGAACGATCGCATCTCGTCCGCCGAGTGCGTCTGCGACGGTTAAAATATCCTGGATTCAGGTAGCCGGTAGCCATTGGGTCATTTGGCTGCCGGGCCGGCTGCGTGTCTGCGGCCAACCCGACACGCGCTTCACCATGCTGTTGATTGACAAGGTCGCCGGTGTCTGTGAACTATTCCCCCAAGAGAAACAAAAGGGGAACCGACATGAACAGAATCGCCATTTTCGCCGCAACATTGACACTTGCCGCCGGTCTGTCCGCGCCGGTGATGGCCGCCACGTCGGTCACCATCGGCATCAGCGGCTGGACCGGCTTCGCGCCGCTGACGCTTGCCAAGCAGACAGGCCTCTTCGAGAAACACGGCCTCGACGTGACCTTGAAGAAAGTGCCGCAGGCCAGCCGTCCGCTCGCCATCGCCAGCGGCGACCTGCAATGCGCCGCCACCACGGTCGAGACGTGGCTGGTGTGGAACGCAAGCGGGGTGACCACCAAGCAGATCTTCCAGCTCGACAAATCCTACGGCGCCGACGGCATCGTCGTGCGCAACGACATCAAGACCGTCGCCGATCTCAAGGGCAAGAATGTCGCGTCCTCGGCGCCGGGCACGTCACCCTATTTCATGCTCGCCTGGGTGCTGAACAAGAACGGCATGTCGACCAAGGATGTGACCGTCGTCAACCTAGAGCCGGACGCGGCGGCGCAAGCCTTCCTCGCCGGCCAGAACGATGCCGCGGTCACCTATGAGCCGTTCATCTCGGCGGTGCGCGACAAGGCCGACCAGGGCCATATCCTGGCGACCACGCTCGACTATCCGATGGTCCTCGACACGGTCGGCTGCACGCCCGAATTCCTCAAGGCCAACCCGGATGCCGCCAAGGCGCTCGCCGACAGCTATTTCGAGGCGCTCGATCTGATCAAGAAGGATCCGCAGAAATCCTACGAGATCATGGGCGCCGATGTGAAACAGTCTGCCAAGGAATTCGAGGATTCGGCGAAGTACCTGAAATGGGCCGACAAGTCCGAAAACAAGCAGTTCTTCACCAAGGAATTCCAGGACTTTTCCAAGACCGCCGGCGATCTGCTGCTGCAGATGGGGTTGATCAAGGAAGCGCCCGACGTCGGCACTTTGGCCGACACCAGCGCGGTGGCGAACTGACCGCCCAGCCTTTGCCCATCAAGCGGCGGCGCCTGGCGCCGCCGCTTTCCCACGGACAAATTTGAGCATGGGGACGAAATGACGATGCGGACGATCTGACGATGCGCCCCTTGCATCCGGTCGCGCCGGGCCTCCGAACCGTGCTCGGCATTTCCTTCTTCGTGCTGTTTGTGGCGTTCTGGGCGTGGATCACGCTTGGCGGGCACGTCAACCGCATCTTCCTCGCCGACCCGCTGTCTATGTTGCGGGACGGCTGGCGGCTGTTGGTCGAGGACCGTTTCTGGCTCGACATACTGATCACCATCTGGCGGGTCTTCGGCGGTTTTGTGCTGGCGTCGGTTGTTGCCGTGCCGATCGGCATCGCGATGGGCGCCTGGAAGCCGGTGGAGGCGTTTCTCGAACCTTTCGTCTCTTTCGCGCGCTACCTGCCGGCATCCGCCTTCATTCCGCTGCTCATCCTGTGGGCCGGCATCGGCGAATTGGAAAAACTGCTCGTCATCTTCGTCGGCTCGGTGTTCCAGATCATCCTGATCATTGCCGTCAAGGTGGGATCGACGCGGCGCGATCTGGTCGAGGCCGCCTATACGCTGGGCTCGACCAACAACGGCATCGTCAAACGGGTGATCATGCCGGCCAATGCGCCCGAGATCGCCGAGACGCTGCGGCTGGTGCTCGGCTGGGCCTGGACCTATGTCATCGTCGCCGAGTTGATCGGCTCGTCGTCGGGCATCGGCTACATGATCATCAACAGCCAGTCGCGGCTGGCGACCGGGCAGATCATCTTCGGCATCATCGTCATCGGACTGATCGGGCTGTTGTCCGATTTTGCCTTCAAGGCGTTCAACCGCTGGCTCTTTCCGTGGAGCCTGGCGTGAGCAAGCTTCTTATCGAGGGCGTTTCGCGCACCTTTGCCGGCGTGCGTGGCGGACAGCCGGTCAGGGCGCTGATGCCGGTCGACATGGCGGTCGCCGCCAACGATTTCATCACCATTCTGGGGCCGTCCGGGTGCGGGAAGTCGACACTGCTCAGGATCGTCGCCGGCCTCGAAGCCCCGAGCGAAGGCCGCGTGCTGCTCGACGGCAAGGCGGTGACGCGACCGGGACCGGATCGCGGCATGGTCTTCCAGTCCTACACGCTGTTTCCGTGGCTGACGGTGGCCGAGAATATCGCCTTCGGACTGCGCGAACGCGGCATGGCGCAAAAGGAGCGCGACGAGGTCGTCGCTTCCTATGTCGATCTCGTCGGGCTGAAAGGGTTCGAGAACCATTGGCCGAAGCAGCTTTCCGGCGGCATGCAGCAGCGCACGGCGATTGCCCGAGCGCTGGCCAACGATCCCGAGATCCTGTTGCTGGACGAGCCGTTCGGCGCGCTCGACAACCAGACGCGCGGGCTGATGCAGGAATTGCTGCTCGGCATCTGGGAACGGCGCAAGAAGACGGTGCTGTTCGTGACCCATGATATCGAGGAGGCGATCTTCATGGCCTCGCGCGTGATCGTGATGACGGCGCGGCCCGGCAGCATCAAGTCGGATGTCGCCATCGACCTGCCGCATCCGCGCCATTACACGCTCAAAACCAGTCCGGAATTCTCCGCGCTGAAGGCGCGACTGACCGAGGATATCCGCGTCGAGGCGATGCGGACGGCGCAGGCACAGCCGACCGAGGCCTGACCGGCGGAATTGCGGATCAAGCGGCCAGCAGCTGCTTGCGGTCGACACGCTCCTGCTGCGGCGAACGGGCGTAAAGCTCGCGATAGCATTTGGAGAAATGCGAGGCCGAGACGAAGCCGCAGGCGACAGCCACCTCGACCACCGGCATCGACGACTGGATCAGCAGGTGCCGGGCGCGGTCGAGCCGGATTTCCAGGTAATAGCGGGCAGGGGAGCGGCCCATCTCGGTGCGGAACAGGCGCTCGATCTGGCGGCGCGACAGGTCGACATGGTCGGCGATCTCGATCAGAGACAGCGGTTCGGAGAGATTGCCTTCCATCAGCTCGATGATGGTCAGCACTTTCGAGTTCTGCACGCCGAGGCGGGCACGCAACGGCAGGCGCTGGCGGTCGGTCGGGCTGCGCACGCGGTCAGTCAGCACCTGCTCGCAGACGCGGTTGACGAGGCTCTCGTCGAAATCGTCACCGATCAGCTTCAGCATCATGTCGAGTGCTGCGGTGCCGCCGGCGCAGGTGTAGATGTTCTGGTCGATCTCGAAGAGATCGGCAAAGACATTGGCCTTGGGAAACGCCTCGGAAAAGCCCGGCAGGTTTTCCCAATGAATGGCGCAGCGCTTGTTGGACAGCAGGCCGGCGGCGGCCAAGATGTGCGCGCCGGTGCACAGGCCGCCGACGGCGACACCGCGATTATACTCCTCGCGCAGCCAGGCGAAGGCCGACTTGTTATGGTAGCGCTCGACATCGATGCCGCTGCAGACGATGGCCATGTTGGGCCGTTCAGGGCCGGCCATCTTCCTGCGCTCCTCCTCGAGCGAGGTGTTGACGGCGCATTCGACACCGTTGGAGGCGCGCACCGGCTTGCCGTCGATGCTGGCGAGGCGCCAGCGATAGGCCTCGTAACCGAGCATGCGGTTGGCCGAACGCAGCGGGTCGAGCGCGGTCGCAAAAGCGATCATGGTGAAGTCGGGGACAAGAAAGAACACAAACGATCGCTTGATCGGATGCTTTACGGCGTTCAAGGGAACCTCACACAGCCATGACGCGAACAGGATGTCGCGAATAGCATAGCGTCATCAGGAAAAGCCATGCTTGTCAATCGGCTACGCCGCCTGGACGCGATTAAATTTGCGACATGGGTCGCAAATGGGCAATGGGATCGATTAACCCCGCGGGAGCGGGTGAGGTCGAAACAAAAACGCCGCCTCGGCCAAGGCCGGGCGGCGTTGCAGTCATGGGAGCAGCGGCAGGGACGCGCTGCCCCGAAGAAATCTTCAGGCGACGAAGCCGAGGCGTGCAGCAGCCATGGCGCCGGTCTGGCCGGGCATGGTGTTGGCGAGGCGCTGACGCTCGAGGGCGGTCGTCAGGTTCATTTCGCGGCGGGCGAAGAGGCGGGCAAAAAGCTTCATGATCATCTCCATTCGGTTGCTCAGACGGGTCGCCTTCGCTTGATGGAGTGGGGCAGCTCGTTTGCTGCGGTGATATAGGCTTGTGTAAGCAGAAACTAAATCGCAAAAGCGAAGCGCTTGATATGAAAAGCGACATCAGATGCGACAAATTTGGGCATGATGCTCAGAATCTATTATTGTTTACAGCCGGTTAGTTCAAAAATCGGGATGCTATGCGGCTTGTTCATATGCGCCATGCAGCGGCAGCATGGCTCGTGAATTCATTTGAATGCAAATAAAATAGAGAAGGCCTGCCGGGCGGGTGGCGCGGCAGGCCTTCAGCATTTGATACACACGGTTTACTTTGCTCCAGCCCAGGATCCGATGCCGTTGCGAATACCGGCCTTGGCGTCGGAGGCTTCAGGCCAGCCAATATCCTTCTGCAGTTCGATCGGCAGGGAACGGATGGCACGTTCGGTCTGGTAGCGGGCACGGGCCTCGCTGAATTCGGTCGCGATGCGACCGATGGACGACAGGATAGACATTTCATTCTCCCTTCTGTGCCTGACGGGGATGCCAGGCAGTGGCTGGTTACGTCATGTCTGTTTCAGCTTCATTTCATGTCGAATGCGGGTCTGTGTCATGTTGGTTTCATGGGCTGCATTTGGCAGCATCCTGCTTCGACAAGATTGACTATCCTCCCAAACTGATGTTCAATCAAACGAAATGGAATGATGCTTTGTATCAGAAAAATTGAAGGTCGATCGCCATGAACGCCCCACTCAATCATCCGCTGCCGCTGCTCGATCTCGACGTTTTGCGCACTTTCGTGGCGATTGCCGAGACCGGCAGCTTCACCACCGCCGCCAACGCCGTCTTCCGCACGCCGTCTGCGGTGTCGATGCAGATCAAGAAGCTGGAGGACATTCTCGGCCGCTCGGTGTTCGCGCGCGACGCGCGTTCGGTGACGCTCACCACGGACGGCGAAATGCTGCTCGGCTATGCCCGCCGGCTCTTGTCGATCAACCGCGAGGTGGTGTCGAAGTTCATCATCCCCGATATCGTCGGCGTGGTGCGGCTCGGTTCGCCGGATGACTATGGCGAGCGCGTGCTGCCGCATGTGCTGAAGCGCTTCGCGCAGTCGCATCCCTCGATCGCGGTCGACGTCACCATCGACCAGAGCAGCAACCTACGCCGGCGCATGGACGACCGCGCGCTCGACATCACGCTGCTGACCAATTCCTACAAGACCAGCGCGCTCGGCGCCGAGGTGCTCTTGACCGAGCCGATCGTATGGGCCGGCGCCAAGGGCGGCTGCGCGCATCTGCGTGAGCCCTTGCCGGTGTCGCTATGGGAAGAGGGCTGCGCCTGGCGGGCCGGCGCGCTCGAAGCGCTGAGCCGCGAAGGGCGCAATTACCGCATTGCCTATATGAGCGCCCATACGGCCGGACAGCGGGCCGCCATCATGTCCGACCTCGCCGTGGCGCCGCTGCCGAAGTCCTTCCTCGGCAACGACATGGTCGAACTCTGCCCGAAGGATGGCATGCCCGACATCGGCACCTACAATCTGGCCATGGTGGTGGCGCCGGACGCCAGCGCTCCGGTCAAGGCTGTCGCCGACCACATCCGTGCGACCTTCGAAGTGTTCCGGGAAACCGGCAAGTTTTGATCCGCCGGGCGTGCGGGACTGAAAGCGCTACTCCGCCGCCTCGGCGGAGGGCGCTTCGAAGCTTGTTCTGGTGCCTTGGCTGATCGGTGCGCCGACGTCGTTGAGGAACGTGACGATGTGCTGGCGCGCGCGGCGCGATTCCGGCATGTCGATCAATGGCCAGACATGAAACATGCCTTCCTCGTACACGAGCTCGACCTCGACGCCTGCGCTGCGCGCTTTTTGCGCGAAGATCAGATTGTCGGGTGTGAGGAGATCGCGCGAGCCCGTCAGAAGCAATGTCTTGGGCAACACCGAGAGATCGCCATAGACCGGACTGATATGCCAGTCGGTGGGAAGCATTCCGGCACTGTAGAGCCGGATCGCCTCCCGTCCGCCGGCAATGCCCAACCAGGGATCGTTCCGCTCCGCTTCGAATACTGCGGGGTTTGCAAGCGAAACGTCGAGCCCTGGTGAAATCAGAACGTGGCGCGATGGCGGCGGCAGACCCTGTTCGGCCGCCATCATGGTCAGCACGACGGCCATGTTGCCGCCGGCGGAATCCCCCATGAAGACGATGTCCTCGGGCTCGGTCTCGTCGAGCATCCGGCGATAGACGTTGCCAACCATACCGAACATGGCGTGGAAGTCATGCTCGGGAGCGATGGGATAGATCGGTACGGTGACGGCATAGCCCAGACGGTCGGCCATGTCGGCAATCAGGTACCAATGATAGGGCGTGATTTCAAAGACATAGGCGCCGCCGTGCAGGTAGAGAATCCGCTTGCGCTCGCCGGCCCTGGGGGCGATCTCGTAGACCGGAAAGCCGTCGACTGCGCGCGTCTGGATGTCGAAACGCTGCTGCAGCGAGACCGGCGGATGATGATCTTCGGTCTTGCGCGCGGCGGCAATCCAGCGTTGCAGGTTTTCCGGGCTGGAAAACGCCTTTTTCCGGCTGTACCTGAGCACGAAGGAAACGAAGTGGCTTTTCAAACTTGGCATGCGCATACACGAGCTTCGGCGACAGCCGACTAAGAGAACTCCCCTTCTTTTTTGAAGATCGTGCACTGGCCGAAAATGTCAAGATTGACGCCGTGTGCAACACGGTGGTGTGATCCGCCGCGTGGATCCGACATACTGCGGTGGTCAGCGGCGCGGCAAGAGTGCGGCGCCCAATCGGTTGCTGGTGATCGCCGGGGACGTGCGAGGTCCCCGGCGGATGCCGAGCAATTTGCATTTGTCGGCGAAGGTCATCAGCGTGACGTACCCAGACGCAGCGCGGTGAGCGCGGCCTGCGGATCATTCTGCGGCGATGCCGGCCAGCCGATGTCTTTTTGGACATGTGCCGGCAGGCTGTTCAGCGCGCGGGTCGCCCTGTTCCTGGCGTGGGCCTGCCTGATGGTCGCACCGAAGCGGCCGAGATTTTCGAACATCGACATTTTCATCTCCCTTGAAGAGCAGCGGCGGCCGGGGGTTTATTCGTGGCCGCCGTGCAATGCCGGGTAAATGCGCCTGCCATGTATCGGATGGATTTCGCGAAAACAGCGTTTTGGTTTCCGGATCGGGCGATCCGGAAACATTTGCATACAAATGAAATTGAATGCGTAAGGGCGCGGCCTATTCCCGGCCGCGCCTTGCCGCGTGACCTTCGCGTGAACGCCGGCGCGGTGTGGCGTCGCCGGCGACGCCATCCTCGCTGACCGTCTTGCGTGGCGGCAATTTCACCGCCGCCGACAATTTCGGGAACGGATCGACCTTGTTGGGCAGCGCCATGGCATAGACGAAATGCTCCTGGAATTTCGGCTCCAGCGCGGTCTCGATCTTCTCGATCTGGCTCACCGTCTCCTCGATCTCGCGGCGATAGCCGCGATTGAGCAGCGCCATGCGCGCACCGGCGCCGGCGGCGTTGCCGACGGCCGAGACCTTGTCGAGATCGCAATCGGGGATCAGCCCCAGCACCATGGCGTATTTCGGATCGATGAAGGAACCGAAGGCGCCGGCGAAGTGGATGCGGTCGACATGCTCGGTGTTCTGCTTTTCCATCAACAGCTTGGTGCCGGCATAAAGGGCCGCCTTGGCAAGCTGAATGGCGCGCACGTCGGTCTGGGTGATGGTGATCTTGGGCCCGTCTTCCTTCGACGCAGAGCCTTCCTTTAGTACGTAGGAGAAGGTGCGGCCATTGGCGACGACCCGCGGCGAGCGCGCGGCCAGCGATCCGTCGACGACGCCATCCTCGGAAATGATGCCGGCGAGATACATCTCCGCCACGATCTCGATGATGCCGGAGCCGCAGATGCCGGTGACGCCGGTCGCCTGCACGCTGTCGAGGAAGCCCGGTTCGTCGGACCACAGTTCGGAGCCGATGACGCGGTATTTCGGCTCCAGCGTCTCCGGATCGATGCGCACCCGCTCGATGGCGCCCGGTGCGGCGCGCTGGCCGCCGGAGATTTCGGCACCCTCGAAGGCGGGACCGGTCGGAGAAGAGGCGGCCACGACCCGCTTGCGGTTGCCCAGCACGATCTCTGCATTGGTGCCGACGTCGACAATCAGCATCATCTCGTCCTGGCGGTGCGGGCCTTCCGACAGCGTCACCGCCGCCGCATCGGCGCCGACATGGCCGGCGATGCAAGGCAGCATGTAGAGCCGGGCGCCCTGGTTGAGCTTCAGGCCGATGTCGGAGGCCTTGATGCGCACCGCTCCGGAGACGGCGAGCGCGAAGGGCGCGCCGCCGAGTTCGGTCGGATCGATGCCGAGGAACAGATGGTGCATGATCGGATTGCCGACGAAGACGGAATCCAGGATGTCGTTGCGCTGGACGTTGCCTTCCGCGCAGACCTTGTCGACAAGGCTGGAGATCGCTTCGCGCACGGCGACCGTCATGCCTTCGCGGCCGTCCGGGTTCATCATCACGTAGGAGACACGGCTCATCAGATCCTCGCCGAAGCGGATCTGCGGGTTCGACGTGCCCGATGAGGCGGCGACGCGGCCGGACAGCAACGACACCAGATGCATGGCGATGGTGGTCGAGCCGATATCGCAGGCAAGGCCATAGGCCTCGTTCTTGAGGCCCGGCCACAGCGCGATGACCCGCGCTATGTCGCTTTCGGCATCCTTGTGAATGGCCGCGGTCGCGGTCCAGTTGCCCTTGCGCAGGATGCCCTGCACCTGCGGCAGCAGATAGAAATCGAATTCGAGGTTCTTGAAGCCCCAGTCCTTCATCAGCGCGATCTTGAGCCGATCGAGGTCGCCTGATGGATTGTGCATGTCGGGCTCTTCGATCTCGACATAGCACATGCGGATCGCCGTATCGCGGGCGATCACCCGGGTGTCGGCATCCTTGCGGATGGTCTGCGCATTGATGACCGTGTCCTGCGGCACGTCGATGACGAGGTCGCCGAGGATCTGCGCCGAGCAGGAGAGGCGGCGCCGTTCGGGCAGGCCGCGCACGCGCTCGTAGCGCTCTTCCTTGGGACCTTTGGGCGAAATGTGCTCGTTGGACGAGACGATCTTGTGCTTGGCGAAATTGCCTTCCTGCACCTCGACCTGGCAGCGCCCGCACGTGGCGCGTCCGCCGCACACGCTTTCGACATAGACGCCAAGCTGGCGCGCGGCATCCAGAACCGGCGTGCCGACAGGAAACCGCCCGCGCTTGCCCGATGGCATGAACAGCACGAGCGGATCGGTGATGTTTGCAGGTGAATTCACGATTGCGCGCTTATCCCCGGCCCATCCGGGCCTCACGACCGCCACGGCGGCGGCCACCATTGCCGGCGCCGTCGCCCGGCGCATTGACCTGCGTCGGCGCCGCGACCGCATGGCCGCCTTCGGCCGGCTTGTAATCCTTGTAGGTGCGGATCCAGTTGGTGCAGTTCTCATCGGTGCCGTTGAGCACATTGGCGCCGCGCACGGCTTCCATTTCCTGCGGACGCACCGGGTTCATGATCGCCGAGGTCATGCCGGCGCCGATCACCATCGGGATGAAGGCGGCGTTGATGCCGTGGCGGTGCGGCAGGCCGAACGAGATGTTGGACAGGCCGCAGGTGGTGTTGACCTTGAGTTCCTCACGCAGGCGGCGCAGCAGCGCGAACACCTGGCGGCCGGCATCGCCCAGCGCGCCGATCGGCATGACCAGCGGGTCGACGACGACGTCATGCGCCGGAATGCCGAAATCGGCACAGCGCTGCACGATCTTCTTGGCGACGGCGAAACGCACGTCCGGGTCCATCGAGATGCCGGTCTCGTCATTGGAGATGGCAACGACCGGCACATTGTATTTCTTGATCAGCGGCAGGATGGCTTCGAGCTTTTCCTCTTCGCCGGTGACGGAGTTGACCAGCGGGCGGCCCTTGGCGACCTTGAGCGCCGCCTCGATCGCGGCGGTGACGGAGGAGTCGATCGACAGCGGCAGGTCGACGAGGCCCTGGACGATCTCCAGCGTCTGCACCAGCAGCGCCGGCTCGGTTGCGTTGGGATCGACCGCGGTCACGCCTGCGTTGACGTCGAGCATGGTGGCGCCACAAGCGGCCTGTTCCAGCGCGTCCTTGATGACGGTCTCGAAGTTGCCGGCGATCATCTCGGCGGCGAGCTTCTTGCGGCCGGTAGGGTTGATGCGCTCGCCGATCACGCAGAAGGGCTGGTCGAAGCCGATGATGATTTCTCGTGTCGCCGAGGCGACGATGGTCCGGGTCATGAAATCTCTCCGTCGTGATATAAAGAGTTCTTTATATCGTTATCTCTTCTCGATCAAGCGAATGGTCGCTCTCCGCACGGATCAATGCGCGGTCTTCACCATGTCCACCTGGGTTTCGGTAATCTCGTCGTGCAGGATGTGGTCGAGCCGGTCGGCGACCATCTGGTCGTCGCGGCGAATCTCGCGCTTCCAGGGCTGGCGACCCTTGAGCACGCCCGATTCATCGACGATCTCGGCGACGTATTCCTCCTGGCGGTAGGCCATCACATGGATGCCCGAGACGCCGGGGATTTCCTTCACCTCGTTGATGATGTCGGTGCAGAGCTGCTTGCCTTCCTTTTTCTGGTCCTGGGCGCCCTCCAGCCGCTTGATGATGGCGTCCGGGATATGGATGCCCGGCACGTTGGAGCGGATCCACTTGGCCGTCTTGGCCGAGGCGAGCGGGCCGACGCCGCACAGGATGAACACCTTTTCTGTATGCCCCAAGTCCCGCGCCTTCTGCATGAAGGTCCTGAACATCGGCACGTCGAAACAATACTGCGTCTGTACGAACTGCGCGCCGGCGGCGATCTTCTTGCCGAGATGGATCGGGCGGAAATCGAAGGGCGGCGCGAACGGATTGACGGCGGCACCCAGGAACAGCTGCGGCGGCGTGGTGAGCTTGCGGCCGGACAGGAACTTGCCGTTGTCGCGCATGATGCGGCAGGTCTCGAGCAGCGACATGGAATCGAGGTCGAACACCGGCTTGGCGCCGGGCTGGTCGCCGGCCTGGACGCCGTCGCCGGTCAGGCACAGCATGTTGGCGACGCCCATCGCGGCACCGCCGAGCACGTCGCCCTGGATGGCGATGCGGTTCTTGTCGCGGCAGGCGATCTGCATGATCGGTGCATAGCCCATGCGGGTCAGCAGCGCGCAGATGCCGACCGACGACATGTGGCAGTTGGCGCCGGACGCGTCGACCGCGTTGATGGCGTCGACCCAGCCGTCGAAGATCTTCGCCCTGTTGTAGACGTCTTCCGGATCGGCGCTGTCTGGTGGATTGAGCTCGGTGGTCACCGCGAATTCGCCGCGCCGCAGCACGCGCTCGAGCCGGCCACGCGAGGTATGGCCGGGCAGGGGGTCGAGCGGCAGGTGAATGCCGGCCGGGTTCTCGTCACGCTGGCGGCCGATCATGCGGCGGCTCCGGTCTTGGCATCTGCGGTTTTGGCATCGGCCGCGGCCTGACGGGCCGCCGCCGCCTGCGCGGTGACGCGCAGCCAGGCCGAGGTTTCGCGCAGCGACTGGTCGACCGGCTTCTGCACGGCCAGGATCTTGTCGGAGTTGACCATGTTTTGCGAGCCTTCCCAGGCCTTGACCCAGACGCAAGGCATATCAGGCTCGACCTCGCAATTGCCGTTGGCGCGCACGCCGCCGCAGGGACCGTTGCGCAACTGCTTGGGGCAGTTCATCGGACACGACATGCCGGTCGAGGACAATATGCATTGGCCGCACATGCGGCAGTCGAACATGAAGCCTTTTACGCGCTTCTCGACGAACTTGATCGGGGCCTCGACGCGGCCGTAGCCGATGCCTTTCCACAAGGGATGCAGCAGCAGGAACATGTCGGCGAACCTGGAGTAGAACCATTCGAGCAATCGCGAGTGCCGGATCGACCACAGCCTGACGGCGAACGAGCGCTGCACGCGCCGCTGTGGCGACACGTCGGCCGGCTTGTAGTCGGATTTCGGCGCTGCCTTCTTGTTGAGCGTGGCCTGGGTAACCGCCGCCGCTTCGGTCTTGACGGGAGTGGTCTCAGACATTTTCTTTGCCGCCCGCCTTTACCAGAGCGACCAGCCGCTCACGGTCATACTTCGCGTCGATATCGTTGAATGCCTTTTCGACCTCGGCTTCGAGGTCGTCGCCGACCAGAACCGGATCGGCCTTGCGCCATTCGGCCAGATAGTCGTCCGTGCCGCCGGCGCCGGTGCGCATGGCGCACATGTCGATCGCCTCGGTGAAGCGTAAAGGCAGCTCACGCTTGGCATTCTGCCGGCCTTTCTTGACGATGACCTGGGCAGGGATGTCGCGCCAGTAGACGACGATCAGATCGGCCATGAATTCTCACTCCTCGAACTATCGAGCATTGCCGCATGCGCAATGGGCCCGCTTGTTATGGGACGACGCGCGCGCATTCAAAAGCGACGCATTTCGATGTCGTAAAATGAAAGGTGCGTTTATTCGTTTCCGGCACGGGCGACGGCAGGCCTGGCTCGACGGAAAAGCCGGCGTGCGGCAAGTGGCTCCGGACGAAGAATACGTTACCAGATGCCGGTTCTGATGCCTGTCCAGACGTAGAACCAGATCGTCGGGTGGTACCATTGCCGCGACGGCAGGCCGGGGTCGAAGGTGGCGAGCTTTCCGGCCAGCACGTCGCTGATGGCCTCGACGCAGATGTCGAGCGAGAATGCGGTCTGCCGGAGCGCATAGCTGGAAATAGTGTCGCCTGGTTTGGGCTGACCGCGCACCTGTTTCAGCACGGCACCGGTGTCGACGCCGGGATCGACCAGATGCACGGTGGTGCCGAAATTCTCGCGATCGCCCGATGCCAGGGCCCAGTAGCCGCCATTCATGCCGCGGTATTTCGGCGTGATGCCGGCGTGATAGTTGAGCACCGGGCAAGGCATCCTGGCCAACATGTCCTTCGACAGCAGCCGGCAGCCGTTGAGCAGGACGACGCCAGGCTGGAGCTTCTGGATCGCCTCGAGGCACTCCGGCCCGTTGGCCGAGGCAACATGGATGATCTCCTGGTCCCGCCTTGGCTCGGTCTCGAGTTTCTCCTCGGCGATCAACCGTGCGGCATGGCTGACGAGGAACCGTTTGCCCAGCCTGCTCAGCACCATCGTACCAAGCTGGCCGATGGCGGAGATCCAGCCCTGGCGGCGCGCCCGGCCAATCAGCAATTGCTTTTTGGATTCAGGCGTTTCGAGGACGACGCTTACAGGGCCGACGCGGTCCGCGATCGCGTTGATCATGGCCCAGACATGCTGGCCTCCTCCGGTGACGACCACGATCGGACGCGGACTGGACTGCGATGCTGCCATGGATCTTGCCACCCTCCAAGCGACCCGTTCTCGACAATGGGCGGATGCTAGGCGGGGCGGGTTAATTGTTGGTGTGTCCAAAGCTCGCCAGGCGAGACATCAACGGACCCGGTCAGCGCTTGAATTCGAGGATGTCGAGCTTCGATTCATAGTAAGGGGCGGGAAATTCGATGCGCCATTCGCTGGCGCCGGTGCGGAAGGCATAGCCGACCTGGTCGCTCTGCGGGCCGCTGCCGTAAGGCTTTGCCGGATCCTCGTTGACGGTGAAGGAGCCGAGATAGATCGCGCGCTTCTCGCTGTCGTCGAAAAACCGGCCCTGGGTTCGCTGCGAGCCGCTGATCTTTTCCAGCCGCCAGCCGGAGCCGTCGTCAGTCACCTTGCATTTGAACCAGCCATAGATGACGAGCGGGCTCAGGCCGCCGGCCTTGATGGTGCGGCACTTCCAGTTGCCGGTCAGGTCCTTGTCGGAAAAGGACACCAGGGGCTTGGCCAGCAAGGCATCGAGCTGCTTGACCTCGGCCGGGTTGCCGGCCTTCGCCTCGGTGAGGGCTGCCTTGCGCGTCTCGCCATATTTGTCGAGGCGTGTCTTGTCGGCCGGTGTGATCAGCTTCTGCACCTCGCCGTCGGCAAGGGCGGGCAGGGTGCAGCAGAGCAGGCCGATGGCGGCGAAAAGGGGACGAAGCATCATCTGGGACTCCCTGATAAAATGGCAATCGATAAAAATGGCAGTTAATGTCTGGAGCGGTGCCGCTGCCGGCCGATGCCTGACTTTACCGGGTCGCTCGCGCCTGTCATCCGTGCTTAACAGCGTCACCATCAAAAATCATGGTGTGAGGCATGCGAATCTTGCTGACGGGATCGTCGGGTTGGCTGGGCGGCGCGCTGGCGCCGCGGCTGCGGGGCCTTGGTCACGAGGTGATAGGTCTCGACCCCGTTCCATCTGTTGAAACGCAGATGATCGGCTCGATCGCCGACCGTGACCTGGTCATGCGGGTGGTCGGTGACAATCGTATCGAAGCCATCATCCACAGCGGCGCGCTGCACAAGCCCAACATAGAAAGCCGCGCCAACAGCGATTTCGTGACGACCAACGCACAGGGTACGCTGAACCTGCTCGACGCGGCGGTGGCGGCCGGTATGGAGCGTTTCGTCTTCACGTCGACGACCTCGCTGATGATCTCGCAGGCGATACGCGACGGGTTCAGTGGCGGTGCGCGCAAGGCGGCCTGGCTGACGGAAGAGATGTCGCCGGAACCGCGCAACATCTATGGCGTCACCAAGCTTTCGGCCGAACATCTCTGCCGCCTCTATCACCTTCAGCACGGCCTGCCGGTGGTCGTGCTGCGCACCGCCCGTTTCTTTCCCGAGGCCGACGACATGGCGCATGCCATCGAACAGTCTGATTCCAACACCAAGGCGAATGAATTGCTGTTCCGGCGGCTGACCGTCGAAGACGCGGCCGAGGCTCATGTCGCTGCCTTGGAGAAGGCGCCGCAGCTTGGCTTCGACATCTTCATCGTCTCGGCGCCGACCCCGTTTCAGCCCGGCGACTGCGACGCGCTGATCAGGGACGCGCCATCGGTCGTCGCGCGCTATTTCCCTGACTTTCCGGCGCTTTACGCGCGAAAGGGCTGGACGATGTTTTCCTCCATCGACCGGGTCTACGATGCGTCGCGGGCGCGGGACAGGCTGGGTTTCGTCTGTAAGACGAGCTTCGCCGATGTGCTGGCGGCGCTGCGGGTGGAAGAGAGTCCGGCTTAGATTAGCGCTGGCGCGGGGCGGCGCCAGCCGCGGCTTGTGCCATTCCGGCCGTCAGGTCGCCATAGCCCGTCGCGCGCCGCTCATAGGCGAGGCCGAGCAGGGCGGCGGCCTTTTCCGCGACCTTGTCGAGCTCCGGATCGTCGGTCTGGGCGAGATAGATCAGCTTCTCGTAATTGCCGAAATAGTCCTTGATCAGCTCCGGGTGCTTGTCGAGGCCGAGCGGCTTCATGAAGAAGGCGTCGAACTGACGACACAGGAAATCCGTCATGTAGAAGGACATCATGTCGTCGTCGTCGACCTTCGCATAGGCGTCCATGCCTTGGTAGAAGGCGAAGCAATGCGGGCCGTCCATGCGCTCGACGCCGTGCTTCTCGCAGACCCGGTCGAGCAGGCCGCCAGTGCCGCAATCGGCATAGCCGACGAAGATGTGCTTGTGGCCCTCCGCCTTGGCCTTCTCGATCGCCTTGTCCATGGCGGGCGCGATGCGGTCGGGATAGAAATGAAACTCCGCCGGCAGACAGGTCAATTCGAGGTGATCGAGCCCGAGCTGTTCCTTGACGGCCAACACCTCGCGCGCAATCATCCCGCAGGCGATGACGAGCAGCCTGTCTTCTTGATTCGGTTTCGTTTTCAGTGTTTTGGCCATGGAACCAGCCGAGCCGGCCTTCGTTGCTGTGGGGTTAATTTTTATCTTTTTGAGGGAGACACCATCCATGAAACTGCTACGCATCGCACCAATTGCCATTCTTGCCTGTGCGCTGGCCCTTACAGCTTGCGCGAACACTGTCCGCGGCGTCGGCAAGGACGTCAAGTCGACGGCCAGGGCGGTCAAGGATACCGTCAACTGATCGGCAGCCTCGTCCGTCATTTGGGAACAAAAAAGCCGCGCTGCAAGGCGCGGCTCTTTCCATCGGCCATGCCGGCCACTGTTCATGCCGGATTGGCCAATCAGGACGCAGCGCGCACATTGTGCTTGCGCTTCATGTAGTCCTTGGCGGTCTCGACCGCCACGGCGGCATCGCGGCAATAGGCATCGGCGCCGACGGCCTTGCCGAATTCCTCGTTGAGCGGCGCGCCGCCAACCAGCACGACATAGTCGTCGCGGATGCCCTTTTCCTTCATCGTGTCGATGACGACCTTCATGTAGGGCATGGTCGTGGTCAGCAATGCCGACATGCCGATGATGTCGGGCTGGTGCTGCTCGATGGCATCGAGATATTTCTCGACCGCGTTGTTGATGCCGAGGTCGATGACGTCGAAGCCGGCGCCCTCCATCATCATGCCGACTAGGTTCTTGCCGATGTCGTGGATGTCACCCTTGACGGTGCCGATCACCATCTTGCCCTGCTTGGGCGCTCCGGTGGCGGCCAGCAGCGGACGCAGGATGAACATGCCGGCCTTCATGGCGTTGGCCGACAACAGCACTTCGGGAACGAACAGGATGCCGTCGCGAAAATCCTCGCCGACGATGCGCATGCCTTCGACCAGCGCCTCGGTCAGCACCTTGTAGGGCACCCAGCCGCGCTCGAGCAGGATCCGCGTGCCTTCCTCGATCTCTTCCTTCAGCCCGTCATAGAGATCGTCGTGCATCTGCTGCACCAACTCATCGTCGGAAAGCTCGGAAAGGATGATCTCGTCGTCGGCCATTTTNGAGATCGTCGTGCATCTGCTGCACCAACTCATCGTCGGAAAGCTCGGAAAGGATGATCTCGTCGTCGGCCATTTTGATCCAACTCCTCACGGCATCGCGACTGCGTCGCAAGGCACAACAGATTTGCGTCCATACCTAACCCGCTGGGGGCGGGTATCCATAGCTGATTTGCGACTTCCCGCAAAAGGAAAGCGACTGGAAAATCTATTGGTTTTCTTGTCGATTTTGCGACAGGCGTTGGCGCGGACGGGCCGTTTCGAATAGGGTGCATGGCTACGATCCGGCGAAAGCCGCGCCATGCGGCCGCAACGGTTACGGACCGGTCCATATCGAGGCCCGGCCATATTCAGGGAAGAGCGATCATGAGCGAACACGCGGCAGTCGACCAGGAAGCGTCAAACGCGCGGCGTGGGCGAGGCGCCAGCGGTGGAGCGGCGGCCAGGCGCGCGGCGCGCTCCGGCGGCGGCCCCGGCACGCAGCTCACCTACATCAAGCGCAAGATCAACGTCTATGAGGTGCTCAACGAAGAGGGCCTGGCGCTGATCGAGAAGAACACCGACACGGTGCTGGAAGAGATCGGCATCATCTTCCGTGACGACGCCGAAGCGCTGCAACTGTGGAAAGAGGCGGGCGCCGACGTCAAGGGCGAGCGCGTGCATTTCCCGAAAGGTCTCTGCCGTTCGCTGCTGAAGACCGCGCCGTCCGTCTACATCCAGCATGCCCGCAATTCCGAGCGTTCGGTGCAGATCGGCGGCAATGCCACCGTGTTCGCGCCGGTCTACGGCCCGCCCTTCGTGCGCGATCTCGACGGTGTCAGGCGCTATGCCACGATCGAGGATTTCCGGAATTTCGTGAAGCTTGCCTATATGGCGCCGTCGATCCACCATTCGGGCGGCACGGTGTGCGAGCCTGTCGACGTGCCGGTCAACAAGCGCCACCTCGATATGATCTACAGCCACATCAAATATTCCGACAAGCCGTTCATGGGCTCGGTGACCGCGCCGGAGCGCGCCGAGGATACGGTGGCCATGGCCAAGCTGGTGTTCGGCGACGATTTCGTCGAGAACAACACGGTGCTGACCAGCCTGATCAACGCCAACTCGCCGATGGTATTCGACGAGACCATGCTGGGCGCGCTCAAGGTCTATTCGCGCCACAACCAGGCCTGCATCGTGACGCCGTTCATCCTGGCCGGCGCGATGAGCCCGGTGACGGTTGCCGGCACGCTGACGCAGGTCCTGGCAGAGGTGCTCGCCGGCGCATCGTTCACGCAGCTGATCCGGCCGGGCGCGCCGGTGCTGTTCGGCACCTTCGCCTCGTCGATCTCCATGCAGTCGGGCGCGCCGACCTTCGGTACGCCGGAGCCATCGCTGGTCTCCTACGGCGCGGCACAGCTCGCACGCCGCCTCGGCCTGCCGTTCCGCACCGGCGGTTCGCTCTGCGCCTCGAAAATCCCCGACGCGCAGGCGGCCTATGAGAGCGCCAACACGCTGAACTCGACCATCCTGGCCGGCACCAATTTCGTGCTGCATTCGGCCGGCTGGCTCGAAGGCGGGCTGGCGTCCTGCTACGAGAAGTTCATGATGGACATCGACCAGCTCGGCATGACGCAGAAATTCTCCGAGGGCGTCGACCTGTCGGAGAACGGCCAGGCGATGGACGCCATCCGCCAGGTTGGGCCGGGCAGCCACTATCTCGGCTGCGACCACACGCAGGCGAATTTCCAGACCGCCTTCTACCGCTCCAACATCGCCGACAACAATTCCTATGAGCAGTGGCTGGCCGAGGGCGAGAAGACCGCGCCGCAGCGCGCCAACGACCTCGCGCGCCGCTGGCTGGAAAGCTATGAGGCGCCGCATCTCGATCCGAGCATCGACGAGGCCCTGAAGGACTTCATCGCCAAGAAGAAGGGGTCGATGCCCGACGCCTTCACGTGAAAGGAGCCCGAGTCAGGCGGGGCTAAAGTCGCCAACATCATCCACAAGGAAGTCTGGCGGAGCGCGTTCTCCGATCCGGTCAAGAAGGAATGATGTTGTGCGCGGCATGATCGAGGAGATCACGGCCGCGCTTGGCGCCAATGGCCTCATCCTGCGTGGCGGCTTTGCGTTTGCAAACAGCGACGAGGCACCTGATGGCGTCTCGGGCGCGCCGGCAAAATCCGTCTTGCTGGTGGGGCAGGCGGGGGCGGATCCTTGGCCGCATTTCCTGCGCTGGCGCGAGCAGCAGCCGCAGCAAATCGCCAATCCGCTCGACAACTGGTCGCGCCAGGTCATCGGCGCGGTGGCGGAGGCATTCGGCGCACGCGCGGTTTCGCCCTCGGACAGGCCTTATTTGCCATTCCAGCAATGGGCAATGCGGGCGGAGGGGCTGAAGCCGTCGCCGCTCGGCATCCTCATGCACCCGCAATACGGGCTTTGGCATGCCTATCGCGGCGCGCTGCTGTTCGAGGACGAGATCGCGCTTCCGGAGCATAATGAGGCGATCCATCTTTGCGATGGCTGTGTCGAGAAACCGTGCCTGAAATCCTGTCCGGTCGACGCCTATTCCACTGAAGGGTTCGCCTACCAGGCCTGCCTTGCGCATGTGCGGGGAGCGAATGGCGGGCCGTGCCGCGGCGGCGGCTGCCTGGACCGCAATGCCTGCCCCTATGGTACGTCCAATCGCTATCCTCCCGAAGTCCAGGCCTTCCACATGGCGAGCTTTGCACGCCTGTAGATCCAGGCGGCATGCCGCACGAAATCTTGAACGCGCTTTGCGCCTTGCCCATCCGCCCAGCGCCGATATGTATCGCTCGACACCTAGTCGGAGCAGGCGATGACGAAGCAGGACCTTCAGATCAAAACCGGGGATGGCATTGCCAAGGCAGGGCTGTTCCGCCCGGCGGACCCTTCTCGAGCCAAGGCCGGCGTCGTGCTCTATATGGATGCGTTCGGGCCACGGCTGACGCTCGACGGCATGGCCGAGCGGCTGGCGAACGAAGGTTATGCGGTGCTGGTACCCGACCTGTTCTATCGCAATGCGCCCTACGGGCCCTTCGATGCCAAGACCGCTTTTGCCGTGGAGCATACCAAGACCGCGCTGACGGCGCTGATCAGCGGCACGACGCAGGAGATGACGATCCGCGACAGCGGCGCCTTCCTCGATGCGCTCGCCATGGAGGGCGTCACCGGGCCGGTCGGGACAATCGGCTACTGCATGGGCGGCGCGCGAGCGCTGAACGCGGCCGCGAGCTACCCCGATCGCATCGCCGTGGCAGCGAGCTTCCATGGCGGCAATCTGGCCAGCGACGCCGCCGACAGCCCGCATCGCAAGGCGGCCTCGATCAAGGCTCGTGTCTATGTCGGCACGGCCGGTATCGACAGGAGTTTCCCGCCGGAACAGTCGGGGCGGCTGGAGGAGGCGCTCAGAGCAGCGGAAGTCGACCATACGATCGAGAACTATGTCGGCATGGCGCATGGCTGGTGCGTGCCGGACCACAGCGTCTTTGATGCTGCCGGCGCGGAGCGGCATTGGAAACGGCTGATTACCCTGCTTGCGGAAACGCTGGGGTAGGACTGCGGCCAAAAAAATCTTTGCATCACCCCAAGGATCAGCCATTAGCCTTCGTCCAACAGGCAAATGATGGCGATGATGCTGGATGAGAGCGAAGCCTCCGACGCCGAACTGATCGGGCGGGCGAAGGGCGGAGACAGGGGGGCTTTCGGCACATTGCTGGAGCGTCACTACGACTTCGTCTATCGTGCCGCCTATCGCTGGTGCGGCAAGAAGGCGGATGCCGAAGACATCGCCCAGGAAGTCTGCGTGCGGCTCGGCAAGGCGATCCGCGACTATCGCGGCGGCGGCGCCTTCACGACATGGCTCTATTCCGTGACGATGAACGCCGCGCGAGACATGATGCGCAAGACCGCGCGCGAGACGGTCAAGACCGAGGCCTACGGCGTTCATGCGCTGATTTCCGGCGAGGCCTTGGCCGAGAGCGAGGATCCCGCCGAGGCCCTATGGGCAGCGGTGCGGCAGTTGCCGGACAAGCAGCGCGACGCGGTGCTGCTGGTCTATGGCGAGGGATTGAACCACGCGGCCGCCGCGGAGGCGATGGCGATCTCGGAGACGACGGTTTCCTGGCACATCCATGAAGCGAAGAAACGGCTGAAGACGCTGATGCGTTCGGCCGGGGAAGTGTGACCATGGTCGACGACAACGAACTCAAGAGACTGCGCGATGCAGCAGTACCGGCGCCCAGCGAGAACGCGAAGGCACGTGCCTTCGAAGCCGCCATGCGTGCCTATGATCAGGAAAATATTTCCGCCGTCACCCAAGGATCGGTTGGCGGTCTTCGTCTCACAGAGCGAGCACAAAAGCTCTGGAGCGAGATCATGCAAAAGAAACTCATTGCCACGCCGGCCCTTGCCGGGCTCGTCGCCCTGCCGATCGCCGGATACGCCACCTTCCATCTCCTAAGGGAACAGCCGCCTGAATTCGGCGGCGACGAGAAGATCACCGAGACGCTGGCCGACAAGCCGGCGACCGTGAGGCCGTTGGCCAAGCAGGCGCCGGGAGATCAGGCGGTCAACGGGCCGCTCGCAACGAGCTTGCCGGAGAAAGACAAGAAGGCGGACGCGGATGTGGAAAGCCGCGATGCGACGGATGCCCTTGTGGCACCGGCCTCGCCGCCGAAATCCGAACCCACTGTTGCTGGAGGTTTGGCGCAGCAGAATGCGCAGGGACAGGTTGCGCCGGCTGAACCGGCACCGGCGGCGCCAACGGGCGAATTCGCATTGGATAGCACTAGCGCGCCCAGCACATCGCGGGTCGCACGCATGCCTGCCGCCGAGTCCAAGCTGATGGCGCCGCAACAGCCTGCCACCGCACCGGCCGACCAGATCGCGCCCCAGGAAGAAAACCGCGACCGCGTCCAGGATTTCAAGACCAATCCGGTGCATGCGGCCCTGGAGGATCCGGTCTCGACCTTCTCGATCGATGTCGACACGGCATCCTATTCCTTCGTGCGCCGTTCGCTGAAGGAAGGCTTCGTGCCGCAGGCCGATACGGTGCGCGTCGAGGAGATGATCAACTACTTCCCTTATGACTGGAAGGGGCCGGACTCGGCGTCGACGCCGTTCAACTCGACTGTCAGCGTCATGCCGACGCCATGGAACACGCACACCAAGCTGATGCACGTCGCCATCAAGGGCTTTGACGTCAAGCCGGCCGAACAGCCGAAGGCCAATTTGGTGTTCCTGATCGACGTCTCGGGCTCGATGGACGAACCGGACAAGCTGCCGCTGCTCAAGTCGGCGTTCCGGCTGTTGGTCAGCAAGCTGAAGGCTGACGACACCATCTCGATCGTCACCTATGCGGGCGATGCCGGCACCGTGCTGATGCCGACGAAGATTGCCGAGAAGGACAAGATCCTCAATGCCATCGACAATTTGCAGCCGGGCGGCTCGACCGCAGGCGAGGCCGGCATCAAGGAAGCCTACAAGCTTGCCCAGCAGTCCTTCATCAAGGACGGCGTCAACCGCGTGATGCTTGCCACCGACGGCGACTTCAATGTCGGCCAGACCGATGATGACGACCTGAAGCGGTTGATCGAGCAGGAGCGCAAGACCGGGGTTTTCCTGTCGGTGTTCGGTTTTGGCCGCGGCAATCTGAACGATGAGATGATGCAGACCATCGCTCAGAACGGCAACGGCACGGCCGCCTACATCGATACGCTGGCCGAGGCCGAGAAGGTGCTGGTCGAGGATGCCTCCTCGACGCTGTTCACCATCGCCAAGGACGTGAAGATCCAGGTCGAATTCAATCCAGACAAGGTCTCGGAATACCGGCTGATCGGCTACGAGACCCGGGCGCTGAACCGCGAGGATTTCAACAATGACCGCGTCGATGCCGGTGATATCGGGTCGGGCCACTCGGTCACCGCGATCTACGAGATCACGCCCAAGGGCAGCGGCGGCGAGCAGATCGATCCGCTGCGCTATGGCCAGGCGGGGGTGAACAATGGCGGCGTCGCCAATGCGGACGAGTATGCCTTCGTCAAGATCCGCTACAAGCTGCCGAACGAAGACGTCTCGAAGCTGATCACCACGCCGGTGACCTCGGCCAACGAGGTCGCGTCCTTCGACCAGGCCAGCACCGACCAGCGTTTCTCCGTCGCCGTCGCGGCCTTCGGCCAAAAACTGCGCGACGAGGATGCGACCGCCAAGTTCGGCTACGACAAGATCATGGAGATTGCCACCGCCGCCCGAGGAGCCGACCCGTTTGGGTACAGGTCCGAGTTCCTTTCGCTTGTGCGCCTTGCCTCGGCGCTGGGCGGTAACCGGTAGTGGCAATACGCCGGTTCCTCTCAGACGGGGGTCGTTCTGATACGGGGAACCGGCCTACGGGCGGGTGAGGCAGGCCGGCGAGGGATCCATTCCCTTGCCGGCCTTTTTTGAATTTTCCCGGATCGTTAAATTGCACTCGATTTCCGGTACCGGATCGCAACTCCCCTCACGTTACACCGGCCATGTCTACGGGGCTTGAGGGAGCCGGAATTGCAGATCAGGACTATCGCCAACTCGACACCGCCGGCACGGGACGCTTCGGCGGTTTCATTAGCCCCATCATCCGAAGCCAGACGCATCAGCGACGATGTCGCGCAGGCGCGCAACACCGCCATGTCGGCTCTGACCAACGACCGCTTCCGCGTCATGCTGGAGCAGATCACCGACCCGGCTGCATCCGGCGCGCTGATGACGATGCACGGCGACAATGTGGTTGATTTCAAGTCGGCGCAGTCGAGCTACGCCGACAATAGCGAGTAACCGAACCCGACAAAGTCAGGCGCGACTGCGGCGACGCTCGCGACGGGCTTCGCTGGTCTCGGCGGTGTTTTCCGTCGCCACCTTGTTGCGCATCGGGCCGATGCGCTCGACAATTTTCTCAACCGTCGGACGATCCGCCTTGGTATGCGCATCGAGCGCCTTGCGCATTGCGGCAAGGTGCTGGAACGAGGTGCCGCAGCAGCCGCCGACGATTTTCGCGCCGGCATCGACGGCGAGACGGACATAGTCGGCCATCAGCTCCGGGGTGCCGGAATAGTGGATCTCGGCGCCACGAAATTCGGGAATGCCGCAATTGCCCTTGACGATCACCGTCGCCTCCGGCTTCGCGTCGGTCATGTCGAGCAGCGAGGCGAGGATATCGGAAGCGCCAACGCCGCAATTGGCGCCAACGCCGAGCGGCGATTGCGACAGGCCGTCGGTGACGCCGTGGATGTCTTTCGGCAGCAGGCCCATCATGGTGCGGCCGGCGGTGTCGAACGAGCCGGTGTAGGTATAGGGCAGTCCGACGCGGATCGCCGCTTCGGCGGCCGCGCGGATCTCGTCGGGCGCCGACATGGTTTCGATCCAGGCGACTTCGGCGCCGCCTTCCTTGAGACCCTCGATCTGCTCGGCGAAGGCGTTGACCGCTTCGTCATAGGTCATGGCGCCAAGCGGCATCAGCAATTCGCCGGTCGGGCCGACGGAGCCGGCGACGATCACCTTGCGGCCGGCCTTGTCGGCGACAGCACGGGCGATCTCGGCGGCGCGCTTGTTCAGCGCATGCACGCGGTCCTGCGCATGATGCAGCTTCAGCCGGTGACGGGTGCCGCCGAAGGAGTTGGTCAGGATGATGTCGGCGCCGGCATCGACGAAGTTCTGGTGCAGACTGGTGATGGTGTCGGGCGCCGTCTCGTTCAGCAGCTCCGGCGCCTCGCCGGCTTCCAGACCCATGGCGAACAAATTGGTGCCTGTGGCGCCATCGGCCAGCAGCACGCCTTTTTCAGCCAGCAGCGCATCGATCGGGTTGGTCGTCGTCATCGGATTGGCTTTCGTGTTTCGAATTCGAATAAGGATATAAAGAAGTCTTTATGTCCAGTCAATGAAATAGCAGTGAGATGGCCGGGGGCGATAGCCTGTTCGCGGCGCCACGATGATCAGAGAGTGCCCGACGGGAACGCCATGCCGGCCAGATTGCGCGCGAAGGCGGCCGCTTCATGCGGGTTGATGTCGGCGGCACGGATCAGATTGTCGAAATGCCGGGTCAGCGCCTGGACCGGCTGTGTGGCGTTCAGCACCACATACATGTCGCCGACATAGATGGCGGCGCGATAAGGACCGAAGATGGTGAGCGGGATCGAATAGCGCATGCGGCCGTCATAGAGAAACAGGCGGAAGGTCGGGTAGAGATCGTCAAGCAGCGTCGCCATATGGGCGAGCTGCTGCCGGCGGTCGGCCTCCGGAAAGCGGTCCCAGACGCCGAGGCCGCGCGCAAAGATTTCCAGTGTGTGGCGCGGCATGCAGACTTCCATGTCGGTTTCCGGGCGCCGGTTGTATTCGATGCGGTATTGCGTCTCGCTGGCCTGTGCCAGACGGCTCCTGTTGGTGATGTTGGCCTCATAGTCGACCAGCGCACGCGTGCGCAGAAGATCGGGAATGCCGGCCGGCACATAGCGGATCTTGGTGCCTGCAGCTTCAGCGAACCATTTGGCGAGCAGCGTTCGGTCGAAACCGTCGGGTGCCTCCTCGATCTCCAGGCTTTCGCGGATTTCACCGGTGACACCTTCGTCCTGGCTTAAGCCCAGCAGCCAGTCGAGCGACACCTTGAATTCGGCGGCGATGTTGAGCAGCGTCTCGGCCCGCGGCAGGCGCGTCGAGGCGCCCGACATCAGCTGCGACAACGCCGAGCGATCGATGCCGACAGCGGTCGCGAAAGCCGACTGGTTCAGGTCGGAGCGTGTCAGGAGCAGCTTCAGACGCTCCCGAAAGATTGCTGACAGGTCCCGTTTGTCCATCGCTTCGCTCCCCGAATCATGAGGAAAAATTTGCGCCGAAGTGGCCGAACCGGCGTCTTAGGCGTAAATGAATCCGTAGTGCTGTTTACAATGTATAACATGTGCGGTCAAAAATGCGCAATCGCAACATTTTGTACACTTTGTCTCGTTGAGTGGAATCACTTCTCCTGACATTATGCTGTCAGGAACCATTGGGGTTCCGGCGACTGAGGGGCAGTGGTCGATAGCATGACAGGCAAGAGCATCAAGCGACGCAACGCACCGGCCATCGAATGGCCAACCGTGGTCCTCGCTTTCTTCTGTTACGGAACATGGCTCGCCATCGGATTCCTGCTCTGGCCGTCTTATCCCATCCTGGCGCTCGCCATCCTTGGCTTCATCCTGGCATTGCAGTCGTCGATCATGCACGAAGTCCTGCATGGCCATCCGACGCGCAGCGCATCGATCAACGAGGCCTTCGTCTTCCTGCCGATCGGTCTGGTCTGGCCGTTCCGCCGCTTCAAGACGCTTCACCTGCGTCACCACGCCGATGAGCGGCTGACCGATCCGCTCGACGATCCGGAAAGCTACTATCAGGCGCTGTGGCATCATGACGACCTGCCGCCGACGATGAAGTTCCTGCTCAAGATCAACAACACGATGGTCGGCCGTTTCTTCCTCGGTCCGTGGCTGTCCTGCATCGGCTTCTTCATCGACGACGCCAAGCGTATGATTGCCGGCGACAAAGCGATCCGCAAAGCTTGGCTGCTGCATGCGGTCGGCCTCGCCATCGTGATGCCCATCGTGCAATTCGGCTTCGGTATTCCGCTGTGGCTCTACATCCTTGCGCCGGTCTGGCTCGGCCAGTCGCTGATCGCGATCCGCACTTTCGCCGAGCATCAATGGTCCGAGCACCCGGAAGGCCGCACGGTCATCATCGAGCGCTCGCCGCTGTCATTCCTGTTCCTCAACAACAATCTGCACTTCGTCCACCACAAGATCCCGACAGTGGCCTGGTACAGGCTGCCTCAGCTGTTCCGCGAGCGTCGTGAGGAATGGCTGCGGATGAACAATGGCTATGCCTACCCCAATTATTTCACGCTGATCAAAGCCTATGCCTTCAAGGCCAAGGAGCCGATCGTGCACCCGGTGCTGCGGCGCGCGCCGGAGCCGGGCAGGGCCTTCAAGCCACGTATCCGGGCGCGCAACATCAATGGGCTTGGCACCGCGCCGGTGCCCGCCGAGCCGCCCAAGGAATAATTCCGGGCATCCTGGAAACCCGTGTCGGCCAATTCTGATTGGGCGCCGTGTTTTTGCGATCCTTTCTCGATACACCATGATTGAGTGTCGGCATGAGTGAATTGGTTGCGGCCTTGCCGATGTATGACTGGCCGGAAGTGCGTGGCGAAGTCGACGCGCAGTGGGCAGGATTGCGCGATGTCTTCCGGCAGAGGGGCATCGACGCGCCGTCGACGATCGTTCGTCGCAATGGCGAGTTGCCGGCGGTACCAGGCGGCATCCGCGACGCCGAGGGAAAACTGATCGCGCCGGACCCGGCGACACTGCCACCGGACAAACTGGACTTTCACAAGCTTTGGCTGCACCCGGCGCTGCTGTTCGCGCAAACCTGCTGGGGCCCGATGGAGCTTGGCCTGTCCCGCCATGTGCAAGTGGTCGGCCAGCCGAGCTACGACGCCTATGAGGGCGGACAGGGCGAGCTCTATTCAAGCGCGCTGGTGATGCGGACAGGCGAAGGGCCGGAAGTGCGATCGCCGGCTGATGGCAGGGCCATGCTGCCGCTCGATCTGATCCGCGGCAAGCGCTTCACCTTCAACAGTCTCGATTCCATGTCGGGCATCATCGCGCTGACGCGTGATCTGGAAACAGCCGGCGAAAGCCTCGATATCTTTTCCTCGCGGAGTGAAAGCGGCGGCCATCGCGGCTCGATCGTCACTGTGGCCGAGGGCAGGGCGGATATAGCTGCGATCGACTGCGAAAGCTGGGCGCTGGCGCAGCGTTTCGAGCCGGCGGCGCGCAAGGTCGTGATCGTCGGCTGGACGGCACGGCGCAAGGGCCTGCCCTTTATCACCGCCAGGACAACACCGGAAAAAACGATCAAAGCAATGCGTGAGGCCCTTGTAGGGTTAGCCGAGCAGCCTCGCATCCAACGGGTAGGTTGAGAGCTGCTCGTTCCCGGTCTCTGTGATCAGGATCTGCTCCTCGATCTTGACGCCCTCGCGACCGCCGAGCCTGCCGATATAGCTTTCGACACAGAGCACCATGCCTGGTTCCAGAACGCCATCCGGCGTGTCCGGAGTCCAGTCGCTGGCATGCGGTAAGGTCGGGTATTCGTCGGCAAGGCCAACGCCGTGATAGAGCACACCATAGCGTGTCGGGAAGCAGTCTCCCGGCGGTACCGCTGAACGGTCGACAAGGTTTCGGAACGAGATGCCCGGCTGCATCAATTCGGTGTTGTGCTGGATCTGATCGGCGGCGATGCGGAACAGGTCGCGCTGTTCGTTCGAAGGTTCTGCATCGCCGCACAGCCAGGTGCGCGACAGGTCCGCGCAGAAGCCGTAGGGCCCGATCAGGTCGGTATCGAAGGCGACGAGGTCGCCCGCCTCGATCTTGCGCGAGGAGCATTCCTGGAACCATGGATTGGTGCGCGGGCCCGAGGCCAGTAGCCGCGTCTCGATCCATTCGCCACCGCGCGCAATGTTGCCGCGATGCAGTTCCGCCCACAGTTCGTTCTCGGAGATACCTGATATCAGCGCCTGTTCCATCTCGCCCATCGCCGCCTCGCAGGCGACGATGGCGCGGCGCATGGCGAGGATTTCGTCAGGCGATTTGATCAGCCGCGCGTTTTCCATCACCGCTTCGCCATTGCCGATCGAAATACCGAGGCGAGCGAGTGCCTCGACACCCTCCGGATTGATGTGATCGACGGCGATGCGGTTGTTGCCGCCGCCATGTTCCCTGACCAGGTCGGCGATGCCGGCGGCCCAGCGGCGAACCTTTTGCTCCGTGAGTTCGCCGCCATAGAGATAAATCCACGACACCGCCGGCCGCACCTCGTCGACGACGCCGGAATGGTCGGACAGATGCTCGCAGGAAAAATAGTCGAACAGCACCACCGGACCTTCGGTGGCAACGAAACAATGCCGCGTCGGGTTGTGCGCCACCCACAGCTGCATGTTGGTGCTGTCGGTCGCATAACGAATATTGACCGGATCGTAGAGCAGGGCGCCGGCATAGCCACTGCGCTTCAACTCGGCGCGGATGCGCTCCAGCCGATATTTGCGCATCGCCGGCAGGTCGGGGGCAGGAATGCCTGCCGCCGCCCATTCAGCTTCCGCTTGCGTGCCATAGCCCAGCACATGCTGGTTGAGTGACGCCGCCTTCTGGCGGGAGGCGTCGCGCAGGGCATCGATCGAGCCCGTCTCGAAGGGCATGATCTTGCGGTGGCGGCCGAAGCCGCCTTTGGGCCCCGCGCTGTCCATGGTCGAACCTCAGCTCCGCATCTTCTCGCCGCTCGGGTCGAACGGCGCCTCGACATTGATGCGCGCCGGCCGGCGGTGTCCGAGAATCTCGATCTCGAACAGCCCGGCGCTTTCGTCGTCGGCAAGCGCCGCCGGCACATAACCTTGCGCCATCGATTTCTGGACGTAGTGGGCATAGCCGCCCGAAGTCACCCAGCCGACCACGCGCCAGTCGCCGTCGATAATGCCGCGCACGGCGGAAGCGCCTTCCGCGGCCTTGGAGCCGCGCACTTCCTCGCCGGCATTGTCAAAGCGCGGCGCGCCGTAGCCGTGCGGCTTTTCCACCGTGCCAAAATCCTTGCTGACCTTGGCCCAGATCGGCTCGTCGCCCATCACGTCGGCATCGGCGGCGTCGACGATGAAGGAGACACGGCGCAGCTTCGGTCCTTCAGCCTGTTCCTTGGCGGCTGCCTCGCGGCCGATGAAGTCGTTCTTCTCGAGCTTGATGAAGCGGTCCATCGAGCCTTCGAACGGTCCGTAGATCGGCCGCAGCTCGCGGAACCAGGTCGGGAAGTTCTTTTCGAGGCGCATGGAAAGCAGGGCGCGCATGCCGAAATCGACCAGGCCGAATTCCTCGCCGGCGTCCTTGATCGCCTTGTAGACCAGCCTCTCATAGGCCGGCGCCATCCAGATTTCGTAGCCGAGATCGCCGGTGTAGGTGATGCGGTTGACCATGCAGGGCGCGCCGCCGACCGCCATCTCGCGAAAATCCATGAAGCGGAAGGCTTTTGTCGAGATGTCGACATCGACAAGCTTCTGCAAGAGGTCACGCGATTTTGGGCCGGCGATCGATAGACCCACCAGCGTCTGGTCGAAGCGGTGGATGCGTACGGACCCGTCCTTCGGCAGGTGCTTTTCGAACCAGCGCATATGGTACTTCTGCGCTGCCGACGAGCCCCAGATCATGAAGCGGTCTTCACCGGCCTTGGCGATGGTGAAGTCGCCGATCAGCTTGCCGAATTCGTTGATCATCGGGGTAAGCACGATGCGACCGGTTTTCGGCATGCGGTTGGTCATCAGCCGGTTGAGGAATTCTTCCGCGCCCAGGCCCGACACTTCGTATTTGGCGAAATTGGCGATCTCGGTGACGCCGACGCGCTCACGCGTGGCGCGCACTTCCTCGCCGATCGGACCGAAATCGTTGGAGCGGTGGAAGGAAACGATATCCTTGGGCTCTTTGCCTTTCGGTGCGAACCAGAGCGGCGTCTCGAGGCCCCAGGAGTCACCCATGACGGCGTTGTTGGCGAGCATCGTGTCGTAGAGCGGCGTCGTCTGCGCCGGACGTGCCGCCGGCAGTTCCTCGTTGGGGAAGCGGATGGAGAAGCGGCGAGAATAGTTTTCGCGCACCTTGGCGTTGGTGTAGCGCAGGCCGGCCCACTCGCCGAAGCGGGCGACATCCATGCCCCAGACGTCGAAGCCGGGATCGCCATGGACCATCCAGTTCGACAGAGCGAGACCGACGCCGCCACCCTGGCTGAAGCCGGCCATGACGGCGCAGGCGCACCAGAAATTGGTCAGGCCCTGCACCGGACCGACCAGTGGGTTGCCGTCGAGCGCGAAGGTGAAGGGGCCGTTGATGATCTGCTTGATGCCAGCCTTTTCGATGCCGGGGAAATGCTTGAAGCCGATCTCCAGCGACGGTGCGATGCGGTCGAGATCGGGCGGCAGCAGTTCATGGCCGAAATCCCACGGCGTGTTGACCGGCGACCACGGCTTGCAGGCCTTTTCATAGGTGCCGAGCAGGATGCCGTTGCGTTCCTGGCGCGTGTAGATCTCGCCCTTGAAGTCGAGCACGCCGATCATCTCGCGGCCGGTCGACTTGTTGAATTCCTCGACCTCGGGCATCGGCTCGGTGAGCAGGTACATGTGCTCCATGGCCAGCACCGGCAGTTCGACGCCGACCATGCGGCCGATCTCGCGCGCCCACAGGCCNAGGTACATGTGCTCCATGGCCAGCACCGGCAGTTCGACGCCGACCATGCGGCCGATCTCGCGCGCCCACAGGCCGCCGCAGTTGACGACATGCTCGGCGTGGACCGTGCCCTGTTCGGTGACGACGTTCCAGGTGCCGTCGGGCTGCTGCGTCAGGTCGACGACGCGGTTGCGCAGCACGATCTCGGCGCCGAGCTTCTTGGCCGCCTTGGAATAGGCGATCGTCGTGCCCGAGGGATCGAGATGGCCTTCGACGGGGTCCCACATGGCGCCGACGAAGTTGGTCTCGTCCATCAACGGGAACATCGCCTTGGCTTCGGACGGGGTGATCAGCTCGGTGTCCATGCCGAGATAACGGCCCTTGGCGTGGGCCAGGCGCAGGAAATCCATGCGCTCGGGCGTATCGGCCATCATCACGCCACCGGTCAGGTGCAGCGAGCAGGATTGGCCGGATATTTCCTCGATCTCCTTGTAGAGCTGCACGGTATAGGCCTGCAGCTTGGCGACGTTGGGATCGCCATTCAGCGTGTGGAAGCCGCCCGCCGCGTGCCAGGACGAGCCGGAAGTGAGCTCCGAGCGCTCGATCAGCATGATGTCGGTCCAGCCGGCCTTGGCCAGATGGTAAAGAACCGAGCAGCCGACGACGCCGCCGCCGATGACAACCGCTTTTACATGGGATTTCATGAAGATAGGTCCGTTTTTAGAGAGATTGAATCGAGTGAGTGCGGCGCGAAGACAAAGCGTAGGTCGGATACGGCGACGTTTTCCGCCAGCCTGCCATCAAGCGCGGCAAGAATGGTTTCACAGACGGGAGTACGATGTTTCAGGACGTCGTGGCTCCAGACACGCAAGATCGAATAGCCTTCGGCGCGCATGAAATCGTCGCGGCGGCGGTCAGAGGAACTGCCGGCGTGTTGTGAGCCGTCGATCTCGACGACGAGCCATTTTTCGCGGCAAGCGAAGTCTGCGAAGAAAGGGCCGATGGAGAATTGGCGGGTGAAACGATAGCCCGCAAGCTTGCGGGCTTTTAATTCAAGCCAAAGCAATGCTTCGGCTTGTTTATCGCCTTGCCTAAGGTTTCTCGCTCGCTGAGTTGTGTCCATCTTGCGGCGGCTGCGGGTTTCACGGGCGGCTCCCCCCACTCCGTCGCCGCTTCGCGGCGCCACCTCTCCCCCCTCCGGAGGGAAAGGACGGGAGCCAGCCTGCGCACGCTCGCGCCTTTCCTCTCCCCCGTCGATCAGGGGAGAGGTGGCGAGCGCAGCTCGACGGAGTGGGGGTCGACCGTTCATCAACAACATTGATCAGAAATCGGTCGGCGCGCCGCCCTCGGAGCGGCGCTTTTCGACG
The DNA here is from genome assembly GCF_000502935.1 of Mesorhizobium sp. LNHC221B00. Classification (NCBI taxonomy): domain Bacteria; kingdom Pseudomonadati; phylum Pseudomonadota; class Alphaproteobacteria; order Hyphomicrobiales; family Phyllobacteriaceae; genus Mesorhizobium; species Mesorhizobium sp. LNHC221B00. Next base: position 88,017 of record NZ_AYWR01000032.1, on the reverse strand, counting down.
AAGGCGTTGAGTTCTTCACGGATCGCCGGGTCCATGTAGGGATCTTCGTAGGATGCCAGCCGTTCCTTCCAGACCTTGTTGGCCTTTTCCAATGCCGTTGGCGATCCGGCTTCCGCCCAGGTCTCGAAGTTGCGCCAGTCGGAGAGAATTGGCGAATAGAAGGCAGTCTTGTAGCGGTCCTGCGTGTGCTGGGTGCCGAAGAAATGGCCGCCGGGTCCGACAGACTGGATGGCGTCGAAGCCGAGCGCTTCATCGGACAGGTCAAGCGGGGTCAAAAACTCCGCCACCATCTGCAACAGGTCGATGTCGAGAATGGTCTTCTCGTAGGAGCAGCGCAGGCCGCCTTCGAGCCAGCCGGCGCCGTGCATCATCAGATTGCCGCCGCCCTGGATGGCGCCCCACAGCGAGAACACGCTTTCATAGGCCGCCTGCGCGTCGACCGTGTTGGCCGCGCATGTATTGGAGGTGCGGTAGGGGATGTTGTAGCGGCGGGCAAGCTGGCCGCCGACCAACTGCGCCTTCATGTATTCGGGCGTTCCGAAGGCCGGCGAGCCGGACTTCATGTCGACATTGGAGGTGAAGCCGCCATAGCCGACAGGCGCGCCTTTGCGCACCATCTGGGCAAAGGCGATGCCGGACAGCGCCTCGGCATTCTGCTGCACCAGCGCGCCGGCGATGGTGACGGGTGCCATTGCGCCCGACAGGGTGAAGGGCGTGACGACGACGACCTGGCCCTTGCTCGACATCTGGATGATGCCTTCCATCATCGGCACGTCGAGCTTGAGCGGCGAGTTGGTGTTGATGATGGTAAAGACCGATGGCTCCTCCAGCATCTGCTCATGGCTGATGCCGCGGGCGATGCGGGCGATCTCGATGCCGTCGACGTTGCGCTCCTTGCCGAGCGAATAGATGTGAAACACCTTGTCGGTCAGCGTGGCGAGGTCGCGTATGCATTCGAGGTGGCGGACCGACGGGTGAATGTCGGTCGGCTCGACCGGATAGCCGCCGGTGCAGTTCAGAATGTTGTGCATCTGCGCCAGGCGCAGGAAATTGCGGTAGTCAGCCTGATTGCCAGGGCGACGGCCGCGATCGATGTCGGAGCAGTTCGGCGCCGAGGCCATCATCGACAGGATTACATTGTTGCCGCCGAAGCGGAGATTGTGCGCGGGATTGCGGGCATGCATGGTGAATTCAGACGGGCAGTGCGACACCAATTCGAGGATCATGTCGCTGTCGAAGCGCACCCGCTCGCTGCCTTCGCGCACGTCGGCGCCATGCGCCTTCATGATGCGGCGGGCCTCGTCATGCAGCACGTCGACGCCGATTTCCCTGAGCACGCGCAAGGAGGCGAGGTGGATAGATTCCAGCTCGTCGTCCGAAACCAGCCTGGTCGGCGCCAGCGGGTTTTTCAGCTGGCGGAAAGGCGGCTGCTCGAACGCGGCCGAGCCTCCGGCGCGCTTCCCGGCGCGGCCGCCACGGCGGGCACGGTCGGGCGCCAAAGCCGGTTCTGCAGATTGTAGGGCGGCGGTCATGATGGTCCTCGTAGGATGCGATAGCGGGCGGCATAATGGACCGGCGGCCCGCCGACCATTGCGGAGGCGGCGACCACTAGGGCGAGGGAAGCGACATGACCGGACGGCAGCGGCGTGGCCGCGACATCGCCTCGATCATCCGACCATTGGCGCAAGCGGAATTCCCTTGCCGGCCCTTTCTTTCCCCCGGCCGAACCAGTAGCTGGTGACGCTTGCCGGCCGGGACGCCAGCCGGCATCCCACATGGATAATTACATGGTCGCAACCAGCACGAGCGAGGTCGAAGCGGGAACGCAGTGGGCAGCGCTCGCCGGCATCACCGCAGCGCTTGCCATGTTCGGCGCCGCGCAGGGGCTGAGCTCGCCGCTGTTCACGCTCCTGATGCAGAAGCAGGGCATGTCGCCGGGGTTGATCGGCCTGTCGGCGGCGATGATGCCGCTCGGTTTGATCCTGTCGGCTTCCTTCGTGCCGGCGGCGGTGCGGCTGGTCGGCGCGCGCGACCTCGCGGTCGGCTGTTCGCTGATCGGCGCGTTGTGCTTCCTGGGCGTCGGCTATCTGCAGAACTGGGTAGCCTGGTATGTCATCCGGTTCATCATCGGCGTGGTCATCAATCCGCTCTACATCCTTGGCGAGGTCTGGGCGCTGTCGCTGGCGGCGCCATCGCGGCGAGGCCGGGTCATGGGCGTGTTCAACACGCTGATGGGCGCCGGCTATGCGGCCGGGCCTTTCACCTTGACCCTGGTCGGTACGTCGGGCTGGGCTCCCTTCAGCGTCGGCATCGGCGGCTTCGTGCTTTGCGCGGTCATTCTGCGTCTTGTCTCGTCGAGGCTCACCGGTTTCGAAGATGACGGCCAGCCCGCCGGCAGTTTTTTCAGCTTCGCCCGCCTGGCGCCGGCTCTGCTGCTGGCCGTGCTGGTCTCGGCCGCCGTCCGGCAAAGCACCTATGCGCTTGTCCCGGTCTTCGGCGCCGCCTACGGCCTGCCGGAAGCGGTGCTCGCCGCGCTGGTGATGGCGCTTTCCCTCGGCAACATCCTGCTGCAGATCCCGCTCGGCCTGCTGGCGGAGCGGTTCGGCGGCCGCCCCATGATCCTGGCCTGCGCCATCGCAACCACCGTCTGCGCGGTTCTGCTGCCGCTGCTGATCATGACGCCGCTGGTCTGGGGCGTGCTGCTTGTCATGGGCGCGGTCGGCTACGGCGTCTACACGATGGCGCTGGTCGAACTCGGCAGCCGGTTCAGGGGCACGCTGCTGGTCACCGGCAATGCGGCCTTCGCCTTGCTGTGGGGCGTTGGCGGTGTTGTCGGCCCGCCGGGCGCGGGCCTGCTCATGCAGGGCATCGGCCCGCTTGGCCTGCCGATCGTGATCATCGGCCTCGACGCCTTGCTGGTGATCTTTGCACTCTATCGCTCGTCGGTCCGCCGGAGCCGGCAGACATGATCGCGGCCAGCCCCGGCAACGGCGAGGCAGGGATGCAATGGGCGGCGATCACCGGCGTGATCGCGACCGTCTCGGTGTTCGCCATCGCGCAGGGGTTATCCTACCCTTTGCTGAGCTTCATCCTGCAGCGGCAGGGCGTCTCGCCGGCGATGATCGGACTGTCGGCTGCCATGACGCCGATCGGCTTCATCGTCTCGTCGCCGCCCATTCCGGCGCTGGCACGCCGGTTCGGAGCAGGGCGCACGGCGCTCACCTGTGCAGCACTTTCGGCTGTCTTGCTGGCGCTGATCGGCTGGACGCAGAATGTCTATCTGTGGTTCCCGCTGCGTTTCCTGATCGGCGTCGTGACCAATCCGCTCTATGTCTTAAGCGAAATCTGGGTGATCGCGCTGGCGCCGCCGGCCCGGCGCGGCCGCATCATGGGCATCTATTCGACGATCATTTCGGCGGGCTTCGCGGCGGGTCCACTCTGCCTGCTTGCCGTCGGCACGCTGGGATGGCCGCCATTCCTGGTCGGCATTGGTGCTTTCGTGCTGTGCGGCATCTGCCTGGCGTCCGTGCTGCCGCGCCTGCCGAAAGTCGACGAGGCCGGTCACCAGGTTTCCATTCTTGGCTTCGTGCCGCTGGCGTGGCTGCTTTTGTTTGCCGTCATCGTGGCTGCCGGTTTCGAACAGGGAGCGCTGGCCTTGCTGCCGGTTTACGGCACGCATTACGGCATCGCCGAAGCCCGGATGTCGGCGCTGCTCACGGTGATGATTGCCGGCAACATCGCCATGCAGGTGCCGCTCGGCCTGCTGGCGGAAAGGCTGACGGCGCGGTTCGTGCGGCTGGTCTGCATAAGCGTTACGGCGCTAGGATGCGCGCTGTTGCCGTTTCTCATCGAGACACCGCTGATCTGGCCGATGATCTTCATCTGGGGCGCCGTCTCCTACGGCATCTACACGATGTCGATCATCGAACTCGGCGAACGCTTCACCGGTTCGACACTGGTCGCCGGCAATGCCGCCTTTTCGCTGATGTGGGGTGTCGGCGGCATCGCCGTGCCGCCGGTGGCGGGAAGCGCCATGGATGTGCTGGGCGCGGGCGGCCTGCCGCTTACGCTTGGCCTGCTGTGCCTGGCGCTGGCGGTTGCGAGCGTCGCTGGTCGCGAGAAAGCCTGAATCCTTGGCCTCGATGCCGCAGCTATTGAATATCGGACAAGGCATGTCGATGTTGCATGCCAAGACATGCCTATCGGAGATTCCATGACCAAGCCTATCGCCAAACCAGACTCCAGCACTGACGATCCCTTCCTCTGGCTGGAGGACAGGACCAGCAAACAGTCGCTGGATTGGGTCCACAGTCAGAACGAAGTCACGGTTGGGCAATTGCAGGGCGATCCGTCCTACCAGGCATCGTTCCAGACCGCGCTCGACCTAATGACGGCCGAGGACAACATGGCCGTGGGTGCGGCAATCGCCGGTTACGTCTATAATTTCTGGCAGGACAGGACCAATGCGCTTGGCCTGTGGCGCCGCACGACCGTCGCTTCCTACAAGACCGAGAAGCCCGAGTGGGAAACGATCATCGACTTCGACCAGCTCGCGGCGAAGGAGGGAATCAAATGGGTATTCAGCGGCGCCAGCCGGCTCTATCCGGAGTTCAGCCGCTGCCTGCTCTCGATGTCGCCGGATGGTGGCGATGCCAGCGAGATGCGCGAGTTCGACATCGAGACCAAATCGTTCATCGAGGGCGGGTTTCGTGCGCCGGCCTCGAAATCGGGATTTGGCTGGCTGGACAAGGACACGGTCATCGTCTCGGCGGCCTTCGAGGAAGGAGACAAGACAGAGTCCGGCTATCCGCGCGTGGTCAAGCTCTGGAAGCGGGGCACCAAGCTCGAAGACGCGGCGCCGATCTTCGAGGCAAAGACCGAGGATCTCGCCGTCGGCGCCGGTGTCGAGTTCGACGGCGAGAAGCGCCATCTGTTTCTGGCGCGGACACTCAACTTCTTCGCATCGCATAGTTTCGTGCATTTGCCGTCAGGCGAAAACAGGCACATCCCGCTGCCGGACGACGTCACCGACACCGCGCTTTTCAAGGACCAGATGGTGTTCGGGGTGCGCACCCCTTGGACGGCGCCGGATGGCACGGCCTGCCAGCCGGACGGGCTCTATTCGCTCGATTTCGCGCACTGGATCGAAACCGGCAGCCTTGGCGCCATCGAGACCTTGCTCCCGCCGGCGCATCGCGTGTCGATCGCGGGCCTTGCCCGCACCCAGGACCGGTTGTTCATCAGCCTGATGGACAATGTGCGCGGCAAGGTTCTCGTCTGCGAACGCAAGGACGGCGTCTGGTCGCTGACGCCGGTCGCTCTGCCTGAAAACGGCACCGTCGGCATCAGTCACGCTGAGCATTTCGGCTCCAGCGTCTCGTTCTCCTTCACCGATTTCCTGACACCGAGCTCGATCATCTGGTCTGACAACGATGGCGCGACGCTTGAAACCGTGAAGTCGCAGCCAGCGCGGTTCGATGCCTCGCCGCTGATTTCGGAGCAGTTCGAGGCGCGCTCGAAGGACGGCACGATGATCCCTTATTTTGTCGTCCGGCGGCGCGACCAGAAGGGCCCCGTGCCGACGTTGCTCTATGGCTATGGTGGCTTCGAAGTGCCGTTGCTGCCCGGCTATGCCGGCGTGCGCGGCAGGCTGTGGCTGGAGAAGGGCAACGCCTATGTGCAGGCCTGCATCCGCGGCGGCGGCGAATTCGGCCCGGCTTGGCATCAGGCGGCGCTGAAGGGCAAACGCCAGAATGGTTTTGACGATTTCGCTGCGGTCGCCGAGGACGTCGTCCGCCGCGGCATCGCCACGGCTGCCTCGCTCGGCATCCAGGGCGGCTCGAATGGCGGCTTGCTGACCGGTGTTTCCCTGACGCAGCACCCGGAGCTGTTCGGTGCCGTCATCGTCGAGGTGCCGCTGCTCGACATGCTGCGCTACACGCAATTGCCGCCCGGCGCCTCGTGGATGGCCGAATATGGCGATCCGTCGAAGCCCGAAGACGCCAAATGGCTTTCCGCCTATTCGCCCTACCAGCATGTCGATGCCGACGTCGCCTATCCGCCTGTGCTGCTGACCACATCGACGGCGGACGACCGGGTCCATCCCGGCCATGCGCGCAAGATGGCGGCCCGGCTGCAGGAGGCCGGTCACGCCAGGACGCTGTTCTTCGAGGAAACCGAGGGCGGGCATGGCGGGCGCGGCGACCGCCGGCCTCAAGCGATGCAGACGGCGATGAAATATGTGTTCCTGCAGAGGGCGCTAAGCAGCAAGGCCTAGCCACCACATCCCGTCATCGGCCAAGCAAAGGGTGGCTCACCGCCCTTTGCCCTGAATCCTTGTTCTGACGCAATTCCGGACGGAAAACCGTTTCACACTTTTCCTGGAATTGCTCTAAGGTGCCTGCCATGACTCTCGCTAGGCTATCAGCTCGCGCATTCCGGGTGGCGGTGACACCGTCATCGCGCACGCTGCGCGCCGAGCTTTTGCGGCTGTGCGCCCGCATCGGCTATTCGCCGCCTGCCATCCTCTGACGACTTCGCCCCGGCGCCAGCCGGAATGAATCCAGAGGAAAAATCAGACATGACCTATCAGAATTATTCGCTGAAGCAGCTTCAGCAGATCGACGCCGCGCACCATCTGCATCCCTTCACCGACCACAAGGAATTGCGTGAGGCGGGCGCGCGCATCATCACCCATGCCAACGGCCCGTTCATCTACGATTCCGAAGAAACGGAACTGCTGGACGGCATGGCCGGCCTGTGGTGCGTCAACATCGGCTATGGCCGCGACGAACTGGCCGAAGCCGCCTATGCGCAGATGAAGGAGCTGCCCTACTACAATTCCTTCTTCAAATGCTCGACGCCGACGCCGGTGCTGTTGTCCAAGAAACTGGCTGAAATCGCGCCGAAGAACGTCAACCAGGTCTTCTATGGTTCCTCCGGCTCGGAGGCGAACGATACGGCGCTGCGACTTGCCCGTCATTACTGGGTCCTGGAAGGCAAGCCGGAGAAGAACCGCGTCATCTCGCGCAAGATGGCCTATCACGGCTCGACCATAGCCGGCACCTCGCTCGGCGGCATGGATGCCATGCACAAGCAGCTCGGCGGCGCGGTGCCGAACATCGTGCATGTGATGATGCCCTATGCCTACGAGCTGGCGCTGCCGGGCGAAAGCGATCACGATTTTGGCCTGCGCGCGGCCAAGGCCGTGGAGGATGCCATCCTCGAGGCCGGCGCCGACAAGGTCGCTGCTTTCATCGGCGAGCCGGTTATGGGGGCAGGCGGCGTGAAAATACCGCCGATGAGCTACTGGCCGGAAGTGCAGCGCATCTGCCGTAAATACGATGTGCTGTTGATGCTGGACGAGGTCATCACCGGCTACGGCCGCACCGGCGAGTGGTTCGCCGCCCAGACTTTCGACATCGAGCCGGACACCATCACCACGGCCAAGGCGCTGACATCGGGCTATCAGCCGTTGTCGGCGCTGCTGGTCGGCGACCGCATCACCTCGACGCTGGTCGAGAAGGGCGGCGAGTTCAATCACGGCTACACCTATTCCGGGCACCCGGTGGCCTGCGCCGTGGCGCTGAAGAACCTGGAGATCATCGAGAGGGAAGGCCTGGTCGAGCGGGTCAGGAACGACACCGGGCCTTATTTCGCCAAGGCCCTGCAGGAACGCATCGCCGGGCATGATCTGGTCGGCGAGGTGCGCTCCATCGGCCTGATGGGCGCGATCGAGATCGTCAAGGACAAGGCGACCAAGGAACGGTTCCTGCCGTCGGGAAGTGCCGCGGTGACCGTGCGCGACCATGCGATCGCCAACGGCATGATGCTGCGCGCCACCGGCGACACGATGATCTTGTCGCCGCCGTTGATCTGGACCCGCGACACGATTGACATGGCTTGCGAGCGTATCGGCAAGGCGCTGGATCTGGCGCAAGCGGATCTGCGCAAGCGATAAGATATTGCAGGCGTCCCGTAGTTCGGGACGCCTGCCATCCGTCCTGAGCCGGTCTCTTGTTCGTCTTTCGCCGATGGCCCATGGGTTCCGGTCGTCGGCGCTATCGGCTACAAGCCGTCGAGGCCGTTCGCCGAAGGGAGAGTTGATGGCAGGACAACCGCTCAACCAGCCGGCTGAAATTCCGGCCGAGCTCGACCGCTGGAACTGGGGCGCCTTTTTCCTCAACTGGATCTGGGGCATCGGCAACAGCACCTTCATCGCGCTGCTGGCGCTGATCCCGTTGGTCAACATCGTCATGATCATCGTACTCGGCGCGCGCGGCAGTCGCTGGGCCTGGCGGAATCGTGCCTGGCGCGACGCCGAACAGTTCCGCAAGACGCAGCGGAACTGGGCGATCGCGGGACTGGCGGTGTGGGTGGTTGGGATCGGCGGCTGCGCGACGATGGTCGGCAGCATTCCTTTCGTTCTGAAAAGCAGCGACGCCTATCACATGACCATGGATGCCATTCGCGCCGACACGCGCGTGAAAGCCGCCATCGGCGAGGACGTGACCGACAATTTCTGGGTCGGAGGCAATCTCGACGTCAATGCGAATGGCGCGGGGGATGCCCAGTTCAGCATTCCGGTCCATGGCGCCAAGGGCAAGGGCACGGTGTATTCGCACCTGGTTCGCAACGCCGGCACATGGAGCACGCGCCTGCTCGTCGTCAGGGTGGACGGGGAGGATGCGCCGATCGTACTGACCAACGAAGATCACGTTCCAATCCCGAACGCGGCAATCGGAATATGAACCTCTGAAGCGGCAGAAACGCAAAAACCGCGCTCCATCGGGAACGCGGCTTTGCCAGATACGCAGGCGCTTCGCTACGCAAACATTTGCGAAACTTTATGGGCACTTGTCGAACTTACGGGCTCCGGTACGCGAGACCTGATCCGGAGCGCCGGGCGGATGTGATATGTCCGCCTCGCCATCCGTTTTATAGGGACATCGTTACCGCGGAGTTATCGAGAGCTTAAGCAAATCTAAATTTGCAATTTTTCTGACTGTAGAATTCAGAACATCTAATTATATCAGTTGGTTATGCGGGGTTCCCGCGCAAAAAATTAATTATGCCGGAGAAATCGGCGCCGCCGTTCCCTTGAGCGTTGAACAGGGCGTAGAGTTGGGCCGCCTCGGCGCCAAGCGGCGTCACGGCGCCGGAAGCCTGGGCGGCTTCCTGCGACAACTTCAGGTCTTTCAGCATCAATGCGGCCGCAAAGCCTGGCTTGTAGTCACTGTTGGCCGGCGAAGTGGGCACCGGGCCGGGCACGGGGCAATAGGTGGTCAGCGACCAGCACTGGCCGGACGATGTCGAGGCGACGTCGAACAGCGCCTGATGCGACAGGCCGAGCTTTTCCGCCAGCACGAAGGCTTCGGCGACGCCGATCATCGAAATGCCGAGGATCATGTTGTTGCAGATCTTCGCCGCCTGGCCGGCGCCGTCGCCGCCGCAATGGACGATGCGGCCGGCCATCGGCTTCAGGATCGGCTCGGCGGCGGCGAAGGCATCGTCTGAGCCGCCGGCCATGAAGGTCAGCGTGCCGGCCGTCGCACCGCCGGTGCCGCCCGAAACAGGCGCATCGATCGACAACAAGCCATGCCTTGCGGCTGTCGCATGCGCCTTGCGCGCCGATTCGACGTCGATTGTCGACGAATCGATGAACAGCGCGCCCCTTTTTGCCTTAGGCGCGATGTCCTCATAGACCGACAGCACGTGCTTGCCGGCCGGCAACATGGTGATGACCACATCGGCATCCTTCACCGCGGCCAAGGCATTCGCCATGACGACGACGCCGTGCTCTTTCGCTACAGTCAAGTTCTCGGGCACGAGGTCGAAACCGTTTACGGTATACCCGGCCTTGACCAGATTGGCAGCCATCGGATTGCCCATGTTGCCGAGGCCGATGAAGGCGATGGTGGTCATAGTGGCGCTCCGTCATTTGGGTAAGTGGGCAGTAGGCAGTAGGCAGTAGGCAGTAGGCAGTAGGCAGTAGGCAGTAGGCAGTAGGCAGTAGGCAGTAGGCAGTAGGCAGTAGGTGATCTATTCGGGTGCAAGCTTGAGAATAAGCTGGCGAAGCATTTTTCCGATGCCCTCGGTCGCCAACAGTGTCTGATAAGCTTGATCGTGCGTTGCAAGGCCAATGTGTTCAGCGATCAGGAGGTGTGTCTCGAACTCCTTCAGTGAGCCTTGGGCTATCCTGAGGAATTGCTGATAGGAGCCTCTATTGTCTCGGCCATAGCCTTCCGCGATGTTTGCAGGGATAGAGTTTGCCGAGCGACGGATTTGGCTGGTCAACCCGTACAGTTCTTCTTTCGGCCATGTCTTGGTAAGAGAATAGGTGGCGACGGCCAGATCCATCGCCTGCTGCCATACGATAAGATCCTTGTAAGAATTGATCTTGACGGCCATCTCGTTGCCTACTGCCTACTGCCTACTGCCTACTGCCTACTGCCTACTGCCTACTGCCTACTGCCTTACCGTCCGATTAGCGCCCGCGCGATGATGACGCGCATGATTTCGTTGGTGCCTTCGAGGATCTGGTGGACGCGCAGGTCACGCACCAGCTTCTCGATGCCGTAATCGTGCAGATAGCCATAACCGCCGAGCAATTGCAGCGCATCGTTGGCGACGTTGAAGCCGGTGTCGGTGACGAAGCGCTTGGCCATTGCCGACCATTTGCCGGCATCAGGCGCCTTGCGGTCGAGTTTGGAGGCAGCCGCATAAAGGAAGATGCGCGCTGCCTGCAACTCGGTCTCCATGTCGGCCAGCCTGAACTGCAAAGCCTGGAACTGATTGATCTTGGAGCCGAAGGCCTTGCGCTCGGCGGTGTAGGACAGCGCCTTGTCGAGTGCCGACTGCGCACCGCCTAGGGAACAGGCGGCGATGTTCAGCCGGCCGCCGTCGAGACCGGCCATGGCGATGCCAAAGCCGGCGCCTTCGCCCGACAAGAGGTTTTCCGCCGGCACCTTGCAATCCTCGAAGATAACCTGGCGGGTCGACTGCATGTGCCAGCCCATCTTGTGCTCGTTGGCGCCGAAGGAGAGGCCCGGCGCATCCCTGGGGACGATGATGGTGGAAATGCCTTTCGGACCATCGGCGCCAGTGCGGACCATGACAGCATAGACATCGCTGTCGCCGGCGCCCGAGATGAACTGCTTGGTGCCGTTGAGGATGTAGTCGCCGCCGCTCTTCACCGCGCGTGTCTTCAGCGCCGCCGCATCGGAGCCGGAACCCGGTTCGGTGAGGCAGTAGCTTGCCAGCCATTCCATCGAGGTGAGCTTGGGCAAAAAGCGCTGGCGCTGCTCTTCATTGCCGAAGCGGTCGATCATCGAGGCCACCATGTTGTGGATCGAGATGAAGGACGAGAAAGCCGGATCGGCGTGCGACAGCGCCTCGAAGATCAGCACGGCATCGAGCCGGCCGAGTGCGGAACCGCCAACATCGTCCCTGATATAGATGCCGCCGAGGCCGAGCGGGCCGGTCTCGCGGATCACATCGGCGGGGAAATGTTTTTTTCGGTCCCAGTCGAGCGCATTCGGCGCGACGCGGTCGGTGGCGAAGGCCCGTGCCATCTCTTGGATGGCGCGCTGTTCCTCATTGAGTTCGAACTGGCTGGTGCTCGCATCGACCGCGGCGTCCATGGCGTTCTCCCTGATGGTTTCGACCTGCTGGCCTGTCGTTTTTGGCTTTGCGCGCGCACCAATCTAGACCAATGATGCCGCCGCGCAACCCGACCCGCCGCGGAGCGGCTGTGCGCCAATGCATGTCCGGAGTGAGATGTGACGACAAAATTCGACGAACTGCTGGGGCGGTTCCACGCCTATCTTGGTTGCGTGGACAACGCGCTGGTGCGCGAGGCCGTGGCGCGCATCGGCTGGGATATGCCGGCTCGCCCACTGGAGGCACATCCGCTCGCTTGCCTTCGCCATCTCGATCGTGCCGCCGAACTGGCGCCGCCGAATGCGAAGCCTCTGGTGCGATGGCTTGCCGGGCAAAGCGGCAATCTGCATTGGGGGCAGACCTACAGCGAGTCGGATTTCGGCAGCGCATTCGTCGACAATTACGGCTGGCTGGAGGTATTCGGCACACGTGGCCACTTCGCCAATGACGAGGCCGCGGCTGGCCTGCTGATCCTTGGGCCTGACATCGTCTATCCCGACCATCACCATTTCGCCGAGGAGATCTACATTCCGTTGACTGGCGGCACGGAGTGGCGCATGGGCGAGGGTGGCTTTCGCATGCGAGAAGCCGGCGAGGTCGTCCACCACGCTTCCAATGTCAACCACGCCATGCGCACCGGCCAGGAGCCGCTGCTGGCACTCTACATCTGGCGCGGTGGGCCTCTGGCGCAGAAATCCGAGATCACCGGAACCACAGCGCAAGGCAGGGGCTGAACCATGGCCAAAGCCATTATGCTGCAGGGCACGGGTTCTGATGTCGGCAAGACGGTGCTGGTCGCCGGCCTGTGCCGTGCCGCGAAAAAGCGCGGGCTGAAGGTGCGGCCGTTCAAGCCGCAGAACATGTCGAACAATGCTGCTGTGGCCGACATTCCCGGCGACGGCAACCATGGCGGCGGCGAGATCGGCCGCGCGCAGTGGCTGCAGGCGATCGCCTGCGGCGTCGCGCCATCAGTTCACATGAACCCGGTGCTGCTCAAGCCGCAGACCGATGTCGGCGCGCAGGTCATTGTCCAGGGCAAGGTGTTCGGCGAGGCGCGGGCGCGCGACTATCAGGCGCTGAAGGGCCGGCTGATGGATGCCGTTCTGGATTCCTGGGGCAAAGTCGGCGAAGATGCGGATCTGGTCATCGTCGAGGGCGCCGGCTCACCGGCCGAAATCAATCTCAGAAGCCGCGACATCGCCAATATGGGCTTTGCGACGCGTGCGAACGTGCCGGTGGTGCTGGTCGGCGACATCGATCGCGGCGGTGTCATCGCCTCGGTCGCCGGCACGCATCTGATCCTGCCGGAAGAAGACCGACGCATGATCGTCGGCTACCTCATCAACAAGTTCCGCGGCGATGTCTCGCTGTTCGATGACGGCCTGAAGGCGATCGAAAAATTCACCGGCTGGCGCAGCTTTGGCGTCGTGCCGTGGCTGACGGCGGCGGCGCGGCTGCCTTCGGAGGATTCGGTCGTGCTGGAACGGCTCGTGTCCGGCGGGAAACGTGCGCTGAAGGTCGCGGTGCCGATGCTTGGGCGGATCGCCAATTTCGACGATCTCGACCCGCTGAAAGCCGAACCGCAGGTCGAAGTAGTGTTCGTGCCGCCGGGAAAGCCGTTGCCGGCCGATGCCGGGCTGGTGGTCATTCCCGGCTCCAAATCGACGATCGGCGATCTCCTGAAATTCCGCGAAAACGGCTGGGACAGGGATATTGCGGTGCATCGCAAGCGCGGCGGGCACGTCGTCGGCATTTGCGGCGGTTTTCAGATGCTTGGTCGGATGGTGCGTGATCCCGAGGGCATCGAGGGCAGCGTCACCGAGGCCGAAGGGCTCGGCCTGCTCGACATCGAAACGGTGATGGAGCCGGAGAAGACCGTGCGCAATGTCAGCGCGCGATCCGTCCCGTTCGATGTGCCGCTCGAAGGCTATGAGATCCATCTCGGCCGGACCACCGGCCCGGACACGATGCGACCGTCGGCAATCATCAACGGCGTCGAGGATGGTGCTGTTTCCACCGACGGCAAGGTGCTGGGCACCTATATGCATGGCCTGTTCGGCGCCGACGGCTTTCGCGGAAGATTCCTCGAAAGCCTGGGCGTCAAAGGCGGCGGCATCGATTATCGTGCCGACGTCGAGCGGGCGCTGGACGACGTCGCGGCCGAGTTGGAGACCCATCTCGACTGTGACGCGATTTTTGGGCTGGCTCGGTAGAGCGGCGTTACACTTTTTCTCCCGCCTTCGGCCAATCGGCCGGCGACCGAGCGATCCTGTTCCTTCCTGCGCTGCATCTCGATTGGCATCGGTCATCCTTCCGCCAAGGCAAATCCAGCAGAGCCTTCATTGGAATCAAAAGCGCCCGGCTTTTGGCCGGGCGCTCTCGGTCCCCACTTCAAGGGAAACTTGTCAGGCGCCGCGCATCAGACAGCCGGCGGCAAGCACGATGTAGGCGATGAGAACGATCCACACCGATGCGATTGGAATGAACGCAAGGACGCCAAGCGCGGCAAGAATGCCGATGATGGCGATGACAAGGGAAATGATGAAAACAATCTGGGTAGGCGCGCTGAGATTCATGTCTGGCTCCTCCAACATGATTCGAACAGCGTCATTCTATCAGGGCGTGTGGTCACACACCAATCATGACGCGCAGCGGGTTGGCCGGATCGGCCAGCAGCTTCACCGCCAGTGCGACGCAGACGACCACCAGCAGCGGCTTGATCAGTCTGGCGCCGATGCGCATGGCCAGGCTCGCGCCGACGCGGGCGCCGAGGAACTGGGCAATGCCCATCATCAGGCCGATCTTCCAGGAGATGACGCCGACGGCGGCAAAGACGATGAAGCCGCCGATGTTGGACGCGAAGTTGAGCAGTTTGGTATGCGCCGTCGCCTTGAGCACGCCGTAACCGGCCAGGGCGACGAAGGCGAGCATGTAGAAAGAGCCCGCTCCAGGCCCGAACAGGCCGTCATAGAAGCCGATTGCCGGCACAAGGGTCAGTCCAAACAGGAATGGCGACAGGCGTTCAGCGCGGTCGACGTCGTTCATGTTGGGCTTGAGCGCGAAATAGAGCGCGATGGCGATCAGAATCAGGGGCAGCAGGGCGCGCAGGAGATCACTCGGGACGATGGTGGCCAGCAACGCGCCTACGGCGCCTCCGGCGAGCGCCAGCAGCGCCGACGGCAATTGCCGGCGCAGATCGACATGGCCCTTGGAGGCATAATGGATTGTCGCCGATCCGGAGCCGAACATGCCCTGCAGTTTGTTGGTTCCAAGCGCCTCGACCGGCGAGAAACCGGCCAGCAGCAGCGCCGGAATGGTGATCAGTCCACCGCCGCCGGCAATCGAATCGACGATGCCCGCGGCAAAGGCGGCGAAGGCGAGCATGGCAACTGTCTGGATGCTGGGATCGATCATCGATGTGCGGAGCGTCCGGCCGGCGAGGATATCGGCGTTCGACCACGACCGCCCTGTTTGCGCAAGGCCGATTCCGCGCTAACTATTCCAACCGCGTCGCATCTCAATAGGAAAGAAGCCTGATGGCATTCGCATTGTTGGACCAGATACGCTCGATCTTCGATGGCGATCCCGGTGTGCGCAAGGTGGCGGACGATCCCGTCCTGTCGGCCGAACTTCTGATGCTGTTCCGCATGATCCTGGCCGACGGCACAGTCAGCGAGAGCGAGATGGTGGCCTTCCGGCGCATCTGCAAAGACGCCTTCGGCATCCAGGAAAGCAGCATCGACAGCGTTATCGAATATCTCAACGAGTTCGGCTACGAGACCAACGGCTCGCAGGCGATTGCACTGTTCCGCGATCTCGACGTCGAACGGCGCAAGCAATTGGCGCAGCATATGGCGGAGATCGCCAAGGCCGATTCGCAACTGGCAGAGACCGAGGTGCGCCTGCTGCGCCGCACACTCGACCTGCTCGACATCAGTCCAGTCGATGTGGTGAAGGCGGAAGAGTAGGGCGAACCGCCTTCTTAACCTTGCTCCCGCATCCGGCGCGCGATTGCCCTGTGCAGGTCCGGGGCGGCGGCAACCAGCGCCTTGGCGGCCTCGGATTGCGGATGATCGAGCACCTCGTTCGTCCTGCCGCGCTCGACGATCTTGCCGTCATGCATGACCAGCACCTCGTCGGTGATGGCTCGGGCGACGGTCAGGTCATGGGTAATGAAGAGATAGGCGATGCCAAGCTTCTGGTTGAGTTCGGCGAACAGATCGAGGACCTGGGCGCGGATCGAGACGTCGAGCGCCGAGACCGGCTCGTCGGCAACGACCAGCTTGGGGCGGGTGATGATGGCGCGGGCGATCGACAGGCGCTGGCGCTGGCCACCCGAAAATTCGTGCGGGTACTTGTCCATGTCGCTGATGCCGAGGCCAACCTCGTGCAGCGCATGCGCCACCATCTCGCGACGCTCGGCGCGGGTCGGTTTCTTTTCCAGCACATGCAGCGGCTCGGCGACCAGCCTTTCCACCTTCTGGCGCGGATCGAAGGAGCCATAGGGATCCTGGAAGACAACCTGCATGTCGCGTCGCGCCGGCTTCAGTTCTGGTTCGCGCTTGCCGGTGATGGTGTCGCCGCGAAACCGGATCGTGCCCGAACTCGGCCGATCCAGCGCCAGGATCATCCGGGCAAGCGTTGACTTGCCGCAGCCGGAGCGGCCGACCAGCGCCATTGATTGACCCGGCGCCATCGTCAGGGAGACATCGTCGACGGCGCGGATGTCGGGCGCGCGCCTGAACAGCGCGGTGCGCCGGCCGGCATAGTCACGGGTCACGTTCTCGACCTGAAGCAGGGGCTTGCCTGTTCCAGCGCCATGCGGCTTGGCGCGCGCCGGTACATGCATCGAGGCTTGCGCCAGTTGGCGCGTATAGGGGTGGAGCTGTTCGGACAACGTGCGCGCCGTGTCGCCGGCCTCCATCACCTCACCATGGCGCAGGATGGTGATGCGGTCGGCCATCTCGGTCACCACGGCGAGGTCGTGCGAGATCAGCAGCAGGCCCATGCGGCTCTCCGCCACGAGATCGCGCAGGAGGTCGAGGATCTGCGCCTGCAGCACCACGTCGAGAGCCGTCGTCGGTTCGTCGGCGATCAGCAGCTTCGGCTTCAGCGCACAGGCGATGGCGATGACGACGCGCTGGCGCTGGCCGCCGGACAACTCGTGCGGATAGCGCGACAGTGGAAATTTGGCCGAGGGAAGGCCGACGCGGTCGAGCATTTTTCGCGCTCGCTCCTCGGCTTCCGCGCGTGTGGCCTTGGTGTGCCAGCGTATGCCTTCGGCTACCTGTTCGCCGATGGTCTTGACCGGATTGAGAGCCGTCATTGGCTCCTGGAACACCATGCCGATGTCGTCGCCGCGCAGCGCGCACATCTGGTCCTCCGTCGCGGCGAGGATGTCTATGCCGTCGAATGTGACGCGCCCGGTGGCGCGCGCGGCGTGGGGCAGAAGGCGCATCACCGTCAGCGCGGTCATTGACTTACCGGAGCCGGATTCGCCGACCAGCCCCATGACTTCGCCTGATGCAACGGAGAGCTCCACGCCTTTCAGGATCGGCGTATCGCCGATGGCGAGCGACAGGTTCTCGATCTCCAGCAGGCTCATCGCCGCCGCCGCGATTTCGGGTCGAGAATGTCGGCGATGCCGTCGCCCAGCAGATTCAAGCCGAGCACGGCAACGACGATCGCCATGCCGGGAAAGATCGCCATCCACGGCGCCACCACAATGCGGGTCTGGGCGTCGAACAGCATGCGGCCCCAACTTGGCATTGGCGGCTGCGCGCCGAGGCCGAGATAGGAAAGCCCGGCTTCGGCCAGGATGCCCAGCGCGAACTGGATGGTGCCTTGCACCAGAAGCAGCGTGGCGATGTTGGGCAAGACATGCTCGATCGATATCTGCGTGCTGCTTTTTCCCGCGGCGCGCGCGGCCAGGATGAATTCGCGCGGCCAGATCGCCAGCGCGCCGGCCCTGGCGACCCGTGCGAACACCGGAATGTTGAAAATGCCGATGGCGATGATGGCGTTGACGGCGCCCGGCCCGAAGATGGCGGTGATCATGATCGCCGACAGCAGGGCGGGAAAGGCGAAGACGAGGTCGTTGATGCGCATCAGCGCCTCGTCGACGAGACCGCCGCGCGCCGCGGCAAAGGCGCCGAGCGGCACGCCGACGCCCATGCCGATGCCGACCGCTACAAAAGCCACCGCAATCGAATTGCGGGCGCCGACCATGATCATCGACAGGATATCGCGGCCGAAATGATCGGTGCCGAACCAATGCGCCGGCGAGGGCCCCTGCGTCTTGTCGGCTATGACCAGCTTCGTCACATCGTAGGGCGTCCAGACATAGGAGACGATTGCCATCACCAGGATGAGCAAGGTGATGACGAAGCCGGTGACGAAAGCGGTGTTCCGGAATGCCTTGGCCAGGATGCTGCCGAACGTTTCCTCGGGAATGTCGATGTGCAGGGTCATTGCCGGCTTCTCAGGCGCGGATCGACGACCGCATAGGAAAGATCGACGATGAGGTTGACGGCTATGACGGCGGCGACCAGCAGCATGACGACGCTTTCGACGACGATCAGGTCGCGCTGGGTGATGGCCTGGAACACCAGCCGGCCGAGGCCGGGGAGATAAAAAACATTCTCGATGATGATGGTCCCGGCAAGCAGGAAGGCGAATTGCAGTCCGAGTATGGTCAGCACCGGGATCATGGCGTTGCGCAGTGCATGCCGCCAAAGCACGGCGCGATAGGGCAGGCCCTTGGCGCGGGCGGTGCGGATGTAATCCTCGTTCAGCACCTCGATCAGCGCCGAGCGGGTGACACGTGCCAGGATCGCCGCTTGCGGCAAGGCAAGGGCGACTGCCGGCAACAGCAGCGATTTCAGCGCCGGCCAGACACCGGCTCCCCAGCCGGGAAAGCCACCGGCCGGAACCAGGCGCAGCCAGACCGCGAAGACATAGATCAGCATCAGCGCGAACCAGAAATTGGGCACGGCGACGCCAAGCTGCGCCGCGCCCATCGCCACGGTGTCGCCGGCGCGTCCGCGCCGGCTGGCGGAAAACAGGCCGACGGGAATGGCGATGACCGTGGACAGCACAAGCGCGATCAGCGCCAGCGGCAGCGACACGGCAAGCCGTTCGCGCACGAGATCGCTGACCGGCACCGAATAGGTATAGGAGCGGCCGAAATCGAGGCTGAGCAGGCCGCCGGCCCAGTGCAGGTAGCGCCAAGGCAGCGGTGCGTTGAGGCCCATCTGGTTACGCAGCAACTCGACCTGGTCTGCGCTGGCGTTCATGCCCAGCATCAGCCGGGCGGGGTCGCCGGGAAGGATTTCCAGCACCGCGAACACCACCATGGAAGCCAGCACCAGCGTGGCGAGCGCTATGGCGAGGCGCTTGAGGAGGTAGGCGGTCATGGGAGGTGGCGGAGCCCTGTTGCAAACGGGCGAAGGTCGAGTTCCCGCGCACCCCCCTCTGTCCTGCCGGACATCTCCCCCGCAAGGGGGAAGATCAGCAGTTTATGTATCGTCGACCAGTGTTCAACGTCGGCGATTGGCGAAAGCATAAAGGAGGACGCAATCTCCCCCCTTGCGGGGGAGATGCCCGGCAGGGCAGAGGGGGGTGTGACAGAGCGCAAGTTCCGCCAGACAGCCTGAGTGTTCACTCGCTCCACTTCACCTTGGTGAGGTCATTGGCCTGGATCGGGGCATTTTCCCACAGCCCTTGCAGCTTGGCGTCCCAGACTCCGACCTTGGGCAGTTCGTAGAGGAAGCCGACCACGGCGTCGTCGGCCAGGATCTTCTGCGCCTGTCCGAGCAACGCCTTGCGCTTGGCCGCGTCGGAGGTGAGGTTGAGGTCGGCGATCACCTTGTCGAAGGCCGGATTGTCATAGTTGAAATAGTAATCCTTGCGCGAATAGATATCGATGTCGTTGGGCTCGGTGTGGGAGACGATGGTCAGGTCGTAGTCCTTCTTGGTGAACACCTGGTCCAGCCACTGCGCCCATTCGACCGGTAGGATATCGAGGTTGATGCCGACGTCGCGAAGCTGCGAGGCGATGATCTCGCCGCCGAGCCGCGCATAGCCGGGCGGCGGCAGCTTCAGCGTGGCCTTGAAGCCGTTCTCCAGGCCTGCTTCCTTCAGCAATTCCTTGGCCTTGGCGACATCGTGCGGATAGCGGCCGGTGAGGTCGACATGGTCCTTGTTGGCCGGTGACATGTGCGAGCCGATCGGCTGGCCGAGGCCGGCCGAGGTGCCGTCGATGATTGCCTTGCGGTCGAGCGCGTAGGAGATCGCCTGCCTGACCTGCAGCTTGTCGAAAGGCGGCTTCTTGTTGTTGATCGACAGGATGGTTTCGCCCTCGGTCGAGCCGATCACCACCTTGAAACGCGGGTCGTCCTTGACCTGCGCCAGGCTGTCGGGATCGAAGAACGGGAAGGCCTGGATGTCGCCAGACAGCAGCGCTGGCACATTGGCGGCGGCATCCGGCACGATGCGGAACTCGACCTTATCGAGGAATGCCGGCGTGCCCCAGTAATGGTCGGCTTTCACCAGCGTGATCGACGATCCCTTGGCCCAACCCTGGAATTTGAACGGACCGGTGCCGATCGGGTTCTCCTTGTTGGTGTCAGCCGATTTTGGCGACACCATCACCGCGTCGCCCCAGCCCATATTGTAGAGGAAGGATCCTTGCGGGTTCTTCAGCGTGACCTTGATCGTCGCCGGATCGATGACATCGACCTTGTCGATGGCCGCGAACAGGTTCTTCTGAGCATTGACCGAATTGTCGGCGCGGGCGCGGTCCAGCGAGAATTTCACGTCGTCGGCGCTGAAGTCGGCGCCGTCGTGGAATTTCACGCCGGTATGCAGCTTGAAAGTGTAGGCCTTGCCATCGTCGGAAATGGTCCAGCTTTCGGCCAGGTCCGGCAGCACTTCGCCATTCGGGCCGATGCGCGTCAGGCCTTCGAACACATTGGCGTAGAGCACCTCATCGATGGCGGCGGCGGCGCCGGCGGTCGGGTCGAGATGCGGCGGCTCGAGCGGAATGCCGATGACAAGGTCGGTGCGCGCGGCAAAGGCCGGGCTTCCGGCGGCCAGTGCCAGGACGGCCGCGGCCAGAATGATTTTCCACAATCTCATCGTGCACTCCCATGCGTTCAGACACGTGCTCAAACCGGGCGATAGAAGCGTGATTTCGTGCGGGAGTAAATTGCGTTTCGTGCTGCCGGGCGTCGTGGTTGGGAAAGTTTTTCTCCTGGCGGCCGTTTCGATCGGTCGAAGCTTGTCCGGCGGGAGGCCTCAGCCCGCGGCCGTGCCGCGCAGCAGCACGTTCAGCCCGATCGCCATCACCTTGGCCGATTCCACCATGTCCGATATCCCGACCCACTCATCCGGCCGATGGGCAAGGTCGAGAATGCCGGGTCCATAGGCGATGCAATCATAGATGTGGCCAATGCGGGCAATGTGCTTCTGGTCGTAGGTGCCGGGAGAAATGACGTAGTCCGGCTCGCGGTCGAAGATCGCATGAATGCCTTGCGCCACGGCCCTGACCACGGGTGCGTCGCGCTCGGTCATCAGCGGCAGCACTTCCATGAGGTCGCGTATCTCGTAGTCGAACTTTTTGCGCTCGCGCTTCAGCCGGTCGAGAATGCCGGTCACTTCGCCTTTGACCGTGGCCAGATCCTCCTCGAGCAGGAAGCGGCGATCGATGGTCAGCCGGCAGGAATCGGGCACGTTGGGCGAGGGCAGGCCGGGCCGGAAATCCTCGGTCTGGCCGCCATGGATGGAATTGATGTTCATGGTCGAGCGCCTCGCCCCTTCAGGCACCACCGGCATGCGTGTCATCTTGCGGTCAAGCGCGGGGAACAACTCGTCCTCGAAAGCTTGCAGTACAGCGCCCATATGGTGCACTGCGTTGTCGCCGAGAAACGGCATGGAGCCATGCGCGATCTCGCCCTTGGTCTCGATTTCCGCCCACCAGACGCCGCGATGGCCAAGGCAGATCCGGTCCTTGTTGAGCGGCTCGGGGATGATGACGTGATCGACCCTGGGCTTCGAGAAGTAGCCGAGCCCGGCCAGATGGGCGACGCCGCCGAAGCCGCCGGATTCCTCGTCCACCGTGCCCGATATCTCGATGGCGCCGGGAAAGTCGGGGAATACTTCCATGAAGGCCTCGACAGCGATGATGGAGGCGGCGAGCCCACCCTTCATGTCGCAGGCGCCGCGGCCGTAGACCTTGCCGTCCTTGACGACGCCGGCGAAGGGATCGACGGTCCAACCATCGCCGGCTTCGACGACGTCGATATGCGAGTTGAAGTGGACGCAGGCGCCTGGAGAGCGTCCGTCAAATCGCGCGACGACATTGATTCGCGGATAGCGATCCGTATCGCCGGGCGTGCCTTCGGCGCGGATGAATTCCGTCTCGAAGCCGCGCTTCTTCAGCCGCGCACCGATGTATTCGGCGCATGGCCCATAGGCTTCGCCAGGCGGATTGATGGTCGGAAAACGGATGAGGTCGGCGGTCAGCGCAACGACATCGTCGCGCCTGTTGTCGATTGCCTTGAGGAGTCGCTCGTTCATATGACGAGTTGAGCAGCGATCTCGGCGGTTTTGCAAGCCCGCTGGTGATCAGGCCGGTGCGGCGTGTCGATGCGGCAACTATCGCGGGAAATCGTTCAAATTCTCTGCTTTGGATTGGCCAATTGGTCAATGAGTGTGTGTTACTTCATTCACCTGCCATTAAAAAGATGAAAAACATCGTGATGGCAGGCAGGCAAGCAAGGGGCAATCAAAGGGGTTTGATCGCATGAAAAAGACAGTTCTCATGGCGGCCGTATTTGTCGCGATGCTGTTCGGCGCTTCGGGGCAGGGCTGGGCAGCCAGCCTCGAGGCGAACATAGACGTATCTTCGCAGACGATGACGGTCCGGTATGGGCTGTCGGTTTACAGGTGGAGCGTGTCGACCGCGCGGACCGGCTATTTCACGCCGCGTGGCAACTATCGGCCGCAACGCACGGCCCGGATGTGGTATTCGCGCAAATACCATATGTCGCCGATGCCATATTCCGTGTTCTTCCATGGCGGCTATGCCATCCACGGAACCGGTGCCGTCAGGCAGCTCGGCCGCCCGGCTTCGCATGGCTGCGTGCGGTTGCACACGGCCAATGCCGCGGCCTTCTATTCAATGGTGCGGGAAGTGGGATTCGGCAACACGCGCATTGTCGTCTCCAACTGAGCGCTTGATTTCGCCGGTACATGATCGGCTGGCGTAAAACGCGTTTTCTTGCCATAGGCCTGGCTTAAAGCGCGTCGCGACGAAACAGATTCATGCGACGCGCTTTAAGTCTTTGGTTATGCATGTCGTTCTTCCAAAACCAGATCAGTTTGGGCGACATGCATTAGGTGTTTGCGACTGGAGTCGGCTTCGGGCGCTGTTTGCGACGCCAGTTGCTGATCTCCCACCTTTTGTGGAACCACATCCACTGGCCGGGATCCTCCCGCACCCAGCGCTCGACCACATCATTCAGCATCTGTGTGGTGGCGTGAACGTCGACGCTGCCGTTGGCGGTGCGCGGCAGGACCAGCTTGTCCTCGATCTCGAGCCGAAAGCGGTTGCCTGGCAGCCTGACGCAGCGCGCCGGATAGACATCGCAGTCGTAGTGGCGGGCGAGCGTGCCCAGCACGCGGTTGCTCTGGCAGGGACGGCCGAAGAAGGTCGTCTCCAGGCCGTTGGAGAATTTCTGGTCGACAAGGACGCCGATATTACCGCCGTTCTCCAGGATGCCCGCCAATGCGAACGAGGCGCCGGCCATCGATGGCAGCAGGGAACCCATGGTCGAGCGGCGCGTCGAGAGGATGTAGTCGGCAAGGTAGGGGTTGTTGGGCGGGCGAAACAGCGCCGTGATGTTCATGCCGAAGGTCGCGGCAGCCACCGGCAGCAGTTCGAAATTGCCGAGATGGCCGGTGAAGACGATATGCGGCTGTTTTTCGGCGGCTATCTCGACGAAGTGCTCCGTTCCCTTGACCTCGACGCGGCCGGGGTTGCTGGAGGCGGGGTCGTAGTCGAACAGGGCGTCGAGAAAGATGTATTCGGCGGCCAGCCGCGCCATGTTGCCCCACATGTCCGACGCGATGGCCTGGATCTCGCTTTCGCTCTTTTGCGGGTAGGCCTTGCGCAGATTGTCGATGGCGACCTGATGACGCCCGACCCAGGGGCCGATGCGGCGCGCGACGCGGTCGGCGAAATTCAGCGCGGCGTCGACCGGCAGCAGGCGCAGTATCGAGATGATGATCATCGCGGCGCGCGCAACCAGCCAGTAGTTCACCTGGCGCAGCTGTCTGCCGTAGCGAAACCTGAGATCGCGGCGAAACTTCTTGAGCACCGAAATCAAGGCTCTAGACGACGCGCAGGATGATCTTGCCGAAGACGTCGCGGCCTTCCATGCGCTTCAGCGCCGCATCGATGTCGTCGAAGCCGACCTCGGTGTCGATGACCGGCGAGACCTGGCCCGCCGCCATCTTCTGCATGGCGTTGGCCATGTTTTCCATGCGGCAGCCGAAGGATCCCAGCAGTTTTAGCTGCTGCTGGAACAGCTGCATCAAATTGATTTGTGTCGACACGCCCGACGTCGACCCACACGTCACCAGGCGGCCACCACGCTTCAGGCACAGCATCGAGCCGGCGAAAGTGTCGGCGCCGACATGTTCGAAGACGACGTCGACGCCCTTCTTCTTGGTCAGCTTGCGCACGACGCCTTCGAAACGGTCGTCACGGTAGTTGATGACATGGTCGGCGCCGAGCGCCTTGGCCTTGTCGATCTTGTCGTTGGAGCCGACCGTGGTGATGATTGTGCAGCCCATGCGCTTAGCCAGTTGGATCGCCGCCGAGCCGATGCCGGATCCGCCGGCATGGACCAGGATCGTCTCGCCGGGCTGAAGCCTGGCGTTGTCGAACAGCATGTGCTCGACGGTGCCGAAGGTCACGGGCGCCACTGCGGCCCCGATATCGGTCACGCCGGGAGGAGCGGGGACGAGCAGGCGCGCTGGCAGGTTGATCTTCTCCTGCGCGAAGCCGTCGAGGTGGAAGCCGTGGACTCCCGAGACATGCTCGCAGAGATTGTCGCGACCTTCGCGGCAGGCGCGGCAGAGGCCGCAGGTGCGCGCCCCGTAGATCGACACCAACTGTCCGGGCAGCAGGCTGGAAACACCGGGACCGACCGCCTCGACCTCGCCGGAGGCTTCGGCGCCGACGACCAGCGGCAGCTTGCGCTTGGCGAAGGCCATGCCGCGCCAGCCCCAGACGTCGATATGGTTCAGGGCCACCGCCTTGATGCGCAGCGTGACTTCGCCGAGTGCGGGTGGCGGCGGGGGCGGCAGGTCCACCGTTTCAAGACGGCGGTCCTCGATAAGTTGCAGTGCGCGCATGAGGCCTGTCGGTTCTGTATGGCTGAAAAAGGTCGCTTAGACCGGTTCCCGCGCCATGACAAGGCAAGTGTTCTGGCCACCGAAGCCGAAGGAGTTCGACAAAACGCTGCGAACCTCGGCATTGCGCTTCTTGTTCGGCACCACGTCGAGCACGATCGCGGGGTCCGGATTGTCGTAGTTGATGGTCGGCGGAATGACGCTTTCGCGCATCGTCATCAGCGAGAAAGCGGCCTCGACAGCGCCGGCCGCCGACAGCGTATGGCCGATCATCGACTTGTTCGACGAGACCGGCATGGAGCTTATGCGCTCGCCGAACACCGTCGACAGCGCCAGATGTTCCATCTTGTCGTTCTCCGGTGTCGACGTGCCGTGGGCGTTGACATAGTCGATTTCGTCTTCACCCAGGCCGGCATCGGCCAGCGCGGCGCGAACCGCGGCAATGGCCGGCGAAGCGTCCGGCTTCGAGCGGGTGCGGTGGAAGTCGTCGGCCTTTTCGCCGCAACCGCCCAGGATGCCAAGGATGGTGGCGCCGCGAGCCAAAGCCGCCTCAAGCGATTCCAACACCAGTGCTCCGGATCCCTCGGCCAGCACGAAGCCGTCGCGATCCCTGGAGAAAGGCTTCGATGCTTTTTCGGGAATGTCGTTGTGCGTAGATAACGCCGAAAGCAACGAGAAACGGATCAGTGCCTCGGCGGTCGCCGAGCCGTCGGCGCCGATCGAAAGCGCCCGGTCGCATTCGCCACGGCGGATCGCCTCGACACCGAGTTGGATCGCGGTGGCGCCCGAGGCGCAAGCCGTCGACAGCGTGATCGGAAGACCGCGCGTGCCAAGGCGGTCGGCAAGGCGGTCGGCGATCGAGCCGAACTGGGTCGTTTCGAAAATATCAAGCTCTTTCAAGCTGCGCGCCACCCGGAGCAGTCTTTCGGCGGCGGTGTCATCCTTGTCCTTGTCGGAATTGTAGAGCGAAAAGCGCTCGGCCCAGTCAAGTTCGACCGGCGGGGAGGCAAGGAAGAGCGGTCCGCCGAAATCGTTGGAATCAAGACCGGCTTCGGCCACGGCTTCGATACCCGCAAGCTCGGCCAACTCGTAGGTGAGGGGGCTCGCGCCTTTCGAACTCGACGGCAGGAAATCGACCATGCCGGAGATGCGGGTGTTCAATTGATCGATGGGAAAGCGGGTGATCGGATGGATGCCCGACTTGCCCGAGGTCAGTGCTGCCCAATTGTCCGATTTGCCGACGCCAAGCGAGGTCACCACGCCGATGCCGGTGACGGCGACGATTGGCCTGCCCATGTGATCTCTGAGATTGGCCATTCGGGAGCCCTCTTGTCGTTGCAGTATGGATCGTGGGGCCGCGTTACGCGGCGTTGACCAGCGCCATGCCCTCGAATTGGTGATAGCCGATCGCCGTTGCAAGGACGCTTACGGGAATGCCTTCGAACGATTTCTCGGCCGTGGCATCGAAGACAGGGTAGCCAGCCTTGCGGTCGACGGCGAGTGCGGCCAGGGCCACGGCGAACGGAAACTGCGCTTCCTTCATATGCCCGGTCAGTGTCGAGAAGCCGCGCGCCGCGATTGCCTCGACAGCATCGAGGGCCGCTTTCTCGGCGATGGTCGCCGCATGCGCGCCAGAGGCGCCGGACATCGCCAGCAGCTTGCCATTCGGCAAGGCCGCCCGGCTGAGCAGTGCCGCGATCTCGGCGTCGAGTTCCCCGCGCGAACGTCTCGCGCGGCCGGAGACGACCGGCCCGAGCTCGGCGTAGATCTTGCGCCCACGGCTTGCCGCGTGCTCGCGCTGCTCCAGCACCAGGAAGGCGCCGCCGGAGCCCGATACCACGCCACCGCCCTCGGCGCCCTGTCTTTGCCAGACGGGTTTCCAGGGGCCACGATGCAGGTAGCCGGCAAGTTCATAGCCGAGCAGCATGTCGGAATGTTCGGTCTGGAAGGCGCCGCCGACCAGGACATGCGTCGACTGGCCCGAGCGGATGCGCGCGGCCGCCGTCTCGACGGCCGAGACGCCGGCACCTTCCTCGCCCATGAAGGTGCGCGACGAGCCCGTCACCTTGTGGACGATCGAGATATTGCCGGCGAGCAGATTGGAGAGCTGGGCCAAAAACAAGGTCGGCCGCAATTCCGTCGTCAGCTTCTCGTTGAGCAGCACATCGCGGTCGTTGCGGCTTTCCGAGGCCGCGAGAATGGCGGCATCGACTGCCTCGTCGCGCTCGCCGCCGCCGGCGGCCACCACCATGTCCATGGTCGTGCACAGTTCGTCATTGCCCTTGATGCCGGCGTCATCCAGCGCAAGTCCCGCGGCATAGGTGCCGAGCCGCTGCCAGGTTTCCATCTGCCGCTGGTCGCCGCGCTTGGCGATCTGCAGGTTCCAGTCGATCTCGGGCAGTGGATGGACGGTGTAGGGCGCAAAGCGCGCCGCTTCGAGCACCGGCTGCAGGCCTGGCTGCGAGAGCTTCTGCCAGTGTGCGTCAGGGCCTTCTCCCAGCGAGGAGACAAGGCCGATGCCAGTGATGACGACGTCGTGGGGGCTGCTCATGAGCGGCTTTGTGGGTCAGGAGGCGCAGCCCGTCAAGGCCGCGCGCTTGCCCGATCTCAGGCGGTCTTGGCGGCAACCAGCGCGTCGATCTTGGCGCACAGGTTCTTCATGACGAAGTAGTCGTCGGTCGATGCCTTGCCGTCGTTGACTTCCTGGGTCCACTTTTCCAGCGGCACCTTGATGCCGAATTCCTTGTCGATGGCAAAGACGATGTCGAGGAAATCGAGGCTGTCGATGCCGAGATCGTCGATCGTGTGGCTCTCGGGCGTGATGGTGTCGATATCGATCTCGCTGGTGTCGGCAATGATCTTGGCGACTTTGTCGAACGTGGTGGACAAGGGCTTTTCCTTCTTTGCGGGCGGAATCTGTCCGCATTCGTTTGGGCGCTGTCTAATCGGTTTTTCCCGGCAGGAAAAGGCCTGATAAGCCGGGCGCAGATGGGAAGCGTGCCCAGGAAAGGCAAGAAGGGCCGCCGGTCAAACCTGCGGCCCTTCCCATTGACGTTGCGTCAGCCTTGTTTGGATGCATGTCGTTATCCCAAAACCGGCCCCACTTTTGGGCGACATGCATCAATCTTCGCGGAGCTTCACAAGGTCGTTGAGCAGCCCGCTCGTCCCGTTGTGGACGGTCAGCCGCTCGACCTTGCCGGCGATGGTTTCCAGAGCCTCGAGCTCCTTCAGCCGCAGCATCACCGGGTTCTCCGCCATCACCTTGGCCGTGTTGAGCAGGGAACGCGTGGCGTTCGTCTCCTCGCGACGGCGGATGACGTTGGCCTCGGCCTGCTTTTCGGCCGACACCACCTGGTTCAGGATCTCGCGCATCTCGCCCGGCAGGATGACATCCTTGAGCGCGATATCGCTGACCTCGACCCCGATCTCGGCCATATCGGCACGGACTTTGGCCGCCGCTTCCTCGTCGATCGTCACCTTCTTTTCCAGGATCTGGTCGAGGGTGAGCGAGCCAAGCGTCTTGCGGAAGGCGTACTGCAGGGCGCGGTAGAGGGCCTCGGAGAAGTCCTTCACAGCGCTCACTGCCTTGACCGGATCGACGACCCGGTATTCGGCGGCGATGTTGACGCGGATCGTGACGCGATCCTTGGTCAGCACTTCCTGCCCAGCGACATCGAGCGACTGGCGCTTGAGGTCGACGACCTTGATCTGCACCATGCGTCCGACATTCCAGAAGCCATGCACGCCAGCGGCGAGCGTGCGCACCAGCACACCGTCGATGAACAGCAGCCCGGCCTGGCCGTCGAGGACCGGGTGGACGGACATCAATTCCGCCTTCCGGGCCTGGCCGAGCCGGCGCATCACCGCCGGATCGATGGCGAGATCGGCCGAGGTGTCGACCAGCGTCACCTTCCACGGACCGGCATCCGTCCACAGCACCAGCTTGCGATCCGGCGCCAGAACGGCGTGCAGGTTGCCGTCACGCTCGATGATTGCGACATCCGCGCGACCGGTGCGAATGACGGTGAAATGACGTGCGGCCACATCCGGGAGCTTGTCGAACAACGCCTTCTCGTACGCCGAAACGAATTCCGGGTTCTTCAGATCGTGCCGCGACACTTCAAGGCTTCCACCCCGGTTGGCGAGCCAATGCTCGCCCGGCAGCAGGACAGCCTTGATCTCACCCTTGTAGAGGGTGAGGGCACGTTCATTTTCCTTCACGAGGACGCGCTGGCGTCCAAGAACCTTATCGAGAACAGTCATTGTCTTACTCCTGTCGGGCATGGCCCCATGCGAGGCGTCACGTCATGCGTCGATCTTCCCTTCGTTTCTCGTTTCACGTCGTCATGGTCCGGGCACGAATGATCCGGGGACTGGTGGCATCAATCCGCGGCGGGCCTTCGGGAGCGGATCGCGGGGGCAACGAAGCGGGCGCCGGAGGCCTTGGCCTCCCTTGCCGGCGACGCTGCGCCTTGATCGTCACCGCGGGCCTGGCCGCGAGCCGATGGCATCGGACCTTTCGATACGGCTGCGGCCCGAAGGCTTCTGCCGTCCGTCAGATCTTCAGCATTCCAGTCCCCGGACCGTTTTCAGATAACACCGTGATAGGGTGCTGGCTTTGAGGCCAATGGAGAAGGACTCGAACCTTCGACAGTCAGATTATGAGTCTGATGCTCTCCCAACTGAGCTATCCGTGGTGCAGACAGCGGGACTCGAACCCACAACCTCCGGACCAAATCCGGCGCTCTCCCAGTTGAGCTACATCCGCGATCCCAATCCCCGAAGCGGCGCCGTATACAGGGCGGCAAAGCCGCCTGCACGGGCGGAGGCAAAAGCTCCAACCGTTGTGCTCGCTTCGGTTTTCGTGACCGGGAGCGCGGCTATAGAGCCTGCGACGGGTTGTCGCAAGCGGCATTGTCGCGGCGAATTCGCGGCTTCTTCGGGTAGTGGTATTTCGGCAACACTGCCGCCGTCTCAAAACGTGACGCGGCCGAGCACCCGCAGGCCGTCGCCTTGCGGCTCGACGACCACGGCCTCGCCTTCGCGCGGCGAGATGCCGGTCAACGCCACGATGTCTTCCAGGTGGGTGACCATGACCAGATTGTCGGAGCCGGAATAGGCGCGGATTTCCTTCATGATCGCGGCGACCTGCTCTGCCTTCTGCGCATCGCCGCCCTTCAGCAGGTCGAGCGGCGCAAAGGGTTCCGGTTCGGCCTCGAAGGCGATGCGCGCGGTGTCGAGGCAGCGGCAATAGCGGCTGGACAGCACGCGCTCGATGGGAGCGGCGCGCGCGGCGAACAAGGCGCCGATCTTGCTCGCCTGTTGCTTGCCGCGCGCCGAGAGGTTGACCTGGGTGGCGCAGCTGTCGATGTCGAAATTGGCGGGGTCGGTGGTGCCGGTGACCATGGCGTGGCGAAGCAGCACGACATGGCCACCGTCACGCAGCAGTGCCCAGCCGGCATCCGTGGCATGAGCAGCGACGGGAATGACGAGCAGAAACAGCGCCAATGCAAATCGAATCATCGCAACCTTCCACGAGCGTGGCATCACGCTCCGGTCATTCGCATATAGGGATTGGAAAGCGGGCACAAAGACAAGCCGGGAGCTGCCCCTCCGAGTCTCCTGCCGCGTCTCCAGCCTCACTTTTTGGCGATCTGCTTCTTCACCAGGTCGATCTTCTGGTCGGTAAGCGGGATAGGCATGGTGTAGCCGGCCTCGGTAAAGCCCTGCTTGGCGTTCTCGAAGAATTCGATGGCCTTGAGATATTCCGGTTTGCCGCCGCCATAGCTGGCGCGGTTCCAGTGGATGTCGCCGAGATTGTTCTGTTCGAACGCCCATTGCATGGGCTGGCTTTCCCTGGTGAACACTTTCAGCGTCGCCGTGAAGGCCGCTTCCGCATCGTCGAGATATTTGCCGGTGCGCTGGATGTTCCCGAGGTTGAGCAGGCTCATGCCGATGCCGTTCTGGGCATTGGCCCAGTCGATGGGTGCCGTTTCCATGGTGAGAATTTCAAGCGCCGCCCGCCGCGCAGCGATCGAATCCTGCAAGGTCTTGGGATCGGCATTGCTCATGCTCAGCCAGTGCAGCGTCGATCCGATGCCGGCCTGGGTCAGCGCCCACTGCCGAGGGTTCGTCTCGCGCTTGTACTCGCGCAACGCATCGCGGTATGCGTCGACCGCTTGGCTGTAGTGCTCGGGTTTTTCCGTCACGCCGCCAAGAAGCTGCAGCGTGTTGCCGAGATTGTAGTAGCTCATGGCCCAGTCCAGCGGGAATTTCCGCCTGACATAGACCTGCCGGGCTGCCTGGAACGCTGCTGCCGACTGCTCGAGCTTGGCTGCGTCGCGGGTGCGCTGGCCAAGCGTCTGATAGATCGAGCCGAGATTGTTCTGGGCTGACGCCCAGTCCATCGGGAACCTTTGCCGGGTAAATACCGTCAGCGCATCGTCATAAGCTTCCGCCGCCTCTTCGAGCGTGCCGGTTCCCATGTCGAAGCGGGCGACGCCGCTCAGCGCATTGCCGAGGTTGAGACGGCTGGTGGCCCACGAGACCGGGAAGGTTTCACGGGTTCGCACTTCGAGCGCGGCGCGGAAGGCGTCGGCCGCCTCGTTGATCTTGGCCTTGTCGTTGAGCTGGATGCCAAGCGTCACAAGCGTGTTGCCGAGATTGTTCTCGACCATCGCCCATTCCACGGGTGCCTTTTGACGCGTGTATTCCTCAAGCGCCAGCCGATAGGCTGCTTCCGCCTGGCCGAGATGCTCGCCGGCGGGTTCGCGCTCGGAGAGCGCATAGAGCGCGAGGCCGAGATTGTTCTGCGACGAGGCCCAGTCGAGCGGAACCTTGTCGCGCGGGCGCTTCTCCAGTGTGGCGCGCATCGCCGCCACCGCTTCGTTCAGCCGCTTCGGGTCGCTTTCGCGCTCGCCGATCTTCAGCAGCACATTGGCCAAATTGTTCTGCGCGGCGGCCCAGTTAAGATCGTCCTTCACGCGATCGAACACGACAAGCGAATCGCGGAAGATCCGCGCTGCCTCTTCGAGGCGCGCGGTCTCGGTCTCGCGCTCGCCGATGGTCTGCAGCACCACCGCCATGTTGTTGCGGGTGATCGCCCAGTCGCGATTCTGTTCGCCATTGGGGATGAAGTTCAGGATGACGCGATAGGCCTCGATGGAATGCTGCAGCGCATCGAGGTCGCCGGTGGCGTAGCCATAGGCATTGAGCGCCTCCGCTTCCTGGTTCTTGTAGTTCCAGCGCAGCTTGTCGTCCCATTTCTGCGCCAGCGAAAACGCCTTGGCGTAATCGCCGGCGGCGGACTTGTAGTCGAACACCAGCGCCGAGGCGTCGGCGCGCCTGGCATAGATCGCAGCGTCCGCAAGGCGCTTCTGCTTGACAAGATCCTCGGCCTCGTCGACCGCATCGCTGGTCCGCTCGACCCGGCCGACCGCGTCGTCGAGGAACTTGCGCGCCGTCACGATCGCGCCCTGGCCGATGGCCTTGTCGGCGGAGGCGACCAGGCGCTTGATCTCCGGATCGTCGGTGCGCAGCGCGGCGCGATCGGACATCATCTTCTTCAGCCGCTCGGCCTGCGCGTCGAGCACTTTCTGCAGGTCGGTCGGATCCTCGGGGATCTTTTCCGTGCCAAGCGCCCTCAACACACCGTAGAGCGCGTCGAGCGGCACATTTTCCTGCAGCGAGGCCAGTTCCACTTGCGCCCGCTTCGGGTCGGGCAGGTCGGATATGGTCAAAAGCAGCTGCCGCCGTTCGCCGGTGATCAGCCCATCGTCGCCCGTCGGTTCCGGCGGCGCCACGCCGAAATAGAGCAGCCGGCGCAAGCTTTCATTGACCCAGGGGCGCTGCCTTGCCTTGGTGTCGAGATAGACCTCCTCGGTCACCATGCGCATGACCGAGCCGAACTCGGTGCCCTTCATCGCGGCGAGATGGCGCAGCAGCGCTGCCGCGTAGGGGCTGTTTTCGCCAGCAGCGCCATCCAACGCCGGGCGGCCGGGTTCGGCGGCGAAGCCGACCACCGTGCCGAGGCTGGCGTCGGCCGCCGGCGCGTTGCCGAGCGCCTTGGCGCCACGCACCGGCTCCAGTCCGCCAGCGCCAATCGGCTCGGCGGAGGCGGTCGGCGCCCGCCGGACCATGGCGTTGGCCGGGAAAGGGTTGGTGCGGCAGGCATCGAGCAGCACGATCGTCACCGGCACGGTCTTTTTCAACGCGTCCATGACGGCTGATATCGGCACCAACGCTTGGTCGGCATCTGCGAGCGACGACACGTCCGCATCGGTCGGAACCAGGTAGTTTTCGCCACCGGCTTCGATGCCGTGGCCGGAATAATAGATGAGGGCGACGTCGGCTCCCTCGGCATCTTCCGTAAAACGCTCGAGGTCGCGCTTGAGCTTGGCGGCATCGCGATTGCTGACATTGCGGGCGTCGAAGCCGAAGTCGGTCAGCATCTTGGCCATGTCGCGGGCGTCGTTGGCCGGATTGGGGAGGGCGGCGATGTGCTCGTATTGCGACTGGCCGATAATCAGCGCCACGCCTTTGAGGCTTTTGGTCTCGGCAAGTGAAAGCGTGGTCGCGGCAAGGCAGAACAGCGTGGCGACGAAAGCCGTCCGCCATGTCTGCCGGAAAAGATTACGCTTCGAGATTTCGACAAAGCCCATTTGTCGCCCGCGTCCGCCCTGATACTCCAACCCTGTATAACGCTGTCAGTCCACCGTGATCAAATTTGGGCGCGATTGCGCCACCGGCCTTGCTCGCCTATCCCTGAAAAATGTCTCCGCTTACCGAAACCGTGCTTTTTGTCTTTAGCCTCGTGGCGCTCGGCTATCTCGCCGGGCTCACGGGCTATCTCAGACCGGCGAGCGGCGAGGGGATAGCCGATTTCGCCGTCTCGGTGGCGATGCCGCTGCTTTTGTTCCAGACGATGGTGAACGCCGATTTCCACGGCGTGGCGCCATGGCCGCTGTGGGGCGCCTACTTCACCGCCGTGGCGATCACCTGGGCGGCGGGCCATGTCGTCACCACACGGGTTTTCGGGCGCGATGCACGCGCCGGCGTCGTCGGGGGCGTGTCATCAGCCTATTCCAATGTCGTGCTGCTTGGCGCGCCCTTCGTTCTCGGCATATTCGGCCCGAGCGGCTTCGAAGTGCTGTCACTGCTGGTTTCCGTTCATTTGCCTGTGATGATGATGGCATCGATCGTGCTGTTCGAGATGTTCGGCCGCGGCCGTGGCGAGCACGTGCATCCGCTGCGGGTGCTGCGCAGTTTCCTGCGGCGGTTGTTCATCAACCCGCTGATCATCGGCATTCTCCTGGGGCTGGCATGGCGGCTGAGCGGCGTGCCGCTGCCCGACCTCGTCATGCGGCTGGTCGATGCGCTGGCCGACACGGCAGGGCCGGTAGCGCTGTTTGCCATGGGGCTCAGCCTGCGCCGCTTCGGCATATCCGGCAATGTCCGCCCGGCACTGGCGCTTTCGTTGCTGAAGCTGTTCCTGATGCCGGCGCTGGTTCTTGCTTTCGTCTGGTTGCTTGGGCTGCCGCCGTTGACGGCCAAGGTCGCTGTCGTGGTTGCCGCCTTGCCGTCCGGCATCAATTCCTATCTCATCGCCGTTCAGTTCAACACCGGCCAGGCGCTGGCGTCGAACCAGATGACCATCGCCACGGCCTGCGCCGCTGTCACCACGGCTTTCTGGCTGACGGTTGTCTTGCACGTTTTCGGGTAGCTCTCGTCTCGCGCTGGCCCAAGCCCTATATGCCATCTTGCGATTGCTTGCGGGCCTTGCCCTAGGTAAAGAGCAGTGGCTCCGGCGTGCCGGCTTTTCCAAAGGCGTGGCGCCCGCTCACCGAAGAATTCACAGGCCGGCCCGTCAGTGCGCCGAACGGAGGATAGACCATGCTTCAGAAAACCAGCCATTTCATGCGGCAGGCCAATCTCATCAACGGCGAATGGGTGCAGGCCGACAGCGGCCAGACGGTCGACGTCAACAACCCGGCCACCGGCCTCAAGATCGGCACCGTGCCGAAGTCGGGCAAGGCCGAGACCCGCCGCGCCATCGAAGCNCGGCCACCGGCCTCAAGATCGGCACCGTGCCGAAGTCGGGCAAGGCCGAGACCCGCCGCGCCATCGAAGCCGCCAGCGAAGCTTTCAGGAGCTGGCGCAAGACCACCGCGCTCGAGCGCTCGAAGCTGCTGCGCAAGCTGCATGACGCGATGATGGATAATCAGGATGTGCTGGCCGAATTGCTCACCATCGAGCAGGGCAAGTCGCT
Source organism: Mesorhizobium sp. LNHC221B00 (assembly GCF_000502935.1). Taxonomy (NCBI): domain Bacteria; kingdom Pseudomonadati; phylum Pseudomonadota; class Alphaproteobacteria; order Hyphomicrobiales; family Phyllobacteriaceae; genus Mesorhizobium; species Mesorhizobium sp. LNHC221B00. The sequence continues at coordinate 52,670 of NZ_AYWR01000032.1, read as the reverse complement.
GTTCGAATCGAAAGGCGAGATCGGCTCGGCCGCGGCCTACATATTGTGGTTCGCCGAGGAAGGCCGCCGCACCTATGGCGACGTCGTGCCGTCGCCGTGGGCGGACCGCCGCATCCTGGTGACCAAGGAACCGGTCGGCGTCATTGCCGCCATTACGCCGTGGAATTTCCCCTCCTCGATGCTGGCCCGCAAGCTTGGCCCGGCCCTTGCCGCCGGCTGCACCGCGGTCGTCAAGCCGGCCTCGCAGACGCCGTATTCGGGTCTGGCCTGGGGTGCGCTGGCCGAGGAAGTCGGCTTCCCCAAGGGCGTCGTCAACATCCTGACCGGTTCGGCCAGCGAGATCGGCGACGAGATCTGCGCCAGCCCGCTGGTGTCGAAGATCACCTTCACCGGCTCGACCGAGGTCGGCAAGCTTCTCATCCAGAAGTCATCGGTGACCGTCAAGAAGGTGTCGATGGAACTGGGCGGCAACGCGCCGTTCATCGTCTTCGATGATGCCGACATCGAGCGTGCGGTCGCCGGCGCGATCACCGCCAAGTACCGCAACTCCGGCCAGACCTGCGTCTGCACCAACCGCTTCCTGGTTCAGGCCGGCGTCTACGACAAGTTCGTCGAGAAGCTCGCCGCCGCCAGCAACGGGCTTAAGGTCGGTTCCGGCCTCGAAGAGGGCGTGCAGCAGGGACCGCTGATCGACGAGAAAGCGGTCGAGAAGGTCGAGGAACTGATCGCCGACGCCACGTCGAAGGGCGGCAAGGTCGTCGCCGGCGGCAAGCGCCATGCGCTGGGCGGCTCGTTCTTCCAGCCGACGGTCATCGCCAACGCCACGCCCAAGATGCGCTTCATGAAGGAAGAGATCTTCGGGCCGGTAGCACCCGTGTTCAAGTTCGAGACCGAGGAAGAGGCCGTCGCGCTCGCCAACGACACCGAATTCGGCCTTGCCTGCTACTTCTACACCGGCGATCTCGGCCGTGCCTTCCGGGTCATGGAAGGGCTGAAATACGGCATGGTCGGCGTCAATGAGGGCCTGATCACCACGCCGGAAGCGCCGTTCGGCGGCGTCAAGGAATCGGGCCTCGGCAAGGAAGGCGGGCATCAGGGCATCGAGGATTACCTCGATACCAAATATGTCTGCATCGGCGGTCTCGGCCTCTGATAGACTGCTCTGAGACGGGCCGGGCGGTGACCTGTCCACCTGGGCTTAAGAAAACCAGCCGAAGCCCTCTGGATCAATTTGGCATTTGCGGGCATGGCGATGAAAGATGGCGAGGTTTTCGGTACGACGCAGGCGGGCGAACCGGTGCGCCGCTTCACGATCAGGGGTGGCGGTCTCACCGCCAACATCATCGGACTCGGCGCCGTCATCCAGGATTTGCGGCTGGCCGGGCATGATGCACCGCTGGTGCTCGGCTACAACACCCTGGAAGCCTATGAGGCCGACAACGCCTTTTTCGGCGCGGTTGTCGGCCGCTATGCCAACCGCATCCGCGACGGCCGCTTCACCATTGGCGGCAACCGCTACCAGACCGAGCAGAATTTCCTCGACAAGCACACGCTGCATGGCGGCTCGCAAGGTTATGCGCGCCGCTCGTGGGCGGTTTCGCTGCATGGCAGGGACTTCGTTACGCTGACGCTACATGATCCCGACGGCGCGATGGGCTTTCCCGGCGCGCTCGATGTCACCTGCACCTACCGGCTGAAGATCCCCGGCACGCTCAGCGTCGAGCTGACGGCGACCTGCGAGGAGCCGACATTGTGCAATCTCACCCAGCATTCCTACTTCAACCTGGATGATGGCGGTGCCGGCGACGTTCTCGACCACAGGATGATGCTGAATGCCGGCGCCTATCTGCCTGTCGACAGCGATATGATTCCAACCGGCGTGGTCAAGCCGGTCGACGGCACACCCTTCGACTTCCGCCAGGCACGGCCGCTGCGCATGGAGACCGAGGGCGAACAGCTGCCTTATGACCAGAATTTCTGCCTCGGCGCGACGCGCGGGCCGCTGCGGCAGGCATCATGGACGCAAGGGGCGAGTTCCGGCGTCGAGATGGAAGTCTGGACCACGGAACCAGGCGTCCAGCTCTATACCGGCCAGTATGTGACGCCGCGCACTGGCCTGGAAGGGCGGGACTACAAGGCCTTTTCCGGCTTCTGCCTCGAGCCGCAGATATGGCCGGATGCGCCGAACCGGCCGTATTTCCCGCAAGCGACGTTGTGGCCAGGCGCGATCTACCATCATGTGACGGAATACCGGTTCAGACTGCCCTAAGATCAGCAGACCTCAGCGTCGAAGGCCGCTCTTAGTGTCTGGAACGGCGCCAGCGCGCCGCGCACCTGCACTACCGCGGCGGCGACGCGGTGGCCGCGTCGCGCGGCTTCCACCGGCTCATGGCCGGCAAGGCGGGCCGCAAGATAGCCGCCGTTGAAGGAATCTCCGGCTCCTGTCGTGTCGACAGGGGCGGCGACATGGATCGCCGGCACGTCGTGCAGTGTCCCCTCACTGGCAACCAGCGCGGGCGCCTCGCCGTTCTTGACGACCACCTCATCGACCAATTTGCCGAGACGGTCCGCCGTCGCTCGCGGGGTTTCGTCGCCGAACAGCATCTGCTCATCGGGGAAGGTCGGCAGTGCGATGTCGGTGACACCTAAGGCTTCGACGATCGCTGCCTGGGCGTCCTCGCGGCGCCGCCAGAGCCGTGGCCGATAGTTGGGGTCGAAGGCGATCAGCGAGCCTGCCGCCCGCGCCTTGGCGATGGCCGCCAGCAATGTGGCGCGCGCGGCATCGTCCAGAATTGCCAAAGTGATTCCGGAAAAGTACACAAGAGACTGATTTTCAATGTTTTTTGAAAGGGCTTTGGGATCCGAAGCAAGCTGCCGGGCAGCGGCGTCGCTGCGCCAATAGGTGAAGGAGCGCTCGGCGCCGGTCAGCGTGATCGCATAGAGGCCGGGCCGTGCGCCGGGTATGACCGGGCTGGAGCCGATGCCGATGCCATTTTCGGCGAAGAAGCCGATCTGGCCGTGCGAGAAGGGATCGTCGCCGAAGGCCGAGACATAGGTTGCCGGCCGGTCGCCGCTCAGCGCATGCAGCGCCCACAGCGTGTTGAATGTGTCGCCGGCAAAACCCATGCGCCAGTTCGGGCCCGTCTGACCCGACAGTTCGAGCATGCATTCGCCGATCGAGGCGACACCGTTTCCAGCCATCCAGAATCCTCCAGTGATTTCGGTGCTGTAGCTTTTTGCCACCGGCAGCGCCATGCTTGGCAAGCAGGCTTTTTTGCGCCACAGCGTTTTCCCACAGCCGACGGGATGCGATCCGCCCGGCAAACGTTGTCTGCAGAAGAGGAACCGGTTTGGCATCGTTATGGCGTTATCTGTTAGCGGGTCTTGGTCTGGCTGCCTTGCTGGTCAGCATCCTGGCGGTCGTCTACCTGACCGCGCCGCACTCGGCGCTGCCCGCCGGCCCGGATGTGTCGCGCACGAGGAACAGCGACAACGGGCTGTTCACGGCGAGTTTTTCGCCGGAGCGGGGCGTCGTGCGGCAGGGCGAGCTGGAATCCTGGCTGCTGACCCTGAAGACAAAAGCCGGCGTTCCGGTGGAAGGGGCCGCGATCGCGATCTCCGGAGGCATGCCGCTGCACAATCACGGCCTGCCGACCAGCCCGCAAGCGACCGACTATCTCGGCGACGGACGCTACCGGATCGAAGGGGTCAAGTTCACCATGAGCGGCTGGTGGCAGTTGCATTTCGCCATATCGGCCACCGCCGGTTCCGACACGGTGCTGTTCAACGTGGTGCTGTGAGCGAGCGATGAGGCGCCTTTCTTATTTTCTGGCGCTGATGGTGGCCGTTGTCCTCGCGGGCTGCGGCAAGCCGGATTTTTCCGACGCGGAGAAGAAGACGATCGCTTCGCTGGCGCTAAACACATTGCCGCCACTGAAGCCCGACACGACGAACCGATTTGCCGATGTGCCGGCGGCAGCCGCGCTCGGCTCGACGCTGTTCTTCGATCTCGGCATGAGCCGCGGCGGCACGGTGTCTTGCTCGACGTGCCACAAGATCGACCGCCAGTTCCAGGACGACCTGCCGCAAGCCGTCGGTGTCGGCCGCACCAACCGGCGCACCATGCCGTTGGCCGGCGTGGCGCGCGATCCCTGGTTCTTCTGGGACGGCCGCCGCGACAGCCTCTGGGCGCAAGCGCTGACGCCGCTTGAAAACCCGCTGGAGCAAGCGGGAAACCGCGCCGCTTACGCGCATTACATCAAGGCGCGCTTCGGCGAGCGCTATGAGCGCATCTTCGGGCCTTTGCCCGATTTTTCCGGCATTCCGGCGAATGCCAGTCCGCTTGGCACCGATGCCGAAAAGGCGGCCTGGAGCGCGATGAGCGACACGCAGCGCGACGCGATCAACCGCGTCTTTTCCAATATCGGCAAAGCGATCGCGGCCTTCGAGCGGTCGATCGAGCCGGCACAGACGCGCTTCGATCGCTTTGCACTGGACCTTGCCACCGGCGCAGAGCCGAAGGGCGATGCCGCCTTTTCCCGGGAGGAAATCCTCGGGCTGAAACTGTTCATCGGCAAGGCCAATTGCGTGACCTGCCACGACGGCCCGCGCTTCACCGACAACAGTTTTCACAACACTGGCGTGCCGCCCGTGACGGGCCTGCCACCGGATCGCGGCCGCGTCGACGCGGTGACACAGGTCGAGGCGGATCCGTTCAATTGCTTCGGTGCCTATCGCGACGGCGATGCCGGCGCTTGCGGCGAGCTGCGCTTCATGGTCAAGGATGCGCCGCAACTGGTTCGCGCCTACAAGACGCCGTCGCTGCGCGGTGCGGCGGCGCGACCGCCCTACATGCATGCCGGGCAGTTCTCGTCGCTCGACGAAGTGGTGGCTCATTATGCCAAGGCCGCGCCCACCATCGAGGGGATATCCGAGATTCACCCGCTGGAACTGTCCGATCGAGAGCGCGCGGCGCTGGTGGCTTTCCTGAAGACGCTGTCGGAGTGAGGTTGCCGAGTATCGGCGATTGAAAAATATTGCAAAAAAGGTATACTGGGCGGGATGAGTTGGTCAGTCGCATTTCTCAATATCGAGGTGAGGCGGGAGCTTGAGGCCCAACCGAAAGATATCTTGGCCAGTTTTCTCCGGATATCGCGTTTGATCGAGACGCATGGACTGCAAAAAGTCCACGAGCCCTATGTAAAGCATCTGGAAGGCAAGCTTTGGGAAATGCGCATGAAGGGCCGGGATGGCATCGGTCGTGCGATCTATGTGACTGCGGCCGAACGCCGTGTGATTGTGGTGCGTGTGTTCGCTAAAAAGACCCAGAAGACACCACGAAGCGAGATCGAGTTGGCTCTTAAACGAGCAAAGGAGGTTCTATGAGCCGGAAAACAATCCCTGTTGAGGATGTTGCCAAGGAATGGTTCAGAGATCCGGAATTCGTTGCTGAATACGAGGCGTTAGAGGAGGAGTTCGCGATCGCCGAAGCTCTGATCAAGGCCCGAGGTGAGGCCGACATGACGCAGGAAGAGGTCGCTACCGCCATGGGAACGACGCAGGCAGTGATTGCTCGCCTGGAGAGCGGTCGAAACATGCCTTCGACCCGAACCCTGCAGCGTTTCGCCAAGGCGACAGGCTCGAAGCTTCGCATCAGCTTCGAGCCTGAAAAGTCGAAATCGCGTATCGGTCATTGAACTCTATCGATCCTTCACCGTCTCCATCGCCACGAAGGTCGAGGTCTGGGCGACATGGGGCAGGGCGGAGATGCGCTCGCCCAGCACGCGGCGATAGGCGGCGATGTCCTTCGTGCGCACCTTCAGCAGATAGTCGAAGCTCGATGCCATCATGTGGCACTGCTCGATCTCGGGCACGCCCTGCACCGACCGGTTGAAAGCGTCGAGCGCCGCGGAGCGGGTGTCGGACAGTTTCACCTGGACGAAGGCGACGTGGCCTTCGCCCATGCGCTGGCGGTCGACGATTGCCTGATAGCCCCTGATATAGCCGTCCTTCTCCAGCCGCTTCACCCGTGCCTGCACCGGCGTTTTGGACAGACCGACCTTTGCCGCCAGTTCGGACATGGAAAGTCGGCCATTGCTTGCCAGTGCCGACAGGATGTTCCTGTCGATGCGGTCCAATTGGTCTTCAATCATCGAAAAGGCAGTCTATTTGTTAGATTTCGACCGTAATGATAGATCAAATGACCTGCCAAGTCGATTTCTTTGGACCGGCTGAAATTTCGCGCCTGTGCTAGCTTGCGCCATTCGGTCCGGTGACCGCCGGCCCGCTCTCCGATGCTCGCTCCGCAGGACCGCCATGCCGCTCGACACCATCCGCCAGCAGATCCGTGCCAACTACCTGCCCGACGAAGACGAGGCCGTGAAGCGGCTGGCGGAGACGGCAGCGCTGTCCGCGAAAGACCGCAAGGCGATTTCGGCGCGTGCCGCGGATCTGGTGCGCGCGGTGCGCGGCTCGTCCGATCCGCGGCTGATGGAAGTCTTTCTCTCCGCCTATGGCCTCTCCACCAAAGAGGGCGTGGCGCTGATGTGTCTGGCCGAGGCGCTGCTGCGCGTGCCGGACACCGAGACGATGGATGATCTCATCGCCGACAAGATCGCACCGCACGACTGGTCGTCGCATTCGGGCGGTTCGAGCTCGATCTTCGTCAACGCTTCGACCTGGGCGCTGATGCTGACCGGCCGCGTCCTCGACGAGGGCGAGGGCGGCATCGAAGGCACGCTGCGATCGATGGTGCGGCGGCTGGGCGAGCCGGTCATCCGCAAGGCGGTGGCGGCCGCGATGCGCGAAATGGGCGAACAATTCGTGCTCGGCCGCACCATCGCCGAAGCGGTCAAGCGCGGCCGACCGATGACGCAGAAGGGCTATCTGTATTCCTTCGACATGCTGGGCGAAGCGGCCCGCACAGAAGCCGACGCGCTGCGCTACCACAAGGCCTATGCCGACGCCATTTCCTCGCTCGACAGCGGTTCCAACGGCCCCGATATCCGGCAGAACCATGGCATCTCGGTCAAGCTGTCGGCGCTGCATCCGCGCTACGAGGTGGCGCAGAAGGAAGAGATGCTGCCGGTGATGGCCGAGCGGCTGCTGTCGCTGGCGCTGGCCGCACGGCATTCGCGTATGGGTCTCAACATCGACGCAGAGGAGGCCGACCGGCTCGATCTATCGCTGGACGTCATCGAGCGGGTGCTGGCCGAGCCGGAGCTCGCCGGCTGGAACGGCTTTGGCGTCGTCGTCCAGGCCTATGGGCCGCGTGCGGCCTTTGCCATCGACTGGCTCTACGCGCTGGCCAAGAAATACGACCGCAACATCATGGTGCGGCTGGTCAAGGGCGCCTATTGGGACACTGAGATCAAGCGGGCGCAGACGCTCGGACTATCGGGCTATCCTGTCTTCACCCGCAAGGCCAACACCGACGTCTCCTACATCGCCTGCGCGAAAAAGCTGCTTGGCATGACGGACCGGATCTATCCGCAATTCGCCACTCACAACGCCCACACCGTCGCCGCCATCCTGTCGATGGCCGACAGCCGCGACGCCTTCGAGTTCCAGCGCCTGCACGGCATGGGCGAGGCGCTGCACGAGACGGTGCGCCGGTCCGAACGCACGCGCTGCCGCATCTATGCGCCGGTCGGCGCGCATTCGGATTTGCTTGCCTATCTGGTTCGTCGACTGCTGGAGAACGGCGCCAATTCCTCCTTCGTGCACCAGCTGACCGACGAGGACGTCGAGCCGGAGGACATCGCGCGCGATCCGCTGGAAACCGTCGAGAGCCAGGGCCCTGCCGCCAATCCAGCGATTGCCCGGCCATCCCAGATTTTTGGGGCCGGCCGCCGCAACTCCAGGGGATTCGACATCACCGACACCGTGACGCTGGCGGCGATCGACAAGGCCAGGGCGGCCTTTGCCGGTTCCGACCGCTGGCATGCCAAGCCGATCACGCGCGCCGCCGGCTACGGCAAGCAGCGTCCGATCGTCAATCCGGCGAAGCCTGACGAAGTGGTCGGTACGGTTCACGAGGCCGCCGCCAAGCAAGTCGCGACCGCCGTGCGCATCGCGGTCGAGGCGCAGCCGGCCTGGGCCAAACGGCCCGTGGCCGAGCGTGCCGCCATCCTCAACCGCGCCGCCGATCTCTATGAGGCGAATGCCGTCGAGTTTTTCGCGCTCGCCACCCGCGAGGCCGGCAAATCGCTGGCCGACGGCGTGGCGGAAGTGCGCGAGGCCGTGGACTTCCTGCGTTACTACGCGGCCGAGGCGGCCAATGCCGAGCCGGGCACGCAGGCGCGTGGCGCCATCGTCTGCATTTCGCCGTGGAATTTCCCGCTCGCCATCTTCACCGGCCAGATCTCGGCAGCGCTGGTCACCGGCAATTCGGTGATCGCCAAGCCGGCCGAGCAGACGCCGCTGATCGCCTTCCGCGCCGTCGAACTGCTGCGCGAGGCCGGCGTGCCGGAAGACGTGATCCAGTTGCTGCCCGGCGACGGCCCCTCGGTCGGCGGGCCGCTGACCGCTGATCCACGCATCGCCGGTGTCTGCTTCACCGGTTCGACCGAGGTCGCCAAGCTGATCGAGAAACAGCTCGCCGAGACCGCCGCGCCCGACGCGATGCTGATCGCCGAGACCGGCGGCCTCAACGCCATGATCGTCGATTCCACCGCGCTGCCCGAGCAGGCGGTGCGCGATATCCTGGCCTCGGCCTTCCAGAGTGCCGGCCAGCGCTGCTCGGCGCTGCGCGTGCTCTATGTGCAGAAGGACGTCGAGAAGAAGATGCTGGAGATGCTGAAGGGCGCGATGGAAGCGCTCAACATCGGCGATCCCTGGCGGATCTCGATCGATATCGGTCCGGTCATCGACGACGAGGCGCAAGCTTCGATCCGCGATTATTGCACCACGATGGGCCTGCAGGGCCGCCTGATCGCCAAGCTCGAGGCGCCGAAAGACGGACGCTTCGTCGCGCCGCATGTCTTCCGGGTCAAAGGCATCGAGGAGATGCAGCGCGAGGTATTCGGCCCGGTGCTGCATGTCGCCAGCTTCGACGCCGACGAGATCGATACGGTGATCGCCGCCATCAACCGCAAGGGCTATGGCCTGACCTTCGGCCTGCACACCCGCATAGAAGGCCGTGTCCAACATTTCGTCGACGGCATCCATGCCGGCAACATCTACGTCAACCGCAACCAGATCGGCGCCGTCGTCGGCTCGCAGCCGTTTGGCGGCGAGGGGCTGTCGGGCACCGGGCCAAAGGCCGGCGGACCGCACTATCTCCGGCGCTTCCGCAGGGGGCCGGAAGCCGGCACCGAAGTTGGCGAGGGCCACAAGGTGACGGCGACCGAACTGGCCGACAACCTTCCCGATCCGACACTCGGCGGCTGGTCGACGCGGCCTGATCGCATCGCCATCCTGAGGAAGCATCTGCGCGGCAAGGGCGCGGCCGCCATTGGAGCCGCCGCCGGTATCGACTTCGGCCAGGTCGACCTTCCCGGGCCGACCGGCGAGGCCAACACGCTATCGTTGTCGCCGCGCGGACGCGTGCTGTGCCTCGGTCCCGACGCCGATACGCTGCTTGCCCAGACGATCCAGGCGCTTGCCGCCGGCAATGCGGTCCTGGCCGTGGCGCCGGGCGCACCGGCCGCACTCTCGGCTTTGACCGGCAAGGGATTGCCGCTGGCCGCGATCGACGGCCGGCCGGATCCAGTCGAGGCGCGCTCGCTGCGCGTCGATGTCGTCGCTTTTTCGGGCACGGCTGAAGCCGCGCGCATCGTGCGCAAGGTCATTGCCGACAGGGCTGGTCCGATCGTACCGCTGGTCAGCGAGGTGCTCAATCCGGCGGCCTATGCGCATGAGCGGGCCGTCTGCGTCGACACGACGGCGGCGGGCGGCAATGCGAGCCTGCTCGCCGCGGCTTAGGAGGAAGGCTTTCCCTTGCCATCGGCTTCGGGTCCCTTGTCATCGGCTTCGGGCCGGTGCAAAGGGCAAGAGCCCGAAAACCTGGGCGTCCATCGGGGCAAGCCACGCATGCCAAGCACGACCGTGCTATTCGAGCTTCCTCGAGTAGGCGTCATCATCACTTGTCACAATTATCGCGCCTATGTCGGGGATGCGATCCGCTCGGTATTGGCGCAGACCTATCAGAAATGGGATTGCGTCATCGTTGACGATGCCTCGACGGATGGTTCGGCCGAACATGTGCGCCAGCTTCTCGAAACGATTGGCGACCCACGCCTGCGTCTACTGGTGCGGCCGCAAAATGGCGGCCAGATCGCAGCGTTCCGTGACGGTTTTGCCGCCGGCGATCAGCCATTCGTGGCTTTCCTCGATGCTGACGATGTCTGGCTACCGAATTTTCTCGTCGCGCATCTGTCGGCTCATCTGAACACGATGCATCCGGCATCTCTGTCCAGTTCCGATGCTTTTCTGGTTGATCGCGACCGTGTCGCCCTGAGCGGCACCTACCTTGGGCTGCGCAAGCCACGTTCCGGGGAGAACCCGATTGGCGTTGCCGTGCCGTCCGTCAATCGGATCGGTGAGGTGGCGCCGGAGATCGCCTATTCATCGGAATATCCAATTACCTATCTGGGCCCCAAAACCCCCGGCTGGATATGGGCACCGACATCATCGATGGTTTTCCGGCGTGGCGTGCTGGAACCGGTGCTGCCTTTCCCATTCAAGGTGAGGACGGGGACAGACTATCTGGCGGCGACTTGTGCGCATATGGTGGCCGGCAGCCTGCTGTTGTCGGAATCTCTAGGCCTCTATCGTCTGCACGGTGCCAATATCTCCACCAACGGCGCATATGAGGGCGGACATGTGCAGCTGTTGCCGGCGAACAAGGTCAAGCAAATCGCTTTGGGCGCCGATGTTCTCGACTATGTTGTGGCTAATGCCGAACGCCTCGACGCGATAAACGGCAAGGGTTTCGTGTCAGAAGTGCTTGCCCATCATTTAAGGCGATTTGGCAAGCTGTTTGACGATCCACGCATAGCGCCCTTTCTGAGCCCAAGAAACCGTTGGCGATGGTGGCGCAAGCGTGCCGTCAGGCATCTGCGGCGCTTGTTTGGCCAAGCCTGAAAGTTGGTGCCGTGGTCGCTGAGACCTACGCCTCTTCCGGGGCGCAGCCGAAAATGCAGCGGCGGCACTTCGCCGCCCTGATGTAAGCAGGACGAGACTTCAGGCGGCTTGCACGACGTTTCCGTCGTCAGGCACCCTCGACGACGGAAAAGCCCTCGAATTGCGGGTGGCCGAGATAGTGGACCTTCGTCGTGCCGACGTTCCTGTGTGCGGCACGGAAATTCTCGGACTTGGTCCAGGCGACGAAATCGTCGTGGCTCGCCCACACCGTGTGCGAGGCGAACAGCGTGTAGCCTTCGGTCTCGTTGACCGGGCCGCGCAGCAGATGGAATTCGCGGAAGCCTTTCATCCCGGCAAGGCTGGAATCGCGGTTCTTCCAGACGGCTTCGAAATCGGCTTCCGAGCCGGCCTGCACCTTGAAGCGGTTCATGGCGATGTACATGGGGTTCCTTTCATGCGGACGTTGATGGTTGGCGCCGCGGCAGTTCGTTCCGGGCGTATTCAAAATGGGCCGATTTCAGCCTCGAACTCCAAACTCGAGCTTGCGGCCTGCGGCGGAATTGGAGGAAAGGGCGCGGCCTTGCGCACGATGCCGAGGGCGGTCTGATCGAAGTTGGGAGATCCTGAACTTTGCAGGATGCGCAGTTCATCGATGCCGCCCCGGCTGCCGATGACGAACGTCACCACGGCGTTGTTGCGTGCGGTTCGTTGCACCGAAGGCGGGACGCTGCGGTTGACACGGCTAAGCTTTCTGACGACGTCACTGCGATAGCTGAATTCCGCGTCGCGGCCTGCTTCCTTCTGCTTTTTACCCTTGCTGGCCGGCGGTGCCAGCTCATCCCGGCCATCCGCCGTGCCGCGCTTCTCGTCCGCTGTTGTTGAAGGGGCGGCAGCCGGGGTTGGCCTGGCGCTGGGGATTGGCGGTTGGTCTGGAACGGCGACAGGCATTTCGACGGTTTCGGCCTGGACGCCCGGCTGTACCGGCGTTTCGGTCTTGGCGGTCATATTCTCAGCGGCGACGCTCTGGTTATCAAGGCGCGGCGTTGCCGCCACCAGTATGTCTGGCGTGGCCACAGACTGTTTGGCCGGTTCCGGCGAGGGCTCCGATGCCTGCTTCGCCGCGTCCCGGACAGGCTCGGGAGCATGCGTCACGGTTTCTTGCTCAGGCTGCGAAGGTTTTGTCGGGGGTACCGGCCTAGCTGCCCTTGCGGGTTCCGGTTTGGCTGGCGGCGGGCTTGGCACCAGCTTGACGCTCACTGCCGCCGGATCCTTGTCCAGTGCGCTGCCGGCTATCTTGTCTCCGACCTGATCGCTGCCTTCCGGCTGCACCGAATCCCTGGAATCGAATGATCCCGAGGATGAAATCAGAAAAGCCACGGCGGCATGGAGCAGGCCGGAGATGACGATTGCCGTCGCCCACTTGCCGGTGCCAGCGGTCGGCCCCACCAACGCAAGCGGTTCGATTGGTTTTATAGCCAGCTCGGCGCTGGCGTCGGGGAGCGGGCTGATGTCCTGCATGTCTCGCGACGAGACCTGCAGCGACCCGAGCAAAATTGTCAAATCAAGTTCGTTCGCTGACGGCGGTATCTGGTCATGGCCGGCCAGCGGCCAGGCCGCGGTGTTTCGCGTGAATGCGGGATGCAGTCCCAACGCCGTTCTCAGACGCCGAACGCGATGCCGGTCTTGGTGCCTGTCTTCAGCTTGCGCATGCAGGCATTCGGTTCGACACCGTTGCCGGTGCATTCGGTGGCGCTGTTGATCAGCACGCGGCTGATCTTGGCGCAGTCGGTGCCGGCGAGATCGAAACGCGTCACCTTGGTCTTGCCGGCCGGCAGGTCCTTGAAGTCGAGCACGGTCAGCCGGTCGACGACATCGGCCTCGTTGAACAGCGCGATCTCGAACGCCGCCTTGGAGAGGTCGGCGCCGAGACTGTTGTTGACAAGGAAGGTCAGCCGGCAGCCCTTGTCGGAAGGTTGCGCGGCATTGAGTTCGAGGGTGAGCGCGGGGACCGGCGCGGGCTCCTCAGCCCACGCCGGAACCATCGCAAGCGACACCGCCAGCATCGAGGTCAGCAGACGAAGGGATGTCGTCAAGCTCGTCATGGTCATCAGTCTCCAAAGCGCATGGTTGCCGCCAGCTTCAACATTACGCCGGGCTCGTAAACGGCGACTGTCGTGCTGCCGTTCAACGGGTTGACGTATTTGACATCGAACAGATTGTCGGCTCGGAAATCGACTTTGAGATTGTCGGTGGCCTGGTAGCTGGCGAAGGCATTGACCAGCGTATAGTCCTCGGCCACCGCATTGCCCTTCGGCTTGCCATTGTATTGCACTTCGCCACCGACGGTCAGCTTGTCCTCAAGGAAGCGCAGTCCGAGCTGCGCCGTGACCTGCGAGGAGGGGATGGTGGCGAGGTCCGCCCGGTCGCCTTCATACGATATGGTATGGCCGTTGGTGATCGAGGCAGAGAGACCTGCATAACCCCATGCCGCGTCGTACACGCTTTCCAGTTCGAAGCCGTTGATCTTCGCCTTGGCAAAATTCTGGTACTGGAAGCAGATCGGGATGCCCGGCCCAAACGGGCAGCCGCTGGTGGGGTCGAACGGCGATAGCGTCACGCCATCGATATAGTCGTCGACGTCGTTGTTGAAATAGGCCGCCTTGAGACGGAACGCGTCGCCGGCCTCAAGGATGTCGTTCTGCTTGTAGTTGACGCCGAATTCGGTGGTCTTGCCTGTCTCGGGCCGCAGATTGGGGTTAGGCAGGAAAGGAAAGCTGACGCCGGCCGGATGATTGCCGCTGATCAGCGTCTCCGTGATCGATGGCGAGCGATAGCCTTCCGCATAGGTGCCATAGAACTGAAGGCCTGCAAGCCCGGCGGACTCGAACGGCGAGATACCGACGGTGATGCGCGGCGATACCCTGTCGCCGGAAATGTCGTGGGTATCGTCCTTCAGGCTGTAGCTGTCGTAGCGCAGGCCGCCGATCACCTCGAGCCACTCCCAGGTGAGCTTGTCCTGGACATAGGCGCCGGACACGTTGCGCTTGCCCGAAGGCGTATAGAAGCTGTCGCCGCCGGCAGCGCCGCCGGTCTTGACGTCGTCGCCGACCCAGTCGCCGCCATAGGTCAGCTCATGAGCGACACCGCCCGTTTCGAACCGGGACGTATTCCAGATGTCGATGCCGGTCGTGCCGACGTCAAATGTCGACTGCGATCCTGCCGGGAGAACCACGGGCAGGCCGGTGACCGGATCGAAGCGGTTTTGCGCAACGAGGCTGGTCAGATCGAGATTGGTCTTGTTGTAGGAGGTGTTGATGTGGAGATCGAGCCAGCTCTTGTCCTCATCCGTGATGTTGTAGCGGGCCGTGAAGGTGTCCGACTTCAGGTCGACATCGTTGACCGGCACGCCGCCGCTGGTTTCGTTCCAACCGTCGCTGGAGCCGACCCAGCCGAGCTTTAGTTCACTGTTGTCGGTCGGACGGATGGTGGTCTTGAGCAGGCCGCTCAGCACGTCGAAGCCGGTGCCGTTGACGGTATCGCCGCCGCCATCCTTGTAGTTGTCGTAGTTGCGGTAGACGATATTGCCGAGCGCATCCCAGTTCTCGTTGAAACGGTAGGCGCCGGAGGCGCTGGTGGTCCAGCCCTTGCCATTGCTCTCATAGCGTCCGGTTACCGAAGCGCCCCATGTTTCCTCCGGCTTGAGGAAGTCCACGGCGTCCTTGGTGTCGAAGAAGACGACGCCGCCGATGGCGCCCGAGCCGTAGGTGTTGGCGACAGGGCCACGGATCACGTCGACGGATTTGACGAGCTCCGGGTCGATGTAGAAGGTCGACTGGGTGCCGTGGTCCGAACGCTGGAAATCCTGCCGCGCGCCATCGACGATGATCGCGACGCGGCCGAAATCCTGCAGGCCGCGTATGTTGATGCTGGTGCTGACGCGCCTGGCGTCGGCCTGTGTCGCAACACCGGGAACACCGAGCAGCATCTCGTTCGGCGTCGTCGCCATACGACGGTCGAGTTGCTCCTGGTCGACATGGCTGGCCGAGGCCAGCGATTCGATTGCCGTTTCACCGGTGCGGCTGATGACCAGCACCTTGTCGAGCAGCGTCGCGCCCGCAGGCGCCGCTTTTTCCTGATCGGTCTTTTTCGCCTCATCCGTCAGCTGCGTTGCCTGCTGGGCGTTGGCAAGTTGCGCCGACAAGGCGATCGCCGCCACGCTTGTCAGCAAGGCCGCCGCACCGTTCGCCGCCGACCGTCCGCGCCGTTCCCAATTCATCAACCCCATGCCCCAACTCCAAATTCCAGGTTCGATGCTGGCTCGCCCGGGGCTGGCTGGCATTTTTGATCGTGTCCGGCGTCTTAAATCTTGACTCGTTTGCTCCGGTATTGCACTGACTAGTAAACATGATTATTCGAGTCAAGAAATGAATCGGCAATTATGCAACGCCCAGCCAGATGCCCGGCACAGGAAAGGGATCGACCCAGATGAACACGCACAATCCCAACGATTTTCGCCATCGCGTCCGCCGTTCCGATGACACCGCAGTCCGTTTCGACCGGGTTCCGCTGGCGGTGCGGACCCTGTCCAGCAACACCCTTTTCCAGGGCGAGCACGAGATCGGCATCGAGCACCATGGTGCTCTCTACAGGCTGAAGATCACCCGCCAGGGCAAGCTCATTCTCAACAAGTAAGGCAAGGCAATAGGGGTAAGACATGGACCAGCGCGTAAAACCCGCCCCGCATGAAATCCGGCGGGCACGGACGGAAAATCCGAAAACGCGCGAGCGCGACCTGGCTGCCCAACTCGGCATTTCGGAGGCCGAGTTGGTCGCTGCCCATTGTGGCGACGGCGTCGTCCGCGTCGAGCCGCGCGTCAACGACCTTCTGACCGGCCTCGAGGCCGTCGGGGAGGTGATGGCGTTGACCCGCAACGGAAGCGCCGTGCATGAAAAGATCGGCGTCTACGACAAGGTCGTCACCGGCAACCACAATGCGATGGTGCTCGGCGAGAATATCGATCTGCGCATCTTTCCGAAAGTCTGGGCGCACGGCTTTGCCGTCGAAAAGCGCGATGGCGAAGAGATCCGCCGCAGCCTGCAGTTCTTCGACGCGGCGGGCGAGGCGGTGCACAAGGTGCATTTGCGGCCGGGCTCCAGCCTCTACGCCTACCAGAAGCTGGTCGCCTCCCTGGAATCATCGAACCAGGAGCCGACGATCGACATTTCAGGACCAATCTCCGAAGAAAGCGAGGCTTCGGCGGCCACCGCCAGTCTCGACGATCTGCGCGACCGCTGGAGCCGGCTGACGGACGTGCACCAGTTCTTCGGCATGCTGAGGACGCTGAAGCTCAGCCGCCGCCAGGCGGTGCGCATGGTCGGCCAGGATTATGCCTGGCTGCTCGACAATGACGCGGTCCAGGCCATGTTCCATCACGCCGCCCAAGGCGAGATGCCGATCATGTGCTTTGTCGGAAACCGCGGCTGCATCCAGATACATTCCGGGCCAGTCAAGTCGATCAAGCCGATGGGGCCGTGGATCAACGTGCTGGACGAGACCTTCCACCTGCACCTGCGGACCGACCACATTCATGAGGTCTGGGCGGTGCGCAAGCCGACCAAGGATGGCCATGTCACATCGCTCGAGGTCTACGCCGCCGACGGCAGCATGATCATCCAGTTCTTCGGCAAGCGACACGAAGGCGAAAGCGAGCGCGACGACTGGCGGTTCCTGGCCGAGAACCTGCCGCGCATCCCAAACCCTACGGCAGCCTGAGGACAAGTGATGCGTTCTTTCCTCAACATGCCGGCCCTGAGCCTGCCGGCAGTACGCGGATCAATCCTTGCGCCGATGATCGGCCTATCCCTTGCTTTTGCCACGCTGCAGCCGGCCGGCGCCGCCGAAGGCGTCGCGGTCTTCTCCGACCCGTCGAAGGTCGCTGCGATAGGCGGTTCGATCACCGAAATCGTCTATGCGCTCGGCGAGGAGAAACGTCTGGTGGCCCGCGATTCCACCAGCAATTATCCAAAGGCCGCGCTCGACCTGCCCGATGTCGGCTATATGCGCGCGCTCTCGCCCGAGGGCGTGCTGTCGGTCAATCCGACAGGCATCCTGGCGGTGCAGGGCAGCGGCCCCAGGGAAGCCGTCGATGTGCTGAAGAAGACCAGCATTCCGTTCATCGAAGTGCCCGAGCACTATAGCCACGAAGGCATTCTCGAGAAGGTCCGCATTGTCGGCAAGGCACTCGGCGTCGACGCCAAGGCCGAGGTGCTGGCCAAGGAGCTCGATGCCAAGCTCACGGCCGCCGAAAGGCGGACGGCCTCGATCAAGGAGCGCAAGCGCGTCCTGTTCGTGCTGTCCGTACAGGGCGGCAAGATCCTGGCGGCCGGCAGCGACACCGCGGCCGACGGCATGGTCAGGCTGGCGGGCGGGGTCAATGCCATCGAAGGCTTCTCCGGCTACAAGCAACTGTCCGACGAAGCGATCATCACCGCCGGGCCGGACGTGATCCTGATGATGAGCAATGCCGGGCCGCCGGTGTCGGACGACGAATTGTTCGGCAATCCGTCGATCGCCTCGACGCCGGCGGGTGCCGCGCGCAAGCTGATCCGCATCGATGGCGGCTATCTGCTCGGCTTCGGGCCGCGCACGGCGGATGCCATCCACGATCTCGCCGTCTCGTTCTACGGCGCGCAGGTCACGGACTGAGCATCATGGTCGATCAGTCGATCGCCGGCCCGGTAAAGGTGATGGCGAATGCATCCGAAGGCGACCGCTCGGGTCGCGCCCGCATCGTCATCCTGCTGTTGTGCGTGGGGCTCGCGGCTGCCGTGTTCCTGTCGCTGACATCGGGCGCGTCGGACGCATCGGCCGTCAACGTCATCGGGGACTGGCTGACTGGAGCCGTTCCAGGCGATGCGACGCTGAGCGCGCGCGACAGCCTGATCGTCTACGACATCCGCCTGCCGCGCGTCATTCTCGGCATGCTGGTTGGTGCGGCACTCGCGGTGTCCGGCGCAGTCATGCAGGGCCTGTTCCGCAATCCGCTGGCCGACCCCGGCCTGATCGGCGTTTCGGCCGGCTCCAGTCTCGGCGCGGTGGCCATCATCGTGCTCGGTGGGACAATGTTAGCTCCAGTGACGGCCTTGCTCGGCACGCTTGCGTTGCCGCTGGCGGCGTTCTTCGGCGGCCTTGCCACGACGCTGGTGCTTTATCAGGTTGCCACCCGGCGCGGGCAAACCTCGGTCGCCACCATGCTTTTGGCCGGCATCGCGCTGGCAGCCCTTGCCATGGCGCTGACCGGCATCCTGATCTTCACGGCTGACGACCGCCAGCTGCGCGACCTGACCTTTTGGTCGCTCGGATCGCTCGGCGGCGCGACCTGGGGCAAGATCGCTTCGGTCGGGCCGATCATCGTGCTGGCATTGGCGGCGATGCCGTTCCTGGCGCGCGGCCTCAACGCACTGGCGCTGGGCGAGGCGACCGCCGGCCATCTAGGCATTCCGGTGCAGCGGTTGAAGTACACGGCCATCGTCGGCGTTTCGGCGGCGGTCGGCGCATCGGTCGCCGTCAGCGGCGGCATCGGCTTCGTCGGCATCGTGGTGCCGCATCTGCTGCGCCTGCTGATCGGCCCGGACAATCGTTACCTGCTGCCGGCTTCGGCGCTGCTCGGCGCCTCGCTGCTGCTGCTCGCCGACGCTGTCGCCCGCACCATCGTGGCGCCGGCCGAATTACCGATCGGCATCGTCACCGCGATAGCCGGTGCACCGTTCTTCCTGTGGATCCTGCTGCGCAAGCGCGGCGTGATTGATTTGTGAGGCTTGGGTGATGAGGGTTGGGATTGTGAGGTTTTTATGATCGATGCGAGGGATGTTTCGGTTGATATCGCCGGCAAGCGCATCGTCGGCGGTGTCGATTTCGATGCACGGCCAGGTGAGGTGGCGGCGATCGTCGGTCCCAATGGGTCGGGCAAGACGACCTTCCTCAAGGCCCTGTCGGGCGAACTTGCCTTTACCGGACGCGTCGTTCTCAACGGCTGCGATCTCTCGGCCATGAAGCCGGTCGAGATCGCCGTCCAGCGGGCGGTGCTGCCGCAGGCGACGACGCTGTCGTTTCCGTTCACCGTGCGCGAGGTGGTCAAGCTTGGCCTTGTCGTTGGCCGCTCGGGTGCCTTGCCGGGCGAGGATGCGCGGCTGTCGGAGCGGGCGCTGGCGCGTGTCGATCTCGACGGCTTTGCCGGGCGTTTCTACCAGGAGCTTTCGGGCGGCGAGCAGCAGCGCGTCCAGCTTGCACGTGTGCTGTGCCAGGTCTGGGCGCCGGTGCTCGACGGCAGACCGCGCTATCTGTTTCTCGATGAGCCGGTTTCCAGCCTCGACATCAAGCACCAGCTGATCATCATGAACATCGCCCGCGATTTCGCCAGAAGGGGCGGCGGCGTGGTCGCTATCCTGCACGACCTCAATCTGACGGCCATGTATGCCGACCGCATCTTCGTCATGCATCGCGGCCGGCTGGCCGCGACCGGTTCGCCACGGGATGTGCTGAGCGATGATCTGATCGAGAAGGTTTTCGACTGCCGGCTCCGGGTCGGTGTGCTGCCGACCGGCAACATGCCGTTCGTGCTGCCGCAATCCTCGGTCAGTTGATATTCAGGTAAGGCCGGCCTGGCCAGGTCAGGCGGCCGGGGCGCGGCGCTCAAGCATATCGATGCCGAGCAGGCTGCGGACATTCGGGCGCGCCGCCACCATATCGGCGATCGTGTAGCGCTCCAGCACCGCGAAGAACGCGTTCAGCGCTTCACGCAGCGCCGAATTCAGGGCGCAGCTGTCGACCAGCGGGCATTCGGCGGCATCGTTCTCGAAGCATTCGGCCATAGCGAAGCTCTCTTCCGTCACCCGCACGACGTCGAACAGGCTGATCGCTTCGGCAGCACGGCCAAGCCTGACGCCGCCATTGCGGCCACGCACGGTCTCGACAAGGCCGTGCTCGACCAGCGGCTGCAGGATCTTGAACAGGAACAGTTCCGACACCGAATAGGCGGCTGCGATCTCCGGAATGCGGCTCAGCCGGTCGTTGTTGGCGGCACAATACATCAGGATGCGCATGGCATAATTGGTCTGGCGTGTAAGCCGCATTTCGTCCTCACTCAGCGCTGGTGCGGTGCAACCACGCCAGATTCCAGAACTCTGCCGGCGCGGCTTTGGGATTCGCCGCGCTGGCCTCGGCCGAATATGGCCTATACCTTGGAATAATTCCAGACTAGCCGGGCCTTATAGATGAATATTCTCGTCAACTTTATGTGCGGAGCCGGGCAAAACGCGGTGCGATGTGGCTGTCACGGGCATTTCGGCGGCCGCAACACTAGATAGGCTCGGGATCGCCCCGCGAGTTCGATGAGGAGCAGTTCATCCATGGCACAATCGGCTTCGTCCCTGGCGCCGGTCCGTTTCGATGCCGACGCTGCCGCCAAGCTCTCCGCTTTGCGGCGGACGAAGTTCGTCGCCACGGCCGCGCTGGCGCTTTGCGTGCTGGTGTTCGCGTTGGCCAAATCGTTCGAACACTCCTATCCGTGGCTGGGATTCGTCGCGGCCTTTGCCGAGGCGGCGACCATCGGCGGTCTGGCTGACTGGTACGCGGTGGTGGCGCTGTTCAAGCGGCCGCTCGGGTTGCCGATCCCGCATACAGCCATCATTCCCGAGAACCAGCACCGTATCGCCGACAATCTCGGCCGCTTCATCGAGGTGAACTTCCTCGCCCCGGAACCGGTGCGTGAAAAGCTTGCCGAGGTCGATTTTTCGGCGCTGGTCGCCGACTGGCTGGCCGACGGCGAACGCGCAGCCGGGCTGTCGCACTTCGTTGTGCGGCTGGTGCCGCAGACGCTCGCCGCGGTCGAACAATCCGGCCTGCGTGGCTTCATCACCAGCCGCATGATCGAGCAGATCGAAAAGGTGCCGCTGGCGCCGCTCGCCGCCGAACTCTTGTCTGCGCTCACCGACGACCGCCGCCACCAGAAACTGTTCGACGAATTCACCAAGGTGATCGGGCGGTTCCTCAATGACGAACAGGCGTTGGCGACGATGCGCGAAAAAATCCGCGAGGAGCTGCCGTCGCTGTTCAACCTGTTCCGGGCCGACGCTTATCTCCTGAAGAAGATCGTCGCCTCGGCGGGCTCCCTGCTCGACGAGGTGCGGGCCGATCCCGACCATCCGATGCGCGCCGAATTCGACCGTTTCGCCCAAGGCTTCATCGAAAAACTCAGAACATCGAAGCAATACGCCAAACGCGCCGAGCAGATGAAGCGGGATTTTCTGGCCCGGCCGGAGGTCAAGGGATTGGCCGGCGACATGTGGGCAAGCCTCAGCCTGTTCATCGAGCAGGACGCCAAGGCGCCGAATTCGATGATCCGCGCGCATCTCGCCAACATGTTCGTCGAGGTCGGGCGCCATCTCGCCGGCGACGCGCAGATCCGGGCCGACATGAACCAGGGGTTCGTCGTGGCGCTCGCCTCCTTCGTCGAGAGCCAGAAGAGCGGCGTGTCGAAATTCATCGCCGACCAGGTCAAGCGCTGGGACCTTGCGCAACTGACGCGGCTGATCGAGATGAACATCGGCAGGGACCTGCAATACATCCGCTTCAACGGCATGATCATCGGCGGGCTGGCGGGTATCGCGCTCTACACGATCGAGCTGCTGCTCCCGGTCAATTGATGCGCATCGGTCGCCAT
This sequence comes from Mesorhizobium sp. LNHC221B00, assembly GCF_000502935.1. NCBI lineage: Bacteria > Pseudomonadati > Pseudomonadota > Alphaproteobacteria > Hyphomicrobiales > Phyllobacteriaceae > Mesorhizobium > Mesorhizobium sp. LNHC221B00. Next base: position 30,864 of record NZ_AYWR01000032.1, on the reverse strand, counting down.
GCCCGTGTTCGAAATGGACACGCGGCAGCCGAGTGCTATGCTCCCGACGAGGCACCCGCATCCGCGGCACAGGGGAGAAGACATCATGGCCAAACAACCGGAATCCGATTCCTTCATGGATATGTTCGGCAGGTTCGGCCGCGACCTGAAGGTGCCCAATGTCGATGTCGAGGCGATCCTTGCCCATCATCGCAAGAACCTCGAAGCCCTGGAGAAATCGGCGCGAGCCGGCGCCGCGGGCGCGACCTCGCTGTTGTCGAGGCAACGCGAGATGTTGCAGGACACGCTGCGTGAGGTTGCCGACATGGCGCAGGGTTACCGGGCGCCGGGCAATCCGCAGGAAATCATGGCCAAGCAGACGGAGTTCGCCAAGAAATCCTTCGAGGCCGCGCTGAAAAATGCTGGGGAAGTGGCTGAATTGGCCCGGAAATCCGGCACCGAATCGATCGATATCCTGCGCGCGCGCATCAAGGAGGCGATGGAGGAAATCCGCGCCGGTTATGGGCAGAAATAGGCTCCTGAGGCCTGTCGCTTCGCCTTCATCCGGGCAAGCCGGTTCGCAGTTCCGCGACCTTGCGCGCAGTTGCATCCAAGCCAGGGGACAAGCACCAGGCAGGAATTCGACCCTGCCATTGAATCGCAAGGAATCGCGAGGCATGGCACGATTCCGCTGGAGTTCGGCGGAACGGATTCACGCAGGGCGAATTGACAGAGGCCGTCAGTTCGTGGTCCGGAGGCGCTGAAAGCGATCGGGAAAGCAGGAATGACAGAAATACGGCCTAAAACGCCGCCGACCTACGAGCAGTTAAGGATGATGTCCGGGCAGGAACTCGGCGTCTCGGAATGGACCACTGTCGACCAGGACCGTATCGACCAGTTCGCCGAATGCACCGGCGACCATCAATGGATCCACGTCGATCCGGAACGGGCGCGGCGGCAAAGCCCGTTTCGCACCACGATCGCGCATGGCTACCTGACGCTGTCGATCATCGGCGCGCTGGCGCTCGGCATGGGGATCGTGCCGGAGAATACGCAGGCTGCGTTCAACTACGGCTTCGACAAGGTGCGCTTCCTGGCGCCGGTCAAGGTCGGCGCGCGCATCAGGTTGCGTACGGTGCTGCTGTCCATGGAAGACAGGGGGCCCGGCCAGTATCTGATGAAGGCCGCCAACACGGTCGAGATCGAAGGCGAGGAAAAGCCGGCGCTGACCGCTGAAACATTGGTCTTGCTCTACGAGCGCCGCAAACGGGCAGGGGCCTGATATCCATATTCAGGTGAGGCCGGCCTGCAAACGCTGGCCTCCGGCGCTTCCCCGTTCTACTGCGTCGCAGTAGAACTGTGGTCACGTACTTCAGTACGCTCCGCTCCGGCTCCCGGAAACCACCACTATTGTGAGGCCAACGTGCTAGGTATCCGGCTGGCAAAACGGGCCGAAAGAACTGCCAGGACCAGCGCAGCTAGCACCATGCCGGTTGCCGCTCCGAAAGTGGTCTGCATTCCCTGCGCGGCCGCGGCCGGCGACAGAATGGCCGTGTCCGCAGCGTCTTGCCCCGACGCGACCGCGAATATCGCCCCCATCAAGGATGCGCCTGTGATCAGGCCGAGGTTGCGCGACAGGTTGAGCAGGCCTGATACGACGCCGCGTTCGCCGGCTCCGACACCGCCCATGACGGCTGCATTGTTGGATGTCTGGAACAGGGCGTAGCCGAAGCAGGCGACGGTGATGGGAACGACATAGCTGGCAATGCCGAGCTTCGTCATCGCGAGTGACAGCAGGAAGGTGCCCATGGCGAGGCTGAGCAGGCCGGCGACCATCATCCTGTGAGCTCCAAAGCGATCGGCAAGACGTCCCGCCAGCAGCGCCGACAGGGTCGAGACCAGCGGCCCGGTGGAAAGCACCAGGCCGACCATCGCGGCATCCAGCCCGAGACCGCGCGACAGATAGAACGGGGCTACCACCAGGGTCGCCATCATCACCGTGGCGACGATCAGGCTCATGACCAGGCTGGCGCCGAGCTGGAGGTCGCGGAAGTTGGCGAGTTGGACCAGCGGTGTTTTCACTCTCGCCTGCGCAACGGCAAACAGGATGACGCCGATGCCGGCCGCGGTCAGCAGGCCGATGTTGAGCGCGCCGAAACTGCCCCGGCCAAGCGTCATCGCCATCGCATAGGCGCCCAGGGTCAGGGCGAGCAGCGCCGTGCCTGTCGCGTCGAACTTGCCTCCAGCAGCTTGCGTTCCATTGCTGCGAGCGGGCAGGGCACGCCAGGCGAGCGCGAAGGTCAGGAGGCCCAGCGGGACATTGACCAGGAAGATCGCCCGCCAGCCGAGGCCGGCGATCAGCAATCCGCCGAGCGAAGGGCCGAGTGTCGTTCCGATCGCCGACATGGCGCCGAGCAGGCCCATGGCGCTGCCGGTCCGGTCCTTGCTCACCGTTTCGGCGACAAAGGCCAGGGTCAGCGCCATCATCAGCGCCGCCCCCAGCCCTTGCACGGCTCGCGCGGCGATCAGCAGCCACAGTGTCGGCGCCAGGCCGCAGAGCACGGACGCCGCCGTGAACAGTGCGATGCCGCCAAGCAGCAACGGTCGGCGCCCGACCATGTCGGCCAGCCGTCCGGCGCTGACGATCAGCGTGGTGATGGCAAGGAGATAGGCCAGGACCACCCATTGCACGGCCTGGAACGAGGCCCCGAACGTTTGCATCAGCGACGGCAGCCCGACACTGGCAATGCTGGTTCCGAGCGACGACAAAAGCGTGGCGAGCGACAGGCTGGCCAGCGCCCAGCCGGCGGATTCTTTCTGTTGCGGCGCTGATATCAGCCCTTCTTGCTCGGCGACAGCCATGACGATCTCCTTTTGTCGGCTCCGGTACCGGAGCTGTCGGAGATGTAGCCCTGTGGCTGATATGGCGGAAGGCGCAGCATTTGCATCATATTCGTGCATCAAACGCCATATCATATGCTATGATCGGCCGATGACGTCACCCGATCTCAATCTGCTCTTTGCGCTGGACGTTCTGCTCGCGGAAGGCAGTGTGGCACGTGCCGCGCGCCGTTTGCGCTTCAGTCCTTCGGCCATGAGCCGGACACTGGCACGGCTGCGCGAGGCAACAGGCGATCCCCTGCTGGTTCGCGCCGGGCGCGGCCTGGTGGCGACACCGCGCGCGGAAGAATTGCGGCGGCAGGTTGGCCCTGTCGTCCAGGACGCGGAGGCGCTGCTGCGCCCCGCCGAACTGCTTGATCTCTCAAGCCTGGACAACGTCTTCACATTGCGCACCAACGAAGGCTTCGTCGAGGAATTCGGTCCTCGTCTCGTCGCCCGCATCGAGGTCGATGCGCCAGGGGTGCGGCTGCGTTTCGCGCCGAAGTCCGACAAGGATGCGATGTCGCTGCGCGAAGCGGCGATCGACTTGGAAATCGGCGTCGCCGGTGAAACCGGACCCGAAGTGCGTATCCAGACGCTGTTTCGCGACCGCTTCATCGGTGTTGTTCGAGCCGGCCATCCCTTGGGCGAAGGCACGGTGACGCCGGAACGCTTTGCGGCGGGCCGGCACATCAACGTCTCGCGGCGCGGCCGCGAGAGAGGGCCGATCGATGAGGCCCTGAGTGCGCTTGGCCTGCAGCGGACGGTCGTATGCATGGTGTCGGGTTTCTCGGCCGCGCTCGCCATGGCGCGTGGCTCGGACCTGATCGCCAGCGTGCCCGAGCGGCATACGGTGGGTGCGCGCGCCGGCATGCACAGTTTTCCGCTGCCGGTCGCCATCGTGGATGTCACCATATCGATGCTCTGGCATCCGCGCCTCGATGCCGACCCGGCGCAACGCTGGTTGCGCGACTGCGTGCGGGAGGTTTGCGTCAGCCGCTGAGATCAGCGCGCCATCGCCGCCTCGATTACCTTGAAAATCCGCTTGTCTTCGCACTGCGCAACGTTGAAGCGCAGGAACCGGCTGGCGGTCTGGGACAGGCTGAACGCGTTGCCGGGCGCCAGCACGACATCATCCGAAAGGGCGCGGCGTGCGACTTCGGCCGCGTCCACGCCATCGGGCAGGCTGCACCACAGGAACAGGCCGGCCGGCTGGTCGATCCAGGGCGTGATGCCGATCGCCTTGAGGCGGGTGCTGGTCTCGCTCATGACGCGCGCAAGCTTGGCGCGCAGCAGGTCCATGTGCTTGCGGTAGCTGCCGTCCTTCAGCAGCGTCAGCACCAGTTCTGCCGCCAGCCGTCCGCCACCGAAGGTCGTGGCGATCTTGAGGTCGGTCAGGCCCTCGATCCAGTCGCGGGGCGCGGCGATGAAGCCGCAGCGGACCGAGGCCGACAGTGTCTTGGAGAAGCTGCCGATTTGGACAACGCGGCTGAGACCATCGAAGGCCGCCAGCCTGGGGGCGGGGGCATGTTCGAAATCGGCGAAGATATCGTCCTCGACAATGGTCAGGTCCGATTGGTCGGCGATTTTCAGCAGCCGGTGCGCCGTGACCGGCGACAGGATCGCGCCGGTCGGGTTGTGGATGGCGGAATTGGTGATGTAGAGCCGCGGCCGGTGCTCAGCCAGCGCCTGCGCGAACAGCTCGATATCCGGACCCGACGGCGTGTAGGGAACGCTGACCACCTTGGCGCGGTGGGCGCGCAGCAAAGCGTGAAAATTGAAATAGCAGGGATCGTCGACCAGCACCGTATCGCCGGGCTCGATCAGGAACCGGCACAACAGGTCGATGGCCTGTGTGCCCGATTCGGTTAGCATGATCTGTTCGGGCGAGACTTCGATGCCATGCCCGGCCATGCGCCGCGCCAGCAATTGCCGCAAGGGCGGCAAGCCGAGCGGCGTGCCGTAATCGGCGAGCGCGACATCATCGGCACGCGCCACCGTGCGCAGCGCGCGACGCAAGGCGGACTGGGGCATCCAGGCGGCCGGCAACCAGCCGCAGCCGGGTTTCAGGATCTCGTCGCCGGCTTCCAGCGATTGGCGCGAGACCCAGAGCGGATCGATGGCGCGGTCGAGGCGAGGGCCGATCTCGGCCAGCGATAGCGGCGCCAGCGAGCCGGCGGCATAAAAGCCCGAGCCCGGCCGGGAGCGGATCGCGCCTTCGGCTGCGAGCCGCTCATAGGCCTCGACCACGGTGGATTTCGACACCTGCATGGATTTGGCGAAGGCACGGATCGAGGGCAGTCGCGCTCCCGGTGTCAGGCTGCGTGCCGCGATCCGCTGGCGAATGGTCGCCATGACAGTCTCGACGAGGGTGGTCGTGACAAGGGTGTGTGCGCCGTCCGTTTCCAAAGCGGGTTCAGGCATCTGTACTGCTCGACTGTTCATTACAGTTTCGTGAAATTGTACCCCATTGTCTCTGGCTGCACCATGGGTGTCTGCCCGATAGAGGGCGAAAGACATGGAGCCTGGAATGGACAAGATCGCGAGCGGCTGGCTGAACGGATTTATCGGCGTGCTGATCTTCAGCGGCTCGCTGCCGGCGACGCGCGTGGCGGTGGTGGATTTCGATCCGACATTCCTGACATCGGCCCGCGCCGCGATTGCCGGGCTGCTTGGCCTGGCCATGCTGATCCTGTTCCGGCAAAAGCGCCCGGAGCGTGGGGATTTGCTGTCGCTGGTGATCGTCGCACTCGGCGTGGTGGTCGGCTTTCCGCTGCTGACCGCGCTGGCGCTGAAGCATGTCACCTCCGCCCACTCGATCATCTTCGTCGGGCTGCTGCCGCTGGCAACCGCGATCTTCGGCGTGCTGCGCGGCGGTGAGCGTCCACGACCGGCGTTCTGGCTGTTTTCCTGCGTGGGCAGCGCGCTGGTCGCGGGCTTTGCGCTGACGCAGGGCGTGACGGCCTCGCCGGTCGGCGACGGTCTGATGCTCGCCGCCATCGTCGTCTGCGGCCTGGGCTATGCCGAGGGTGCCGCGCTGTCGCGCAAGCTCGGTGGCTGGCAGGTGATCTGCTGGGCGCTGACGCTGTCGCTGCCGATCATGCTGGTGCTGACTTTGGCGACCTTGCCGCCGTCGTTTGCCGCCGTCGGCTCCCACGCCTGGATCGGGCTGGCCTATGTCTCGCTGTTCAGCATGCTGATCGGCTTCGTCTTCTGGTATCGCGGCCTGGCGCAAGGCGGCATCGCCGCCGTCGGGCAGCTGCAGTTGCTGCAGCCCTTCTTCGGCCTCGCGCTAGCGGCGAAGCTGCTGCACGAGCAGGTCAGCCCGCTAATGGTGGTTGTCACGCTCGGCGTGGTGGCCTGCGTGTTCGGGGCGAAGAAGTTTGCGCGGTAATTCGAGAAGCGAACTTAAAACTTCGTCACAACCCCAATGCCGATTCCCTCGAAACCACCCATCGCCATCAGCGCGGCGGGCGCCTCGTCGAGGCTGATCTTCTTGCCGACCAGCAATTCTGGCTTGAGCTTGCCGTGGCGGATCATCTCCATCATCGCCGGGTAGCGATAGGCCTGCATGCCATGGCTGCCGAGGATTTCGAGTTCGAAGGCGATCACCTTGTCCATCGGCACCTGCGGGCGGGCGTGATCGCCAAGCATCAGCCCGACCTGCACGTGGCGGCCGCGCCGGCGCAGATTGGCGATCGAGTTGAACGAGGTGGTCGGGTGGCCGAGCGCGTCCATCGACATATGCGCGCCGCCATTGGTGATCTGCTTGACTGCCTTGACCACGTTCGGCGTCGTGGACGCATTGATGGTGGCGACGGCGCCGATCTTTCTGGCGAAATCCAGCTTCTCGTCGGTGAGGTCGATGGCGATGACATTGGCGCCCATCGAGCTGGCGATCATGATCGCCGACAGGCCGACGCCACCGCAGCCATGCACCGCCACCCATTCGCCCGGCGTCACCCGGCCCTGGTCGACGATGGCACGAAACGAGGTGACGAAGCGGCAGCCGAGGCTGGCGGCGGTGGCGAATTCCATCTCGTCGGGCAGGCGCACCAGATTGGTGTCGGCATGCTCGATGGCGACATATTCGGCGAAGGAGCCCCAGGCGTTGAAGCCGGGCTGCGATTGATGTTCGCAGACCTGGTGATTGCCCGAATTGCATTCGAAGCAATGGCCGCAGCCGACGGCGAACGGCACCGTGACGCGCTCGCCGGCCTTCCAGCGGGTCACATGCTTGTCTGCCGCGACGACGATGCCGGCCAGTTCGTGGCCCGGCACATGCGGCAGGCGGATATCGGCGTCATGGCCCATCCAACCATGCCAGTCGCTGCGGCAGAGCCCGGTCGCCTCGACCTTGATGACGACGCCATCGGCAGCCGGTTTCGGATCGGGAACGGTCTGGATAGTCGGCGCTTCGCCGAATTTCTCGAAGACGACGGCTTTCATCGGTCACTCCACCCTTAAGACGGCACGCATTGCGGGAAACGATAGCCGATTCCTTGTCCGGTCAAGCGGAAATCGATTCCGCCGGACAGGTCAGTCCATGTCCTTTGGCGAAGGCTCGGTATCGAGCAACGGCTGGCGCGCTCGGAACCAGTCGCTGGCGTCGGCCTCCCATGGCCAGACCCCTTCGGTCGTGGGAAAGATCAGCTGCATGACGCGAAAATCGAGCCCATCGTAGAACCAGATATCCCAGCCGAAATGCTCGCGATAATGCTCCACATGAACGGTGCCGAACTGGCAATCGAAGCCGTTGACGAAGCCGGACGCTCGCTGTCCTGGTTCGAAGATCTCGCCTGATCGGACTCGCCTGCAATATTCGTTGATGATGGATTGGGAGATTTCAGGCTTCAGGCCGATGACGATCAACTCTGGAGCCTTGAAGTTGTGCTCTATGCCAACTGAGTAGCTGAACGGTGGGTTGTCGTCCTCTTCCAACACGTAGAGAATGTGGCAGCCATATGCCTCGACATCGGCCAGCGCCTTGGCTTCCGCGGGATCTTTGGCTTCCCTATTCGGCATCGATTTGTTTCTCAGGCGCGGCCTTCTGGAAGGCTGGCAGTGCCGTGCAGGCGGCGTTGATGCGTGCGATTGTCGGGTAGGGCGCCAAGTCCACGCCGAAACGGGCGTTGCTGGCGATTTGCGCAACCAGGCAGATATCGGCGAGCCCCGGCGTCTCGCCGTGGCAGAATGTTCCGGTCTGCGGCGACGACGCCAGGAGCTTTTCAAGCGGCCGGAAACCTTCGTTCACCCAGTGGCGGAACCAGTTGGTGATGTCCTGGTCGCCGGCGCCGAACAGGGTGCGCAGCGAGGTCAGCACACGCAGATTGTTCACCGGATGGATGTCGCAGGCGATCATCTGCGCCAGCATTCTCACGCGCGCCCGGCCAAGTGCGTCCCCAGGCAGCAGCGGCGGTGCGGGCTGGATCTCGTCGAGATATTCGATGATCGCCAGCGACTGCGTCAAAAGGGTCCCGTCGCCCAGCACCAGCGCCGGCACGAGCCCCTGCGGATTGACCGCGAGATAGGCCGGTTCCAGATGGTCGCCATGGCGCAAATGGTGCGGGACATAGTTGTAGTTCAGCCCCTTCATCTCCAGCGCGATCCGCGCCCGGTAGGAGGTGGAGGACCGATAGTAATTGTGCAGGACGAACTCGCTCATGCGCTTACTTCGGCTGGCCAATGGTCACTTCGATCGTGCCGATGCCGTCGACGCCGCCGGTCATCGTCTCGCCTGGCTTGATCGCGCCGACGCCGGCGGGCGTGCCGGTGAAGATCAGGTCCCCGGCTTCGAGCTCCATCGCCTCGCTGCAGATCGAGACGACGTCGGCGATCGGCCAGATCAGCTCGGCGAGGTCGGCATCCTGCCTGACCTTGCCGTCGACCGCGAGCCAGATGCGGCCCTTTTGCGGGTGGCCGGATTTCTGCGCCGGGACGAGCGGGCCGCACGGCGCCGAGCGGTCGAATGCCTTCGACCAGTCCCAGGGACGCGCCGCCTTCTTGGCCTCGTCCTGCAAATCGCGGCGGGTGAGGTCGATGCCGACACCATAACCCCAGACATGATCCAGCGCCCGCTCACGCGGGATGCGGAAGCCCGGTCTGCCGATCGCGGCGACCAGCTCGATCTCATGGTGCAGGTTGGCGGTGAGCGGCGGGTAGGGAATGGTCATACCGGAATCGACCACTGCGTCGGCCGGCTTGGTGAAGAAGAAGGGCGGATCGCGCTCATCATTACCGAATTCGCGCGCGTGCGCCGCGTAGTTGCGGCCGACGCAGAAGATGCGGCGCACGGCGAACCGCTCGGTCGACCCGCTGACGGCGACAGAAGGCGTTGGCGGGACGGGGAGAACGAAAGCGGTCATGGCGGTCTCTGTCTTGGACGTCGGATGCCGGGTACCTTCGGCCGAATTCAGGGGCCGGGCAAGGCGTCGCATTTCACAGGGCCCGCGCGTCGCGGTGCCTGGATGCGAATCCGGCTATCAACGGTAGACTATTTGGCAATAATCCGGTCATGCTCGTGGGATTAGCTTGTGCTGGAAACTGAATACGGGGCTTCGGAACGAATGTCATGACCGCAGTCAATGATCGCGCCCGGTTCCTCATCATCGATGACCATCCGCTGTTTCGCGAGGCGCTGCACAGCGCCGTCCAGATGGCCTATCCGGAAGTCGATACGGTCGAGGCGCGCTCGATCACCGAGGCGCTCGATCTCCTGGCCGACGCCAAGCCTTTCGACCTGGCGCTTCTCGATCTCTCAATGCCCGACGTGCATGGCTTCGACGGCCTGCTGCAGCTCAGGACCCGTTATCCACGCCTGCCGGTGGTGATCGTGTCGGGATATGAGGAGCCGAGGATCATCTCCGAGGCCTTGTCCTATGGTGCGGCAGGCTTCATTCCGAAATCGGCGCGCAAGAGCGACCTGGCGGCCGCCATCCGCTCGGTGATGGATGGCGCCATCTACGTCCCGCAAACCTATGAGGGCCAGCCGGCGGACGCCGACAGCAGCGACCGCGCCGACATGGTCCAGCGCCTGTCCAAGCTGACGCCGCAGCAATTGCGGGTGCTGCAGATGCTGCGCCAGGGCTTGCTCAACAAGCAGATCGCCTACGAACTGCAGGTCGGCGAGACCACGGTCAAGGCGCATGTCTCCGAGATCCTGCGCAAGCTCAATGTCTACAGCCGCACGCAAGCGGTGATCGAGGTTTCGAAGCTGGACAATGCGGAGCTGTTTCGGGATCAAGCAGGGTTTTGATCTTTTACCCTCCCTTGTGGGCAGGGTCGATCCGCGAAGCGGAGCGGGATGGGGGAGCTTGGCGCCGCACCCCACCCCGGCGCTCCGCGCCGACCTCCCATCGAGGGGAGGGTAGCCTAAGCCAGCAAATGTGCCAGCAGCGCCCTTAGTTGTGCTGGTTTCAGCGGTTTGCGCATCAGTTCGATGCCGCCCGCGCGGGCGGCCTTGGCAATTTCCTCGGAACTGTCGGCGGTGACGATCAGCGCCGGCACGGCGCGGCCGATATAGTTGCGGACCTCTGATATGGTGGCGGTGCCGAGATCGCCGCCGTCGAGATGCTGGTCGGCGATGACGATGTCGGGCACCCAGTCGGTGTCGCCAAGCATGTCCAGCGCATCGTCGGTCGAGGTCGCGGCCCGCACCAGGCATTGCCAGCGTTCGAGCAGGAAGGTCATCGCCTCCAGCACCTCGATGTCGTTTTCGACCAGCAGCACCTTGGTGCCGAACAGGCCGTAGCCGCGCGGCCGCTCCAGGCTGGCGGCGCTGGCGATGGCGTCGGCGGGGGCGCCGATGCCGACAGGAACATCGATGTGGAAGATCGTGCCGTGGCCTACCTTCGACGAGAACGTCACGGGGTGCCCGAGCGCGCCGGCCATGCGGCGCACGATGGCGAGCCCGAGCCCGAGACCGCCGCCGTCGAGCTCGGCATTGGCAGGCAAGGTGCCGCGATGGAACTCCTCGAACACCGCCTCGCGCTGGTCCTCGGGAATGCCGCAGCCGGTATCGGCGACATCGATGCGGATCGTGTCGCCGCGATGCCTGGTGCCGACAAGGACGCCACCCGAACGGGTATAGCCTAGCGCATTGGAAAGGATGTTCTGCAGGATGCGACGCAGCAATGTGCGGTCGGAGCGGACCACGGCATTGACCGGCCGGAACTTCAGCGACAGCTGCTTGAGTGCCGCCACCGGCTGGAAATCCGAGCGCAGTGACGAGAACAACGCCTCCAGGCTGACGTCGCCGATGTCGGGCTTCACCACGCCGGCATCGAGCTTGGAAATGTCGAGCAGGGTGCGCAGCAGGTCCTCCATCGTTTCGAGCGAGCGCTCGACCTGGCGCACCAGCTTCCTGCCCTCGTCGCTGGTCTGCACTTCAGCCAGCGCCGAGACGGAGAGGTGGGCCGCGTTCAGCGGTTGCAGCACGTCGTGGCTGGCGGCGGCGAGGAACCTCGTCTTGGACAGGTTCGCGAGCTCGGCATTTTCCTTGGCGGCGCTGAGGTCGATGTTGGATTGCTCCAGTCGGCGCAGCGTCGAATGCAGCTCTTCGGTGCGCGTGCGCACGCGATTTTCCAGCGAAATCGCGGTCTGGAACAGCGAGAAGGCGTTGCCTTGCTGGTCCATCGACCGCTCGACGCGGCTGACCAGGGCGGCGTTGATCTTCTTCAGCTTTTCAAGGTCGTTTATGTCCCTGAGCGGCATGTTGTCCGGCCGCCTTATTCTGCCGCCTGGCGGTCGCCGAAAGCGATGCCGGTGAAGGTCTGGTTCAGATGCATCGACCGGTACTGCTCGCCATAGGTGCCGAAGCCGACGACATTGTTGATCCGGTAGAGTTCCGAAATGTCGCGAAAGACCTGCCGGTTGCGCGCATCGAGCCGGCGCAGCACGCAGTCGAAGCCGAGGATGAGGTCGATACCACCCAGCCGCTCCTCGACCTCGCGCAGGGCGGCGCGTGTCGATTCCACCATGTCCTTGGGCTGGGCGATCGACAGCACGACGCCGTCGTCGATGGCGCAGAAGAACGACAGCGAGCCGTCCGCGTGCATTCTCTGGATCGAGCGGCAGTAATATTCGCCGCCCACCTTCACCACCACCGGATGCGAGGCGAAGCTCAACGGCGTCAGGGTCTGCGGGAGGATGCCCACGGAAGCGGCATATTCGTCTGCCGCATTGGTGGCGTTGAACTCGCGCACGATGCGATGATCGGCATCGGACGCCGTCACCACCAGCTTTTCGTCGGTCGGAACGAAATTGTCAGTCTTGAAGACGTGGAAAGGGATTTCCGTGGCGATCAGCACGATGATGGCGCTGTCCGAGGTGACCCTGCCGTTCGAGATCAGGCGTGTCGTCTCGAACTTCAGATCGTCGCCGGCCGAGCCGCCGAGCAGGGGAATGTCGTCAAGGCCCCAGTGGATGGCGGAGCTGACCGCCTCCTCGGCATAGGATAGCCCGTCGATGAAGCAGAGCGCGAAAGTGTTCCTGGTGTGCTCGCCGCCGACCCGGCCACGCAGGTTGCGCCTCAAGGCTTCAACCTCGCCGGTGATCCTGTCCATGCCCGACGAGGACAGATCGTCGACCATGGTGCTGACGGCGGTGAACGCCGCGGAGGGCAGCAGCATGGCGAGCACATGGCCGTCCTCGAGGCCCTGTGGCGTGATCTCGCCGGCGGTCGAGCAGCCGGCATGGTGGAGCCCCGGTGCGTGGGTCAGAAGTGCCTGTGACAGGGCGTCGGCCTCGACGAGGCTCTGGGAGAAGAACAGCAGGGCAAAACCAGCGTCGATGGCGGCGGCCTCGGCCGCCACCGCGCATGCAAATACGTCCATGTCGGGCTCGTCCGTCGTCAGCGCCGACAAGCCGCATGCGTAGCGCGTCCGTGAACTCGTCAGCGGCGTTCTCCCGCATTTCCTCCGACGCTGTTTTTATGCGCTGCTGTTTCTACAAGCTTCCGGCGCGCGGGCGTCGAAGGACATTGTTGCTTCCAACCGGCGTTTTGGCAATGGGGTGAGGGGAATGCATCCTTGGCCCTGGCCATGACCGAAAGTACAATGATCCCGCTTTTCCGTCGCGCTGTTTTTTGTGCATTGTGCGGTGTACGAATGACGCATGGCCGAAGTGCCACAGCGCGTCGGCAGCGTGATGACCAAGGTTGATACCCAGGGAGGGACCATGTCGGACGTTTCGTTGATGGTGAACGGCAAGCGGGTCAGCGGCGCTGCCGAGGATCGAACGCTGCTGGTTCACTTCCTGCGCGAGAATCTCGGCCTGACCGGCACGCATGTCGGCTGCGACACGTCGCAATGCGGCGCCTGCGTCGTCCATGTCGATGGCAAGGCGGTCAAGTCCTGCACCATGCTCGCGGTCCAGGCGTCCGGCTCCAGCGTGGTGACGATCGAAGGTCTCGCCAACGGCGCCGACCTGCATCCCGTGCAGGCGGCGTTCAAGGAACATCACGGCCTGCAATGTGGCTTCTGCACGCCAGGCATGATCATGACGGCCACCGACATGATCAAGCGCCATCCCGAAGGCCTCGATGAGGCGACGGTGCGGGCCGAACTGGAGGGCAATATCTGCCGCTGCACCGGCTACCACAACATCGTCAAGGCGATCCTCGCCGCATCGAAGACGATGTCGAAGGGGACCAAGGGTAAAGCGAAACAAGCTGCGTGAACGAGGCAGTAGGGCAGTAAGGCAGTAGGGCAGTAGGGAACCGGAGCCAATTTTCCCTACTGCCGTACTGCCCTACTCACCTACTCCCCTACAATCTCGGGAGGGAATTTCTGATGGGCATTGAAGGTGTTGGCGCTCGCGTGGCGCGCAAGGAAGACAAGCGCTTCATCACCGGCGCGGGCCGCTATGTCGATGACATGGTGGTTCCCGGCATGAAGCATGCGGCGTTCGTGCGCAGCCCGCACGCGCATGCGCAGATCAAGAAGATCGACGTCAAGAAGGCGCAGGGCATGCCGGGCGTCATCGGCGTGCTAACCGGCAAGGAACTCAAGGCCGACGGCATCGGCAACCTCATCTGCGGCTGGATGATCCATTCCAAGGACGGTTCTCCGATGAAGATGGGCGCATGGTCGCCGCTGGCCGTCGACAAGGTCCGCTATGTCGGCGACGCCGTCGTCATCGTCGTGGCCGAGACCAAGGGCCAGGCGCGTGACGCGGCCGAGGCGGTCGAGATCACCTACAAGGAACTGAAGGCCGTCGTCGACGCCACCAAGGCGCTCGAAAAGGGCGCGCCGCAGGTCCACGCCGAGGCCGAGAACAATTTGATCTTCGACTGGGAGATCGGCGATGCCAAGGCGACCGACGCCGCCATCAAGGCGGCGGCGCATGTCACCCGCATGAAGATCGTCAACAACCGGCTGGTGCCGAACGCCATGGAGCCGCGCGCGGCTCTCGGCCACTACGACAAGGCGGAAGATCACTATACCTGCTGGACGACATCGCAGAACCCGCATGTCGCGCGGCTGGTGATGAGCGCCTTCTACAATGTCGCGCCGGAAAACAAGCTGCGGGTGATCGCGCCCGATGTCGGCGGCGGCTTCGGTTCCAAGATCTACATCTATCCCGAAGAGATCGTCTGCCTGTGGGCGTCGAAGAAGACCGGCGTGCCGGTCAAATGGGTCGCAGACCGCACCGAAAGCTTCCTCACCGACGCGCATGGCCGCGACCATGTCTCGACCGTCGAGATGGCGTTCGACAAGAACAACCGGATCACCGGCTTCAAAGTCGATACGATCGCCAATCTCGGCGCCTACATGTCGCTGTTCTCGTCCTGCGTGCCGACCTATCTCTACGCGACGCTTTTGTCGGGGCAGTACGATATTCCGGCCATCCATGCCAATGTGCGCACCGTCTATACCAACACGGCACCCGTCGATGCTTATCGCGGGGCAGGGCGGCCGGAGGCCACCTATCTCCTGGAACGCACGATGGAAGCAGCAGCGCGCGAACTCGGCGTCTCTCCGGCCGAACTGCGGCGCAAGAACTTCATCACCGTCTTTCCGCACCAGACCCCGGTGATCATGAACTATGACGCCGGCGACTATGGCGCCTCGCTCGATGCGGCCATGAAGACCTCCGACTATGCCGGCTTTGCCAAGCGCAAGTCCGCGGCGGCAAAGCAGGGCAAGCTGCGCGGCATCGGCATGAGCTGCTACATCGAGGCGTGCGGCATCGCGCCGTCGGCGGCGGTCGGCTCGCTCGGCGCCGGCGTCGGCCTTTGGGAATCGGCGGAAGTGCGGGTCAACGCGGTCGGCACGATCGAGGTGCTGACCGGCTCGCACAGCCATGGTCAGGGCCATGAGACGACGTTCGCGCAATTGGTCAACGAGCGTTTCGGCGTGCCGATCGATTCGGTTTCGATCGTCCATGGCGATACCGACAAGGTGCAGATGGGCATGGGCACCTACGGGTCGCGCTCGGGTGCGGTCGGCATGTCGGCGATCGCCAAGGCGCTCGACAAGGTGGAGGCCAAGGCCAAGAAGATCGCCGCGCATCTGCTCGAGGCCGACGAAGGCGACATCGTCATCGAGAACGGGGCGCTGAAGGTCGCCGGCACCGACAAGAACGTGCCGTGGTTCCAGGTGGCGCTTGCCGCCTACACCGCGCACAATCTGCCGGCTGGAATGGAACCCGGGCTGAAGGAAACGGCCTTCTACGATCCGTCGAATTTCACCTTCCCGGCGGGCTGCTACATCTGCGAGGTCGAGATCGACCCGGAAACCGGTACGACCGAGATCGTCCAGTTCGTGGCCGCCGACGATTTCGGCAACATCATCAACCCGATGATCGTCGAGGGCCAGGTGCATGGCGGCATCGCCCAGGGCGTCGGCCAGGCGCTGCTGGAAGGCGCTCACTACGACGCCAGCGGGCAGCTGCTGACGGCGAGCTACATGGACTACACCATGCCGCGCGCGGACGACCTGCCTTCATTCAAGGTCTCGACGTCGAACACCCCATGTCCGGGCAATCCGCTCGGCATCAAGGGCTGCGGCGAGGCCGGCGCCATCGGCTCGCCGCCGGCGGTGATCAACGCCATCACCGATGCCATCGGCATCCCCGACATTGCCATGCCGGCTTCGCCGTCCACCGTGTGGGCAGCGATCCGTGCCGCGACGAAGCACTGAAAAGAGTGAGCAGGGAGTAGGGAGTAGCGAATAGGGAAGCGCTTCATCAACAACGGCAGCTGAGCATTCACTACCGACTACCCATTACTGACTAAGCACTCTCAAGGAGGACCCCATGTACGCAGTCAACTACCACCGTGCCGCCTCGGTCACTGAAGCCGCCAAGCTGATCAAGACGGACGACGCCAAGCTGCTCTCGGGCGGCATGACCTTGATCCCGGCCATGAAGACGCGGCTGGCGGCGCCTTCCGATCTCGTCGATCTGTCGCGCATCACGGAGTTGCAAGGTGTCAAAGTGTCGGGCAAGACGATCACCATCGGCGCCGCTACGACGCATTTCGACGTCGCCAATGACGAGAAGCTGAAGAAGGCGTGCCCGGCGCTTGCCCATCTGGCGTCGCTGATCGGCGACCCGGCGGTACGCCACAGGGGCACGATCGGCGGCTCGATCGCCAACAACGATCCGGCGGCCGACTATCCCGCGGCGCTGCTGGCGCTGGGAGCCACCATCGTCACCAACAAGCGCGAGATAGCCGCCGACAAGTTCTTCAAGGGGCTGTTCGAGACCGCATTGAAGGATGGCGAGATCATCACCGCGGTCACCTTCACCGCACCGGCGAAGGCCGCCTATGAAAAATTCCGCAATCCGGCCTCGCGCTACGCGATCGTCGGCGTGTTCGTGGCCAAGGGCAAGGATGGCGTCAGCGTCGCCGTCACCGGCGCCGGCGACGACGGCGTCTTCCGCTCGAAGGAGATCGAGGCGGCGCTGGCGAAGAGCTTCGATGCCGCGTCGCTCAATGGTGTGAAGGTGTCTGCCAAGAACCTGATGACCGACATCCACGCTTCCGCCGACTATCGCGCCAATCTGATCTCGGTGATGGCCAAGCGCGCGGTGGCGGCAGCCAACGCCTGACATCATCGGTTTTGGACAAGGAGAGGGGCCGCCACGGCCCCTCTTTCGTATGCGGCGACTCTTAGCGGTCCAATTCCCCTAGGGAATCGACTCCTGCGCAGTGCCTTTGCTTGAAGCAATGACGGCCAGCTAGTTCTCCTGGTACTGCCCGGGTCGCAATCTCGCACTTGCACAAATTTATCTTGCACTGCAATATGACATGGGGCGGGAATGCGAGCCGGGTTCGGAGCATGCACCGCCGTGCCTTTCGCATGTCCAACGCGAAGGGATCGGCATGTCCGAAGTTTCCGTCACCCATCTGGCTCCGCCGCTATCGGTCGCCGGCAGATCGGCCAGAACCAGGCTGGCCTATCTCGACGGCTGGCGCGGACTGTCGATCGCCCTGGTGCTGATCGGGCATTTCTTTCCGGTTCCCGGAATCAATCTCGGGGTGCTGGGCGTCGAATTTTTCTTCGTGCTCAGCGGCCGGCTGATGGGCGAGATCCTGTTCATCGAACGCTACCCTCTGAAGAAGTTCTTCAAACGCCGCTTCTCGCGCATCTATCCGGCACTTCTGGTGTTCGTTGCCGTTGCCATGGTCGCGCTGTCGGGCACGTTCATCGCCTTCAAATGGAAGGCGGCGCTGACGGCGCTGACATTCACCTACAATTACGCCGGAATTCTCGTCATCCGGGCCGGTGCGCTGGACCATATCTGGTCGCTCTGCGTCGAGGAGCATGCCTATGTGATCCTGGCCCTGATCAGCGCCACCGTTGCCAGGCGCGATCGCGTCATCCCGTTGCTGCTGGCGCTGGCCTTGCTCGCCATGGCGAACGGGGCGGTGTCTTATTGGGTGTTCAGACTGGACTACGAGACCACCTATTGGCGCACCGATGTGCACATCGCCTCGATCCTGCTGTCGGCATCGATCTGCCTGCTCAAGGCCGATGACAGGCTGCCGGCCATGTTGAAGGGACCCTATGTCGCCCTGGCGGCTGCAGCCGGCGCGGTTTTGCTGTTCATGGACCCCGTGCCGACGCCGATCCATTACCTTGTCGCCGTGCCGCTGCTGGCGATTGCCGTCAACGCGCTCGATTTCAGCACCCAATTCTTTTCCGGATTGCTGTCGTCCTGGCCGATGGCGACGTTGGGCCTGTGGTCGTATTCGCTCTATCTGTGGCAGCAGCCATTCTACAAATTCGTCTCCGAACAAGGCAGCGACCCGTGGCTGATGCTGGCCGGGGTTTTTGCCTGCGCGCTCTGCAGCTACTACGTCATCGAGCGGCCGGCGCGCGAATGGCTCAATCGCAACTGGTGAATGCGGCACGCAAAGGTCGTACGATCGCGGCGCGGACGGCACGCCAGCCATCCCTACGGGCAGGACGAATTTTCGCCTTGACCGTTAGCCGATCGTCTCATTTCTCGGCCAGATGGCGCCACCAGCGCCACAGGATTAGGCAACGATCTGCCGCGCGTAATAGCGCACCGCCTTCTTGCCGCCATGGATGACCGCGTCGCCGACTTCGGCGAAGCCGAGCGCGGCGTGGAAGGCGTCCGAGGCGGGGTTGGGCGGGTCGCTGTTGACCTCGCAGGTGACCAGCGTGTGGCCGGCGCGCCGGGCGTGGTCGAACAGATCCTGATACAGCAGGCGCGCGTGGCCGCGCCCCCTCGCATGCGCGGCCACCACGACACGGTCGACATAGACGAAGCGTTCGTAGCGTTCGCGGAACCAGACAAAATTCGGACTGTCGTAGCTGGCGTCCTGGTCGAAGGTCATGATGAAGGCTTCGAGATCGCCGATGCGCCTGGCGTAAAACGCTTCGCCGAGCAGGAAGGACAGCCGCTCTGCTTCGAGCCACGACAGTTCGGCGGCATGCTCGTTGTTGAGGGCGAGGATAGAGGCTTCGTCGCCCTGCGATACGCGGCTGATAGGGGAGGTCATGCCTTGGCCGCCGCGATCGTTGCCGCCACCAGCGGGGTGTCGGTCAAAATATTGCGGTACTCGCGGTCGAGATCGGAGCCGCCCATACCAACCCTTGGGTTGCGGTAGCGCATGGCGCTCGGCACCTCCTTGAGGGCGGCGAAATGCATTTCCGCCAGCCCGGTCTTTGCGCGCACCTCGGCGATGTTGCCGAGATCGAGCCCGCCGCAACCAAGGATGATGATCCGGTCACCTGCCTGTCGCACCAACTCCGCCAGCAACGGCAGGCCTTCGATGGCGGTGTCGCGCTGGCCGCTGGTCAGCACGCGGCCAACCTTGCAGCGTATCAGCGCTTCCAGCGCCTCGCTGGGATCGCGCGTCATGTCGAAGGCGCGGTGACAGGTGACGTTCAGCGGACCCGCCGCCTCGGTCAATTCGCCCATGCGGCGTTCATCGATGGTGCCATCGGCGTTCAGGCACCCATACACCACGCCGGGCACGCCGAGGTCGCGGAGTGCTGCGACATCGGCGAGCATCGAGTGGTATTCGGTCTCGCTGTAGAGAAAATCGCCGCCGCGCGGCCGCACCATGACGTGAAACGGCACGGTGGCCTGATCCAGCGCGGCGCGCACCGTGCCTAGGCTCGGCGTGATGCCGCCTTCGACAAGGCTGGCGCACAGTTCGACCCGGTCGGCGCCGGCCTCCTGCGCGGCGAGCAGGCCATCGATGCCTTCGACACAGATTTCGATCAGCGGTGGGCGAGTTTCAGCGGTCAAGGGATGATCCAGTCCATGATGTCGCGGAAAGCCCTAGCACCCGGGCGGCCGGCGCGAAAGCGTGAACGGCAGGCCGCCATTTGGACCAGGCGGGCATTTCCCGGCTTGACAGTTGTATAACTGCGGAGTTATAGGTTAATTCATAGCTGGCGAGTTATTGATTTCGCCCCAGCAGCGCGAACACGGCAAGGAGGAACAAGGCATGACGCAAACCAAATCGATCGTCGTCGAGCGGCTGATTCCGCATTCGGCGGAGAAGATATGGCGCGCACTGACCGTGCCTGAACTCGTTGCCGAGTGGCTCATGCAGAACGATTTCGCGGCGCAGGAGGGGCATCGCTTCACCTTCCGGGCGGCACCGGTGCCAGGCTGGTCCGGGGTGACGAACTGCGTGGTGCTGAAAGTCGAGGCGCCGCGCCTGCTGGCCTATAGCTGGGGCGACGGAAGCGAATCCGACAGCGGGCTGAAGACCATGGTGACCTGGTCGCTCACGCCCGAAGGTGCGGCGACCCGGGTGCGGATGGAGCATTCGGGGTTCCGGCCCGCCGACGAGCGCGGATATGTCGGTATGGGAAGCGGCTGGCCGCGTATTCTGGAACGGCTGGAGCAGGTGGCCACGAAGCAAGGCTGACGGCCGAACCCTTTCTCGACCAAACCGGTCGGCACGCTGCCGATCGCAACACTTCGCGCCCGGAGGCTCCGCTTCCGGGCTCGGCAAAACACGCCCTACCGAAACACGGTTTCAAAGGAGAAGACCATGCAAGCGAGAATCAAGAACCCGGTGATGCTTATCCCAGGCGCACTGCAGGCGTTGCTGGCGCTGGACAAGTCGACCGAGGCGGCCGACGTGCCCTATGTGACGCGCAAGCTGATCCATCTGCGCGCCAGCCAGATCAATGCCTGCAGCCTATGCGTCGACATGCATGCGCGCGAACTGAAGAAGGCCGGCGAGAAGGACGAGCGCATCTTTGCGCTGGCGGCATGGCGGGAGACGCCATACTTCACCGATGCCGAACGCGCGGCCCTGGCGCTGGCGGAGGCCGGCACAAGGCTCGCCGACCGGGCAGACGCCGTGCCGGACGATGTCTGGGACGAAGCTGCCCGGCACTATGACGAAAAGGCGCTTGCCGCGCTCGTTGTCCAGATCGCCCTGATCAACGCTTTCAACCGGCTGAACGCGACGACACGACAGATGGTCGGCTCCTGGGGCTGAGCGCTGGATCGAGCGCTTGGGGCGGGCCGATTGTCGGCGACCGGGGGAAGGCGGGCGGCGCATCGCGTTCCCGCCTTCGGGGCGCAGGCATCGCCTTGGCTACTGGCGCAATTCCGTATTCTTGGTGCCTTCCTCGACCTGATCGATCACCAGCAGCTTGACCGGGCCATCGCCGATGTTGGTGGCCTGATGCCACTGGCCGATCATTTCGATGATGAAATCGCCCGTCTTGTAGGTGTTGCTGTTGCCGGTCTCGACATTGGTGACCTTCAGCGTCCCGGCCTCGACATAGGCATAGCGGGGGAAGGGGTGCCGGTGGACCGGCAAGGTCGCGCCCGCCGCGATGTCGTAAGTCGATACCAGCACCTGCACGTTCTTCTGCGGCAGCGTGATCGGCTGCCCGGACGCGGTGGTGGTGCGCGAAGCCAGCGGCGTGACCACGACAGGCGTGCCGCTGCTGTCGAGTGCCAGGGCACAATTCGCGTAAAGCGCAGCCGCGAGCAGCAGCACCGATGCCGAGATTCTCCCCATGATTCCTCCCTGAACCGGCACATCTATCGCGCGGCGCACAACCGCGCGCAAGCCGTGAGCGCTTGTTGATTTTCCGGATCGGAGTTCTGGAACCGTAGGCTCGCCGGAGCCGATCAATCGGCCATGATGACATCGAGCCGCGTTGCCGAAGGCGAGCCGAGAAGACGGAAGAGCGAATGACTATTTTCAGTCGCCCCGGAGAGATCCGCGTCCTTTGCCATTCAAGGCCTCGCGCTCGGCGAAGAGGCGGGTGACCTCGGCCATGTTTTCCGTGCCCCAGGAGCATAGCGGTACGAGGGCCTCGGCCAGGCCGCGGCCCAAGGGCGTGAGACTGTAATCCACCCGCGGGGGGATCTCCTTGTAGTCGATCCGCTTCACGAGATCGTCGCCCTCCAGCTCCTTGAGCTGCTGAATCAACATCTTGTCGCTGACGTCGCGGACGGCTCGCCGCAACTCACCGTAGCGGATCGGGCCGTCCTGAGCGAGGAAGTAAAGGATCAGCGGCTTCCACTTGCCGGCAATGAGCCGCAGGGTCGCGTCGAGGCCGCAGGTGAAACCAGGCATCGTCGGCGTGCAATTTTGTGCTGGCGGCGGAGCCTGTGTCCGCGACGAGGCCGGCTCTGAGCGATTTGATGACATTTCTACCCACTTACCAAAAGGTGCATACTTGTCAATAAGTGGGTGGGTGGCCAAGTGAGTGCAACCTCAACAAAGGAGCACATCATGAGCAGACTACAGGGCAAGACGGCAGTGGTGACGGGCGGCGGAAGCGGCATCGGACTCGGAGCCGCCCAGCGGTTCATCGACGAAGGCGCGTTCGTCTACATCTTCGGTCGGCGGCAAGAGGCGCTCGATGCCGCGGTGGCGCAGCTCGGCCCCAATGCAAGGGCGGTGCGCGGTTCGGTAACCCACATGGCCGACCTCGACCGGCTCTATCAGACGGTGAAGGCCGAGCGCGGCGGGGTCGACATCCTGCTCGCCAACGCCGGGACCGGCGCGTTCGCGCCGCTGGGCGAAATCACGCCCGAGCACTATGACAACATCTTCGACCTCAATGTGAAGGGGCTGGTCTTCACGGTGCAGAAAGCCCTGCCGCTCATGGCCGAGGGGGCGTCGATCATCCTGACCGGTTCGAGCACGAGCGTGATGGGGACGCCGGCGTTCAGCATCTACAGCGCGACCAAGGCGGCGGTCCGCAACCTGGCGCGCAGCTGGGCGCTGGACCTGCGCGGAACGGGCATCCGCGTCAATGTGCTCTCACCGGGGCCGACAACGACCGAACTGGCGCTCGAGGTCTTGGGCGAAGAGGGGATGGAAGCGATGGGAGCGACCACCGTGCTCGGGCGGATGGGCGACCCCTCCGAGACAGGCGCCGTGGCTGCGTTCCTGGCGTCCTCGGACAGCAGCTTCATGACCGGCGGCGAGGTTTTCGTCGATGGAGGCCTGGCGCAGGTCTGAGCCCAAGCTAGAGGGCTTCGGATTGGAGAACGAAGCCCTCGCGCTCGGGTGAAAACAGCGCATTCTCCCGCTGGGAATATCGCCTGTATGCGTTCCGAAAAAATTTTAGCAACGACCTCTTGAAGAGAAAAAACGCGATTCCCAGATCGTTTTCCGTCGAGGCTACGGCTCGACAAAATGGCGCCGCGGCGACGCCGCGGCGGCCTCATAACCCCATGTTGCTTCACGGAGGATATGGCTATGAGAAGCTTTGATTATGCCCCCCTTTACCGCACAACGGTCGGTTTCGACCGACTCTTCGACATGCTCGAAAACAGCGTGCGTTCGGACTGGCCTCCTTACAATATCGAGAAGAATGGCGACAATGATTATCGCATCACGATGGCTGTCGCCGGCTTCGGTCTCGACGAAGTGGAGCTTGTGCAGAACGGACCCGAATTGTCCGTGATCGGACAGAGGAAACCTGATCAGGAAAATCGGGAAATCCTCCATCGCGGTCTGGCGATAGGCAACTTCAAGCAGGTGTTCAAACTTGCAGACCACGTCAAGGTCAAGGCAGTCAATCTCCAGAATGGCCTGCTGTCGGTGGACCTGATCCGCGAAGTGCCCGAGGTACTCAAGCCCCGGCGCATCGAGATCAGCTCCGAAGCCAAAGGGCTTCCCCTCAAGAAATCCGACAAGAAGGAAGCCATCAAGCTGAACGCAGAGCCGGAGCGCGAAGTAGCTTGACCCTGCAATCCAGTTTGTCGCCTGCCTCCTGGCTCTGCCGGGAGGCACAGATTGCGGAGAATGGAGATGAGATCCGAAGCTTACGATTATCATGAACCTGAACCGAAAAATCTCGCCGCGGAATACGCTGGGCTGCAGACGCCTGATGACGTGCTGAAAGAGGAGATGACGATCGGCGCAAAACGGGCTTTGCTCGCTTTTTGGGCTTCCGATGTCCATGCGGTTCCGGGCAGGCCTGCCTTACGTCGATTGGACAACGGCGCCATTGTGGAGGTCGGCGATATTCTTCGTGCTCTCAACCAGTTGGACAAAATTGGACGCAAGCCGCCGGTTTCCAGGGTGCAGGAGAGCGGCGGCCGATCCTCAGATCGGCGTCGCGACAAAGCCAGGCGCAGCTGGTTGCGGTATCCCTGGCGAGATGACGACGATGATCCGCCGCCGGTTCCCGCGTATGTCGCGGTCCCGCCCAGACGCGGAGATGGTGGCGTGTTCGCGGAGCCTGAGCATGCAGCCGCGTGACAAGCCGATTCAGCAAACTGGTTCGCTCAACCGAAAGGAGGTCTAGATGGGCGATAGGATGTTCGATCAACCGGTGTTGGTAAGCAATGGCCAGTTCATTCAAGAGCTGGGATGTCTCGAAGACGCTTTCGACTTCTTGCATGATTGGCCACGGGAGCGGCGGGGCCCGATTTTCGAAACCGCCTTCCGGGCCTGCCAGCGTGCTTACGACGGCCAGGTTTCACTGTCGGTCGCGCGTGATGCTGTCGCCGGGTTCGCAAGATCCGTCAAAATCCTGCAAGAGCCGCTTGCTCCGCTCCCCTGGATGGGCGGCATGAATTCCGACCGCGGCGGGATCGCGGCTTGATTTCGACAATGATGGCGGCGCCACGAAGGTGGCGTCGCTGCCGCTATGCTCTCTTCCGGATGTCTGCGCCGCCGTGCAACTTTCCGGGGATCGGCGGGCCGAGGTCCGATAGCTTCGTCATCCCCATCGAACTTTCAGTTCATCTAAAATGTTCCCGGAACTACTTTAGCGCGATACCCATCCCTCCGTTCCGTCAAAGTCTAATGATCAGGAACGCACACTGGAAAGCACGTGCGGTAACGGTTGATTCAACCATCGATGGTAATTTGGTGTGCAGTGGCGGCTCCGACNTGGGGGCGGGCGCTTGAGTGCCGGAGCCGCCTGCGCAGCCCGGTTGGGGTTTGACCGCGCCGTCCTAGAATGGGACAGCGCGGTCAACGATTCGTTAAAATTTTCCGGAACTAATTAAGCGCATCCTAATTGAGTCGCGATTCGCGAGTCAGTTTCATGCGTTGGAAGTTTATCCATCCGATGGAGCCCGAACTGGTCGATACGCCACCGCACGGCGATGACTGGCTCCACGAGATCAAGTTTGATGGCTACCGCACCCAGGTCATCAAGGACGAAGACGGCATCCGGCTGATCACCAAGAACGGCTACGACTGGACGGGCCGCTACATCCAGCTCGCAGGCGAAGCGGCGGCGATCGAGGCGGAAGACTTCATCATCGATGGCGAGGCGATCACCATTAGTGAGGCGGGCCTGTCCGACTTCCACGCGCTTCAGTCAGCCGTCACCAGCCGCAATCCATCGCGCGACGTGTATCTGGTTGCATTCGATCTTTTACACCTGAACGGACACGATCTGCGCGACATGCCGGCAGAGGACCGTCGCGAGATCCTTCAGGAGCTTGTTCCTACCGGCGACCGCATTCAGTTCAGCGAGGCTATGCCAGGCACGGGGGATGCTGTCTATCACCTTGTCGACCAGGCTGGTCTGGAGGGGATGGTGTCGAAGCGCAAGGACAGCCCGTACCGCAGCGGCCCGACGATGAACTGGCAAATGGACATCATTGGCGTGCAGCGGGAAGCCGGCAAGCCGGCGATGGTGCTGATGGCCGACAAGGGTCGGTATGCCGGCGCCGCCTTCGTTACCTTCAAGGCAGACAAGCGGCAGCGCCTTTGGGACCGCGTCCAAGGCAAGATAGGCGGACCGGCGCCTGTAAGGCTCAAGAGCGACAAGGCCGAATGGCTGAAACCTGGTCTAGTCGGCCGGGTGCGGTTCCTGAAGGGCGAGGAGAAGCTGAGCCATGCCAAGCTGCTGGATTTCAGGGATACGCAAAAGACCAGACCGCTCCACCTCACTTGAGGATGAAGTAGGGCGGGACAAGCATTGAAAATGCTGCGACGCCAGTGAGGAAAAGGTCTGTGATCATGAGCCCCCGCTCGGAAATTCATGAACTACTTCCACAGCCAATTTAGCTAAAATGCAAGGAGCGCTCCGCTTTGGCGATCCTTTTGCGCGGATTGGTCCAAATTCACATCCTTGGACTTTTTTCGCGCAACCTCAAGGTAGTGGCAGGCGAGGCTGAAGCAGGAATATAATCCTAATTATATACGTGACATAGCGACTTTCCGCTGCTAATGATTCGAAGGACAGGCCGGCATGTAATGGAACTTAGGAAGATTTCCCGTGGCCAACGACAAAGCAGGACGTGCGAGGAAAATCTTAGCCGCTAGGCTTGCCGATCTGGCTGCGGTGCACGGAAATGATTGGCCCGAGATCGTGAACGGGCTGTTAGATCACAATGCTGGTTTGCTCATTGCGGCTGGTAGTATCGACCCACGTTTCAACGAATTTGCTCGCGAGACAATTTTCAATCTTCGTGGCGTGATCGAAAGCCTCGAAGTATGCGAACAGCGCGCAATGGAGCACTTCGCCGAGATAAGCCCGTCAGAGCGCTACTAGCCTAAGATCGGCACCGACCTCCAGCGGACGTGTGTCCTTTTCATCAAGGTCCAGTGCGGGGTCACAACAATCGCTGGCCAAGAGGTCGGTATCAAACACAGGTACAACAGCGCCACCAAATCCTCCTTGCATGTTCCAAAGTCCGTTCGCCGACACACAAAGTTTTCCGTCTGGTCGCTTCATTACTTTCAGTTTGGCAACAGGTCCGCTGGCAAGCGTAATCTCCGTGCCATGCATAGCGACAAGCGAGAAAAGAACGAGGCCGCGCTCTACGGGTTTTAGCTGCTTTTCCTCGCCATCTCTTAGCAAGTTATTCTTTTTTAGAACGAAGCAAAAATCACGCCATAGGGCAGACTGCGATAGAGCTGTCTTAGGGAAAAACGAATTGAGGGCGCAAGACAGAATTAAATCTTCTTCTTTTGTCATTTTAGTTTGCAAGTTTAGTGTCCCGTTCGCTCCAACGGAAAATTTTTTGAGGGCAGACTCAATGGCAGCCTTGGCGGTCTTTCGTTTCAAGCCCGTCGGCTTGATTTCTGAGGAATCAAGCTGGTTGAAGCGCGCCATCACGATCTCCCGGAAGTCGGGAGGGAGGTCTTTCAGTTCGATTTGCAAGAACGCCGGCTTTTTTCCTTTTTCGTTGGGCCTACTCGTTCGAAGTTCCAGGTAACGGAAAAAGTCTCTTAGATCCTGGGTTACGACACCTTTCGTCTTCGTGTCCGAGTGCGCAACGAAATCGCCAATCTCCCGCACTGAGGAAACGCCATAGCTTCGCTCTCGCAGCCACAGAAGCAGTTTTGTGATATCGTCGTCGCGAAAGCCTTCGGCCAGAAGCCGTTCGACCCTCTTTCGCATCTCGTCGTTTCTGGCCATTGCCAACCTGATAGGACTGAATTGATACGCCATGACACCAACGGGACAAAGCGAACCGCACGATCAACGGCTTGACGAACGACAGATTGAGCAACGGCGCGACGACGCATTACGTCGCGCAATGAAAACCCCTCCGTCCAAGCACGAGACGAAGGGGAAGCCAAAGAAACAGAAGAGTCAATCTTCGGATCGAAAGCGCTGACGCTTCCGCCAGCGCAAGAATGCCTTGGCCTTCTGCCTAGGCGTGACCGGCTTGGTCAGTTTGTAGATAGGTCAGCCGCTTTCCAGACGTGCCACGGATCAAATCGTCTGACCGCTCGCTGTCGGTAACACCGAGTGCGGCGCGACGATTGTAGCGGAAATCGAACTCGGCAAGGTAGCGGTGCAGATGAGCCTCGCCGCAATGCTGATACACGCCAACCATGCCGCGCTTGAAGACTGAGAACACGTTCTCAATCGTGTTGGTGTGGACGATGCGGTCGGCTTCGTAACGAACGTATTCGCCGCCAGTGTGCTTGACCGTAGCGTGGTCCGCGAACTCTTTGCCGGTGATCGGATAGAAGTTGGACTCGTCGGTCATGAGCGTCGATTTACGGTCGGCATTGCGGACCAGAACGTCGCGGACAGACGCCTTGGTAGCGCGCTCGACATGGAAGGAACGGACAGAGCCGCCGCGCTCGACCAGCGCCACGATAGAACGCTTGGACGAGTTGGACGGCTTGCCGCGAATGGTGCGCTTCTTGATCGTGTCTTTCGGCCCGAAATAGGTCTCGTCGGCTTCCACGATCTTGCCTTCGCCACCAAGCGGGCCAGACGATGCAACATCTTCCTTCATGGCTTCGCGGATACGGTGCGCCATGAACCAAGCGGTCTTGTAGGTGACGCCAAGCATGCGGTGAAGCTGATGAGCGCTCATGCCTTTCTTGGATGAGGCATAGAGATGGAAGCCAAGCACCCACTTCGCCAGCGGGATTTTAGAGCGTTCCATGACGGTGCCAACGGTCACGGTGAAATGCTCACGGCAAGCGTTGCACTGAAACAGGCCGGGCCGCGTGGACTTGCCAGCCAGCTTGCGGATCGTCTCACCGTCCGTGTTGCCGCAATGTGGGCAATAGACGCCATCGGCCCAGCGGATCGCTTCAAGATGCTCGCGGGCTGCATCGTTGTCGTGGAACATGGTTGCGGTGAGGTTCATCGGTCTAACTCCTTGGAATCATTTATCGTCCAAGGCGTCAGCTATGTCAAGTATATAATTAGGAATATAATCCTCCCGTTGCGGCGAACCCCTCAACGGAGATCGTCTTGCCTCAGAAGACCCTCGCCGACACCCTGGCCGCCCGCGAAACAGTCTATGTCACCTGTGGGCACCCTATGTGCTGCAGGTCGACCCGCCTCGACATCCAAGTGCCGATTGACCGCTCGGACCGGATCACGGGTCAATGCATCAGGATCTAGCCGGATTGTTCATCTGCTCGGCATGCGAAGCTGCTGGTCGTGATCGCCGGCCGGTGTTCTTCACATCTGTCCCTGACTACGAAAGCCACACGCGAAGCTCAACAGCGACTGGAAGCCGACGTTCAAACGATAAGATGGCCACCGGCAGGGCGGGCTGGCAAGATCTGGCAAGATCGTACGCGTCCACCGAATGTGACATTGGGGCAACCTGATCGCGCGAACGAACATGCGAACGGAACAGTCGCTTGACGCTCGAAGCAGACTGCGAGAGCGTTGTGCTGTCCGGGGGTAAAGCGGCGCACGGCTCGTCGAGAGCTGTTAAAGGCGGGGGCCTTTCTCGACGAGCCTGCCTTCGGACATAGGCGCTCGGTAACGGAGATCGGCGACAAGGTGCGGGTCGAGGAGGCACCCCACATGGACAAGCGGCAAAACAGGATCGTTGAGGCGTATTGTTTCATCGCCGTTCCCGGCATCAATGCTTCTCACGATTGTGCTAGCTCAAATGATCCTTGGCTGAGAGCGCTAGGCGTCATGGCGAAAGGCTGGACGTACCATAAGCCCGTGAAGCCCTATGCCGAAGAGAGCATCGGCCGACGTGAAGTGATAGAAAATGGTCATGTCGTCCGCAGCCTAGCTCCGGTGCCTTCGCCATTCGTGATGTCAACATTGTGCGCAGCGTAGGCCGCGACGATCTTTGCCTTCGTGGTCTCGCTCGCATTTCCGGTCTGTTCGTAGCGATGAACCGTCGTGAATGCGATACCAGCTTTCTCGTCAAGGTCGCGAACTGACCACCTCAGGATAGCGCGGGCGGCTCTGTTTGCTTCAGCGCCCGCTCGGGTCTAGGGCAGGGGCGGCTTCTTGCGAAGTGTATTATATTAGCAATGCACGATATATTAACGGCTTCTGATGCAGCCTTCCGCACGGAGGACGGGTATACGACGTACCAACGCGCGCCTGTAGCGCCGGGGACGCTCGACCAATGCGGAGCAAGCGCATGAGTGTCGGAACAGCTCTCGAACAATTGCTGCGGTTGATTCATCGCCGAGCCATGAAATTAGCGGCGCTGCCAGAGGATGAAAGGGATTTACACTACGATCTCATCCGGCTGTCATGTTGCAAAGCCGCCGAGCACATTGGGCAAAGTCCCGACGAGGCAGCCATCACGGCAAACGATATGGTTGGGTTTGTTCGCGCACTGGTCGGAATCGTTGAGGTGGGCTGTCGATCAGATCAAGGGCGAAGCGACGATCGGCCGCCGCCGATACGACATTTTGGTGGTGGGGAGAATGGCACTACGCGCATCTAGAGATGGCCCGCTGCCTCACGCGGGCTCAGAGTGGAGCGGCGGCTGTCCACATGTCGACGTAGGCCGGAATCTTAAGCACTGCGACTTCGGCCGGCACCACTGTTATCGACGCTGGGGACCTCGCTGCCAGATCCTTGAATGACTGACTCACATTCCAGACCTTGGCATCATCGACGATAATAAGTCGATCATGCAGCAGTCGGGCGCCCGTGGTTCGCGCCTCGATCGGGCGCTTGGCGTCATATTGGGCTGACCATCGTCTAACAGCCGGCGCCAGTGTGGCCTTCACAGAGGCGCCGTCGCATAAAAGATCGATCTTCACGCCTTCGGCGCCCATTGGAGCGAAGTCGGTCAGAATCGTCTCATCCAGATAAGGGTCGACGATGAGCAGCCTGGATCGAGCTTCCTTGAGAACCTTGCCGATGGCGGACATGGCGTCCATGGCATTCCCTACCGGCAGAAACGCCCCAGAGGTCGCGGCCGGCGCCGCGAGTTCAGCGCGCGCCAGCGCCCTTTGAAGAATGCCCCAGACGCTTGGACCGTAAATTGCCGGATGGGTTGGATACCACTCAGCCACCTCTGTAATACGACCCATGTCAACCAGATCCCCAACAGCTTCGACCAGCGCGACAGCCTTGCTGATCCAGACCTGCTTTTCCGGACTGTAAGCCTCCATGCGGGCCGGCATCGCCGACAGATGATGTCCTATGCGCACATAAAGTTCGTGTGCGTCGATCGATCGGGAAAGCATGAGATGTAGCCCAGATGGGGTTTTGGCTGAAGGAACCGAAGGGCAGTCTATAAGCTAAGTGCTTGGTGCCCTTCCCGAGAGATGGGTGACAGTTCATTCCGGATAGATGGGTTACACTTTGGGCCCTTTGCAAGGAGAGCAAGGTGCCTTGGAAGGAGTGTAACGTCATGGAAGAGCGGCTGAAGTTC
>NZ_AYWR01000031.1:0-52918 GCF_000502935.1 Mesorhizobium sp. LNHC221B00 | reverse complement strand
GAGATCGAGCTTGGCGAAGACCGGCTTCAGCAGCGTCTCGATCTCGGGATGTTCCTTGAGCACGGATTCGCGGATGATCGGCGCCGGCTGGTAGACCGGCTGCACGCCCTTGTCGTCCTCGAGCACGACAAGACCGGACGGCGCGATGCCGCCGTCGGTGCCATAGACCATGGCGGCGTTGGCGCCGCTGGTCTGGTTGGCGGCCGCGGCGATGGTCGCCGCCGTATCGCCACCGGAGAGCGTGATCAGCTGCTCCGGCTTCAGCTTGAAGCCGTAGGTGGTCTGGAAAGCCGGCAAGGCTGCCGCCGAATTGACGAACTCCGCGGATGCCGCCAACACCACCTGGCCGCCGCCCGCGACATATTTGCCGAAGTCGGAGAGCGTGGCGAGCTTGTTGGTGTCGGCCACTTCCTTGCGCAATGCGATCGCCCAGGTGTTGTTGGCGGGCGCCGGCGACAGCCAGACGATCTTGTTCGCGTCGTAGTCGAGCTTCTTGGCCGTCTCATAGGCCTTGGCGGCATCCTTCCACGCAGGGTCGTCGGCCTTCTCGAAGAAGAAGGCGGCGTTGCCGGTGTATTCGGGATAGATGTCGATCTCGCCGGCGGTGATCGCCTTGCGCACCACCGGCGTGCCGCCGAGCTGGATGCGGTCGGTCGTCTTGATGTCGTTGGCGTTGAGGACGAGCTGGATGATGTTGCCGAGCACGCCACCCTCGGTGTCGATCTTCGAGGAGACAACCACCTGGGCGCTGGCGGATGCCATGGTGATGCCGAGCGCCAACGCCGCGCTGGCCAGAACCTTGACTGAAAACATCGTGAAAATCCCTTGCTGTGAACCGTAATGCGGCGGCCGCATATGAGCATGGCTTCAACGGCCAGTCGGGGCACACGGTTTCATAACAATGAGCACAGACGCAATATTTTTGTTGGGAAGTTCAATTTCAAGGCGAAGCTGGCGATCTGGCGCCATCTGACGGATAATGCAGTGAGGGTGCGGGTGGCAAACACGGAGTGCGTGTCATGGCCATACACAAAGTCGGTTACCTCATCGGCAGTCTTGCCCGGGGATCCATCAACCGCAAGCTCGCGAAGGCGCTCGTTCAACTGGCTCCTCCGGAACTTGAAATGACGGAAATCCCTTTCAGGGATCTGCCCCTTTACAGCTACGACTACGACGCCGATTTCCCGCAGGTCGCCCAGGATTTCAAAAAGGCGATCGCGTCCGTCCAGGCCGTGCTGTTCGTCACGCCGGAGTACAATCGCTCGATTCCTGGAGGATTGAAGAACGCGATCGACTGGGCCAGCCGCCCCTACGGAAAGAATTCATTCGCACGCAAACCGTCCGCCGTCATCGGAACATCGCCGGGCGCCATCGCAACCGCTGTCGCCCAGCAAAGCCTGCGCAGCGTTCTGAGCTTCTGCAACTCACCCCAGATGAATGCCCCCGAGGCGTATATCCAGTTCACCCCGGGACTGATAACGGACGACGGCGAAGTGACGGTCGAATCCACCGAGGACTTCCTGCGCAACTACATGGCTGAGTTCCACATGTTCATAGCGCGGGTGCTTCAGGTTCTGCCGCCGGACGCATAGCTTTTGGCGTCAAGCCGGGCGCGCGCTCGTCATCTTCAGCGCGCCCAGCGCCACGAAACAGAGCGCGGCAACCGGGAAGATCATCCAGTTCAGCATGGTCCAGCCCCAGGCGTTATAGACCATGCCCGACATCAGCGAAGCGCAGGCGACGGAGCCGAACAGGACAAAGTCGTGGAAGCCCTGCACCTTGCCTTTTTCCGACGTCCGGTAGCTGGCCGCCACCATCGCGGTGGCGCCGATGAAGGAAAAGTTCCAGCCGAGGCCAAGCAGGATGAGCGCCGTCCAGAACTGCCATAATGCCAGGCCGGACAAGGCAACGACAGCACAGCCGATCAGCAGCAGCAGGCCGATGGCGACAATGCGCTCTGCGCCGAAACGATGGATCAGCGAGCCGGTGAAGAAGCTCGGCGCGAACATCGCCATGACGTGCCAGGAGATGCCGAGCGTCGCATCATCCTCCGACAGGCCGCAGCCGACCATGGCCAGCGGTGCGCCGGTCATGACGAAGCTCATCAGCGCATAGCTGCCGACCGCACAGAACAGCGCCGCGACGAAACGGGGCTTGGTTACGATTTCCGCCAACGGTCTTGCGTCGCTGTCGGCGATTTCAACCCTGCCGGGCACCCTCGCCGGCAGTTGCAGGAAGGACAGGATGACGGCGCCGGCCGCGGCAAGCGGCAGTATGGAGGCGAACGCGCCGGCAAACATCACCGGCGCGAACAATTCGCGGGTGAAGATGACGATCTGTGGCCCGAGGATGGCGGTGACGATGCCGCCTGCCAACACGAAGGAAATGGCGCGCGCCTTGAATTCA
Organism: Mesorhizobium sp. LNHC221B00; assembly: GCF_000502935.1. NCBI lineage: Bacteria > Pseudomonadati > Pseudomonadota > Alphaproteobacteria > Hyphomicrobiales > Phyllobacteriaceae > Mesorhizobium > Mesorhizobium sp. LNHC221B00. The sequence continues at coordinate 50,512 of NZ_AYWR01000031.1, read as the reverse complement.
GGTGGCGCGTTGTCGGCGGCGGCGAAGCGGAACTGCTGCACGAACGCCCCGCCGACACCAATCACCAGCAGCGCGAACGCGAACAGCCAAAAGCTGCCATGGAAAAGTGCCGATGTGGCGATCAGGCCGCCAAGAGCGGTAACCACGGTTCCAGTCATGAAACCGCCGCGCTGGCCCATCCTGCGGATGATGGCCGCGGCCGGCAGCGCGCCAAGCGCGACGCCAAGGTTGAACCCGGTGATCGGCGCCGTCGCCAGCGATTTGTCGGGACCGAGCAAATATTGCCCGGCCAGCGCGCCCATCGAGATGGCGATGGGCGCCGCCGAGCCGATGATCGCCTGCGAGCCAGCGAGGATCAATGCGGTGCGCCGCGCCTCCTTGCCGACCTCGACGGCGATGGCTGTCACGATGCGTCCTTGCCGCGTCCCTCGCCGCGCACCCGGCGTGACACGCGGTCGAGCACGGCGTTGACCAGCTTCGGCTCGTCTTCCTCGTAGAAGGCCTTGGCGATGTCGACATATTCCGAGACGATCACCGCCACCGGCACGTCTTCGCGCTTCATCAACTCATAGACGCCGGCGCGCAGAATGGCGCGCAACGTCGAATCGAGCCTCGACAGCGGCCAGTCCTCGGTCAACGACTGGCGGATGATCGGATCGATGGTCTTCTGGTCCTCGACGACGCCCGTGAGGATAGCGCGGAACCATTGGGCATCCGCCTCGCGGTAGAGCGCGCCATCAACTTCCTTGCCAAGGCGGAACGCCTCATATTCGGCGGTGATCTCGAAGACGCCGCTGCCGGCGACATCCATCTGATAGAGCGCCTGCACCGCGGCAAGACGGGCAGCCCCGCGCTTGTTGGCGTGGCGCACCGCCGGCTGGCCGGGCGAAGCGGGCTCGCTCACGATTGCGCTCCCAGTTTTTCCTTGAGCGCGATCATGGTCAGCGCCGCACGCGCGGCAAAGCCGCCCTTGTCGCCTTCCGAGCGCTGGGCCCGCGTCCACGCCTGCGCGTCGTTCTCGGTGGTCAGGATGCCGTTGCCGATGCAGACCGAATCCTGCACGGACAGGTCCATCAGCGCGCGGCTGGATTCATTGGCGACGATGTCGAAATGATATGTATCACCGCGAACGACGGTGCCGAGCGCGACGAAGCCGTCGTAATTCGTGCCGCCTTCCGCCGCGCCGTCCAGCGCGAAGGTGATGACCGCGGGAATCTCCAGCGAACCTGGAACGGTGACGACGTCGTAGGTCGCGCCCGCTTCATCGAGCGCGTTTGTCGCGCCGTCAAGCAACGCGTCGGCAAGGCCATCGTGGAAGCGCGCTTCGATGATAAGCAAGTGCGCCTTCGCCTTCGGGCGAATGAAGGCTTTGCCGTGTTGGGAGGTACCAGCCATAAAAGTCTCCGGGGGGTTGCCGGTGACTTAGGCCGAAGCCGGATTGATCGCAAGCACAAGATTGTCGGGAGACGCCAAAGGTCCGTTGAACTTATGGGGTTTCCGATGGTTCAAGTGCCGGTAGCTTGACGGTGGCGGCGCACGGTATCCCGCAGACGATCGTTCACCGGTTGCGGATTGATCAGGGCTTCGACGAAGATCCTGCGGTCGTTGCTCGATAGGCTGAGCCACTGGCGGTCCTCGGCATTCGCGCCGGTCTCTTCACGCATCGGCTTTTCCTCCTGCGTAGGACTTACTCTGTCCTTGGTCATCAAAGTCCCTCTTTCGCCGCCTCCGCCAGCCGCGCGGCGTAGCGGGCCATGGTATCGATCTCGAGATTGACGCGGTCGCCGGCCTTGCGCTCCCCCCAGGTGGTCACGGTCAGCGAATGGTGGATCAGCAGCACGTCGAAGCGGGTGCCTTCGACCTTGTTGACGGTGAGCGAGGTGCCGTCGAGCGCGACGGAGCCTTTCGGCGCGATGAATTTCGCCAGATGGCGCGGCGCTTCCAGCGTGAAGCGCACCGCGTCGCCCTCATCCTTGCGTTCAACGATCTCGGCGGTGCCGTCGACATGGCCCGAAACGATATGGCCACCAAGTTCGTCGCCGATCTTCAGCGCCCGTTCGAGATTGACCTTGGTGCCGGATTTCCAGCCAGAGGCGGTGGTCAGCCGCAAGGCTTCCTCCCACGCCTCGACCTCGAACCAGCGCGCGTTCGAGCCGCTGTCGGGCAAAGCCGTGACCGTCAGGCAAACGCCGCCGCAGGAGATCGACGCGCCGATGGCTATGGTCGTGGGGTCATAGGCGGTGTCGATGCGCAAGCCGACGCCTTCGCTCAGCGACTTGATCGCCGCGACGGTGCCGATATCGGTGACAATTCCGGTAAACATCGATGTTGTCTTCCTGTTTGACCATGACCTTGTCCGAAAACCGGGTCCCACTTTTCGGGATCATGGTCTATCCTGTTTGGCCATGATCTTGTCCGAAAACCGGGTCCCACTTTTCGGGATCACGGTCTAGAGGTCTCTAATCCACTCGGCGTAACCGTCTTCGCCGAAGCGCATCTCGCGCAGCTTGCGAAAGCCTGCCGGGATATGGTCAGCGTCGATGGGCGATGCAATGCCGCCCTCGCCTATCGCTTCCGGTCCCTGGAACAGCACGATGCGGTCGACCAGCCCATCGGCCAGGAAGGCGCTCGCCACCCTGGCGCCGCCCTCGACCAGAACGCTTGCCATGCCGAGCGCCGCCAGATCCTCGAGCAGCTCCGGCAGTGCGACGCCGCCTTCATGGGTTTCCGTGCCGATGAAGCGCACGCCGGCGCGCTCGAGGGCCGCCCTGCGCTGCGGATCGGCCTCCAGGCAAGCCGCGACGTAAAGCGGCACGCGATCCACGCCCGAAACCAGTTTCGAAGCCTCCGGCAGCCTGATCTGCCGGTCGAGCACGATGCGCGCCGGCGAACGGTTCTCCAGCCCGGGCAAGCGGACCGTCAGCGCCGGGTCGTCCTCCAGCGCCGTGCCGATGCCGACCAGGATGGCGTCCGCCTCTGCCCGCATCAGATAGACTTCGCGGCGGGCCATGTCGCCTGTGATCGCGACCTGGCCGGCGCCCTCCCTGCCGATCTTGCCGTCACTGGAAAGCGCAAGCTTCAGAATCACTTCCGGACGTTTTCTGAGTGATCGAATGAGATAGCCGGCCATCTGCTCGGCGGCTTGCGCCGCCAGTACCTTTTCGACCACCTCGATGCCGGCAGCTCGCAGAATAGCATAGCCCTTGCCGGAGACGCGCGGATCAGGATCGCTGGCGGCACCGACGACGCGCGCGACGCCGGCATTGACCAGCGCATTGGCGCAAGGCGGCGTGCGGCCGTGATGAGCGCAGGGTTCCAGGGTGACGTAGGCCGTGGCACCACGCGCGAGTTCGCCCGCTTCGGCCAGCGCCTCTGTCTCGGCATGCGGCCGGCCGCCGACTGCCGTCACGCCGGTGCCGACGATCATCGGTCCGGCGCCGTCATCGCGCACGATCAGCGTGCCGACGGAAGGGTTGGTCGAGGTCCTGCCGGCATTCCTGCGCGACAGCCGTAGCGCAGCGGCCATGAAACGGTGATCAAGGGCCGCATGTGCGGCCTCGCCCTGTCGCGGTCCTGCCATGCTCAGCCGGCTTCCTCTTCACTCTTGTCTTCGTCGCCCTTCAGTTCGCCCAGCAACTCGTGGAAATCCTTGGCCTCGCGGAAATTGCGGTAGACTGAGGCGAAACGCACATAGGCGACATCGTCGAGCGACTTCAGCGCCTCCATGACCAGTCGGCCGACCTCGCCCGAGGCCACTTCCGTCTCGCCGGAGCTTTCCAGCTGGCGCACGATGCCGGTCACCGCGCGGTCGATGCGCTCGGGATCGACATTGCGCTTGCGCACCGCGATCTCGACCGAGCGCAGCAGCTTGTCGCGGTCGAACGGCACTTTTCGCCCCGATTTCTTGACCACGACGAGGTCGCGCAGCTGCACGCGCTCGAAGGTGGTGAACCGGCCGCCGCAATCGGGACAGACACGCCGTCTGCGGATCGCCGCGCCGTCCTCTGCGGGGCGCGAATCCTTCACCTGCGTATCTTCGGACTGGCAATAGGGACAGCGCATGGAGAGCCTTGGGTTCGCGAATCTGGTGAGGCGAAAGGCTTAGAGCCTTTCCGGCCGGGATTGAAGCAATTCCGTGTCTTCGACGGCCTGCCGCATCAGAGATAGCGAGGCACGAGGAAGATTGCCAGCGGCGCCTATGCCGATCCGGTCGGCCGGGTCACGGCGCAACGTCCTTGGTCGGGAAGCCGCAGGATACACCAAGGCTGCGATAGGCCTTGGTAAAGCCGTCCATCGGGATGCTGGCGATAGCCTGCTTGCCGAAGGTCACGTCGAGCGAGGTGACCTGGCGCATGGCACGCAGCAGCGCGAGACTGGTCTTGGGCTGATTGTCGACGGTCCAGGTCGGACGGCCGTTGACCGCGTCGTTGGAATAGACAGTCGTCGAAACCTTGACGCCGGGATCGCCGAAAATCGCCGCGATCTTCTTGCCGGTCTGCAGGCTCCTGTTGTCGATGGTGATCATGACGGCCGGATAGGCATCCGGCGGCAGCGCATCGCCGTTCGAGATCGACAAGGTCAGCGTGCCCGAATTGCCACCCGCATCGTAGAACGCCGTCGAAGCCGCGCAGGTCTTGCGCGCATCCTGGCCGGTGTCGAGCGTATCGACCATGGTTGTCCATAGACCGAACGTGCTGGTGGCAGGCATGTCGGGGGCGGGCTGCGTCTGCGCCAAGGCGGACCCGCAAGCGGCCAGCCAGCCCAGAGCGCCGAGTGAGGCAAGACGAAAATCGCGCATCATCAATTCTCCAGTTCCATGCGCCACCCGACCAGGGGTGACGCGCTGCCGGCGGATAAAAGATGACGCTTCGCGTCTGGTCAATCGAGATAAGGGTCTTGTCAATCGAGATAAGGGGCTGGTCAATCGAGATAAGGGGCTGGTCAATCGAGATAAGAATGGTCAATCGAGATAAGAATGGTCAACCGAGATAAGGATAGAGCGGAAAACGATCGGTCAACGACACCACCTTGGCCTTGACGGCCGCCTCGACCGCGGCATTGCCCTCGTCGGAATTGGCGACCTTGAGCCCGTCCAGCACCTCGGCGATCAGCTTGCCGATCTCGCGGAATTCGGCCTGGCCGAAGCCACGCGTCGTGCCGGCGGGCGTGCCGAGCCGCACGCCCGAGGTGACGAAAGGCTTTTCCGGATCGAAGGGGATGCCGTTCTTGTTGCAGGTGATGTTGGCGCGGCCAAGGGCTGCCTCGGCGCGCTTGCCGGTGGCGTTCTTGGGGCGCAGGTCGACCAGCATCAGATGGTTGTCGGTGCCGCCGGACACGATGTCGAGGCCCGTCTCCTGAAGGCTGGAGGCCAGAGCCTTGGCGTTGGCGGCGACGCTCTCGGCATAGATCTTGAAGCTCGGCTTCAGGGCTTCCCCGAAGGCGACCGCCTTGGCGGCGATGACATGCATCAGCGGTCCGCCCTGCAGTCCGGGGAACACCGCCGAGTTCATCTTCTTGGCGATGTCCTCGTCATTGCACAGGATCATGCCGCCGCGCGGGCCGCGCAGCGACTTGTGCGTGGTGGTCGTTACCACATGCGCGTGCGGCAGCGGCGAGGGATGCACGCCGCCGGCGACGAGACCCGCAATATGCGCCATGTCGACCATCAGATAGGCGCCGACTGCATCGGCGATCTCGCGGAAGCGCTTCCAGTCCCAGATGCGCGAATAGGCGGTGCCGCCGGCCAGGATCAGCTTCGGCTTGGTCTCGTGCGCGGTCTTTTCGATCGCGTCCATGTCGAGCAGATGGTCTTCCTTGCGCACGCCATAGGACACGACCTTGAACCATTTGCCGCTCATGTTGACCGGCGAGCCGTGCGTGAGATGGCCGCCGGAATTGAGGTCGAGGCCCATGAAGGTGTCGCCGGGCTGCAGCAACGCCAGGAACACCGCCTGGTTCATCTGGCTGCCGGAATTGGGCTGGACGTTGGCGAAGTTGCAGCCGAACAGCTTTTTCGCCCGCTCGATGGCCAGTTCCTCGGCCACGTCGACGAACTGGCAGCCGCCATAGTAGCGCTTGCCCGGATAGCCCTCGGCGTATTTGTTGGTCATGATCGAGCCCTGCGCCTCGAGCACCGCGCGGGAAACGATGTTCTCCGAGGCAATCAGTTCGATCTCGTGGCGCTGGCGACCGAGTTCGCTGCGGATGGCGCCGAAAATCTCCGGATCTGCATCGGCAAGCGTGGTCTCGAAGAAAGATTCGAATTTGTTCGACGCTGCCGCTGCAGTTGCCATGGCCTGAAAATCCTCTGGTTCGGGGCAATTTGTTTCTGCATATCGTTGCCCCGAAATCGCTGCGCAGTTCCGGGCGACACGCATTGCCGCGCCATTAACACAGTTGTTTTGGCCTCGCCACGTTTGCAGCGCGAAATTTGCTGGCCGTTTTGCGGCAGGGACTGCAAATCCACGGCGTCAGGCTTCCGCAATTCCTATTTCCGCGTCTGTCTGCCGTTCAAAAGGGCTTCCATGAGGGTGATCTCGGTGAACAACGCCCGCGCCGTGTGGTCGTTGATCTCTCCACGGCGCAGCATGGCGCGCAGGGCGTCGCGCTCGGCGGCTATGCCGGCAAGCCTGAGGTCGATCTCCAGCCTGCCAGCCTCCCGCACTTCGGCGCGCGCCTCGTCGGCCTCGTCGGCCGCCGCGATGCGCCGCCGATAGGCGGCGACAATGCCGTTGGCGGCGGCGAGCCTGATGCCGGGCACGTCGCCCTCCTCCTCGTCCATCTGCGTGATGCTCTCGAGGCGGGCGATTGCCGCCTTCGCCGCGCCGACGCGCGCCAAGCGCTCCTCGGCGGCGCCGGCATCTTCGCCCGGCTCGACCAGCCCNGAATGGCGAGCCGTCCTGCAAGGCCAGCGGCAGCGACAGGATGCCGGCCAGCGTGATGGCGCCGCGCACGCCCGCCACCGATCCGGCCAACCGCACGCGCAAGCCGAATGGCTCGGCCTCGCGCTTGCCGAGCCGCGCCGCGATCCCCGCCGTGATGTCGCCGATCCAGATCCAGACGAAGCGAAGCGCGATCAGGCACAGCGTCAGCGCCAGAACGGTCAGCACCGGCTGGACGACGGGGTAGTGGCCGGTGAGTTCCGCCGGCACGTTGCGGATGATTTCGGGAAGCTGCAGGCCGAGCACAATGAACAGCGCGCCGTTGAAGACGAAGGAAAACGTCGTCCACAACGAGATGGTCTGCATGCGCGCCGAGACGCCAAGGAAGCGGAATATGCCCGTGCTCCCGGTCAAAAGGCCCGCGGTGACCGCGGCCAGGATACCCGAAGCCCCGAAATGCTCGGCCGCGAGATAGGCGACGAAGGGCAGCAGGATGGTGATCAGCACCTGTGCCTCGGCCGGCACGCCGCCAATGCGGTTCAAGAGTTGCAGCATCTTGGCGGCGACGAACAGGGCCGCTACCCCGGCCAGGATGCCGACCGCCACGGCATAGAGGAAACTGAGCGAGGCGGCGGCGAAGGAGAAACTGCCAGTCAATGCCGCCGCGACGGCGAAGCGGAACATCACCAGGCCCGACGCGTCGTTGAGCAGCGACTCGCCCTCCAGGATGTGCATCAGCCGCGCCGGCACCACGTTCCTGTCGACGATCGAGGAGACAGCCACCGCATCCGTTGGCGACAACACCGCGGCGAGTGCGAAGGCCACGACCAGCGGAATGCTCGGCACCAGCCAGTGCAAGGCATAGCCGAAGCCGACAATGGTGAAGAAGACGAGGCCGATGGCGAGATCGAGTATCGGCCGGCGCAAGGCGATGAGTTCGCGCTTGGGCGCGCCAAAGGCGTCGCTGAACAGCAGTGGCGGAATGAACACCAGCAGGAACAGTTCCGGATCGATCTCGACATGGATGCCGCGCACCGGCCAGGCAAGTGCTGCGCCTATGGCGATCTGCAGCACCGGCAGCGGTACCCGCACCAGGCGCACCAGCGCGCCGGAAACGGCGACGAAGACGAGCACGATAAGGATGAAGATGGCGGTTTGCATGGCGCGATTCCGGCTGTCGGGGGACCGTGCGCAATCGCCGGCGCCGCGTCCAGCCAGGCCGCGCCGGCACCGAGATGACCAAAGGCCAGCCCCGAGCTCGGCGCCGTCAATCGTGCGGAAGCTTTGGCACCGCTGGCCAATCAGCGGCTGCGCCGCAAACAGAAAAGCCGCCTCGAAAGGCGGCTTTTCGTCAAAATTATCAGGCGCTTAGAGCGAAGACGTGATCTGCAGCTCGCTGTTGCCGTCGAGCGCATAGACGTCGTCGCGGAACTGGACGACGCCGGGGCCGGTCGACCAGGCCGACAGATAGAGGAAGTGCACCGGGACCGGGTTGGTGACCTGGATCGGCGTGTTCTGGCCCGTCTTGATCGCCGCCTCGAAATGCTGGCGGTCCCAGCCGGGTGTGTCGCGCAGGATCCAGGTGACGAGGTCGCGCACGTTCTGGACGCGCACGCAGCCCGACGAATCGAAACGCATCATCTTGCCGAACAGGCTCTGCTGCGGCGTATCGTGCATATAGACGCCATCCGGGCTCGGGAAATTGATCTTCACCGACGCCATGGCGTTTTCCGAACCGGGATCCTGGCGGAAACGGTACTTGGCGGCATCGTCGGTCGACCAGTCGACGTTCATCGGATCGACTTCGCTGCCATCCGGCGCGAACAGGCGGATATGGCTGTTCTTCAGATAGTCGGGATCCTTCCGCATCAGGGGAATGATGTCCTTGCGCACGATCGAGACCGGCGCGTTCCAGTACGGGTTGACGATGATCTCGTTGATCTTGGAATTGACGATCGGCGTCTGGCGATCGATCTTGCCGACGATTGCCGTGTGGCGGAGCACGACGCGGTCGTTCTCGACCGCTTCGATCTGCGCCGCCGGAATGTCCACCAGCACATAGCGGCTGCCGAGCGTGCCGGCCTTCTCCTTCAGCCGCTGCAGATTGGTCTGCAACTGACCGAGCCGGATTTGCGCCGAAACATTCATCGCCGCATAAGTGTATTTGCCCATCGAGCCGTCTGCCGGAAGACCGTGGCGCAACTGGAAGCGCTTGACCGCGGAGTCAACATAGGAATCGAAGGCCGTCGAAATGCCGGCGCTCTGCGACAGGTCGCCCGCAATCATCAGGCGCTTGCGCAGCGGCACGACGTCCGGGTCATCGACACCGAGTTCCAGTTTCTTAGTGGCGGGAACGTCTGTCCAACCGCCCTGGCTGACAATGTTCTGGTATTGCGCTACCGCCTGTTCCGTGAATGCAACGGTCTGCAGGCTGAAGATCGGCAGCGTCGAGGCGACCTTGCCGCCTTCGCTGGCGCGGGCGTCGAACTGGTCATCCCAATTGCCGCGAGCCGAGGATTTCAGGATATCCCCGATCACATCCTGCGCACTCGCGCGGCCGGCCACCATGGCGGCGGCGAGCGCGGAGGCTCCAGAAAGGAAAAAACGGCGGCTGGTTCTCATGGACGTTCCCGACATTCTTGCTGTGTTCGATCTCGCTCGGTTTGCTCTTAACGGGCGATTGAGCCCGCAGTCTAGGGTTGGCAATGTTAAGAATTAGCCAACCATGACCTGCATCGCGCAGGCGTCAAAGGCGCTGTCGCGATGCGGGTTCAAGTGAGCGCAAGCGCTGGCCGGCAGCATCACCCGCATCCTCGCTTCCACCGCGATTATGGCGGCAACGTGGCCTTGGCCCGCAATATGCTTCGGGCGACACCGCGAAAAGAAAGAACCGGTGCTTTTCGGCACCGGTGACAATCCAGATATCCCGATCCGCAGATATCCAGTCCGAAGCCAACCTCGTCCTCGACCATCACCGTCGTGCGAGAAGCCTCAGCCTTTTGGGTCCGGACGTGCTTTTGGATCCAGACCTGGCTTTGGCGTCAGACCTGGCTGCGCCTTCAGTTCCGAGCAGCGCTGCAACACTTCGTTTTGAGGATAACGCAGGACTTTGTTGTCCAGTTTGAGCAGCAATTCCCGCCTCTTTTCAGCGCCCTGCTCATCGTCCGTACAGGTCATGTCCAGAATGACGGCATCCAGGCGATTGATCTTCTGAACCTTGTCCAGCCTGCAGCCGACCTCCCACATGTCCACGGACTTGTCGGTAATTGTCACGATCGAGTCATTGTTGTCGCACGGACTGCTGCCCTCGGTGGCGAAGGAATCTTTCCACCAGTCCTCGGCGAAAGCCATTTGCGACACCATCGCAAGCACCGCGGCGACAGAACAGATCCTGAAACGCCCCTCTCGTCCCATCATGCCTCNATTTGCGACACCATCGCAAGCACCGCGGCGACAGAACAGATCCTGAAACGCCCCTCTCGTCCCATCATGCCTCCCTCGTGTGGTGACACTAGGCATTGTGGAGGCGAATGCAAAGCCTGGGCCGGGACGGCCGTCCGCCATAAGAAAATGGACCGGTGCTTTCGGCACCGGCCCTGACTGAAGGTCGCTCTTGCGGCCGCGCTTCTTTGGCGCGGGCCAGATCCGATGCGGCGGATGCCTTACATCCGGTAAGCGATGGTGTCGTTCCAGAAGCGGTCGAGCCGCTGCAGGGCGCGGTTCATCTGCTTGAACTCGTCGGTGTTGATGCCGCCGACCTGCTCGATCGAGCCGACATGGCGCTCATAGAGACCGGCGACCACATCGGCCACTTCGTTGCCCTTCGGCGTCAGCGAGACGCGGACCGAACGGCGATCGATGCGCGAACGCTGGTGGTTGATGAAGCCGAGATCGACCAGCTTCTTCAGATTGTAAGACACGTTCGAGCCGAGATAGTAGCCACGCGAGCGCAGTTCGCCGGCGGTCAGTTCGGAATTGCCGATGTTGAACAGCAGCAGCGCCTGGATGGCATTGATGTCGGAACGGCCGTTGCGGTCGAATTCGTCCTTGATGACATCAAGCAGGCGGCGGTGCAGCCGCTCAACAAGCTGCAGCGATTCCATGTACAGGGAGCGGATAGCCTCGCGGCGATCGTCGGATACGTTGGCGGTCTTCGCCGCCGGACGCGAATTGATCATTGTCTTTGCCTCTCGTTTGTCGCCCTGGTGATTTTTTGTTTTTCACCTTGATCGCGACACTATCGAATACTCATAAAATTCGACTTAAACGCTAGGGCTAACAAGAGCTTACCGGTAATAGGTTTCGGAAGAGGCTTAACGAACGGTCACCCGAGTAAGGATAATTAACCTAAAGGCTTAGGCGCCTCTCACGGGGCCGGTTCGGGGCGGTCACGAAGTCATCAATGCCCTCAACGGCTTAGTGCCGTACGGGGCGTTTCTGCAGCCAGATGACGACGCGAAAGACGATATAGAGCAGCGCCACCGCCGCATGCGAGACGACAATCAGCAATCGATGGCCGAAAAGCTCGGGGAAGCCGGCATACATGACGGTCTCGGTGACCGCGCAAATGAACCAGATCACCGGCCCCCAGGAGGCCAGCATCCACAGCCCCGCCGCGGCAAAGGGGAAGAACACGGCGAGCATCACCGCCGCCACCTGCCAATGCACCGGCATGAGATCGAAACGCCACAGCGAACCTGGATAGAAGCCGATCAGCTTGACCCAGTACAGAATGCCGAACAGCAGGCAGTAGCCGGCGATGACGCGCTGGAACCAGGCGAAGATGACCTCGACCGTCGAGGGCTGAAGCACCACGCGTCTCGAAGTCACCTCGCTCATGCCAGGAGTTCCCGTTCACCGAGGGGGGCGAAATAGGCCTCGACATCGGCCTCGCTGACCGCGTCGAGACTTGCCGGCCGCCATTGCGGCTTTGACCCCTTGTCGATGATGGCGGCGCGGATGCCTTCATAGAAATCGTGTCCGGCTAGCATGCGGTTGAGAATGCGGAATTCCATCTTCATGCAATCGTCCATCGACAATGTCAGCCCGGCGTTGATCTGCCGCCAGGCGACACGAAGGCTGGTCGGCGAGCGCATGCGGATCGTCGCCAGCGTTTTTGCCGCGAATTCGTCCGTGCCCGCCGCGCGTTCCAGGCTGTCTACGACATCTTGCAGCGATGGTTGGGCGAAATGACGCGATATCGCTTCCAGGATCGGCCTGTCGGTCTCCCGCTTTGCCTGGACGAAGAAACCGCGCAGCACCGATTCCGGATCGCCGGTCAGTACCAGCCGATCGAGGAAGCTCGCCTGGTCCTCGGCCTTGATGGTGTGAGTGGCCAGCCCCGACCACAGCGCGTCACCATAGCGGATGCGGTTGCCGGTCAGCGCCAGATACATGCCGAACGAGCCGCCAAGATCGGGCAGCAGATGGCTGGCGCCGACATCGGGGAAAAACCCGATGCCGACCTCCGGCATGGCGAACTGGGCATTCTCGGTCATCACCCGATGCGAGCCGTGGAACGAAATGCCGACGCCGCCGCCCATGACGATGCCGTCGATGAGCGCCACGTAGGGTTTCATAAAGCGCGCTATGTAGGCGTTGAGCCGGTACTCGTCGGCGAAGAATGCCACCGGCGGCTCTCCGGCCCGGCCGGCTTCGTAGATATCCAGGATGTCGCCTCCGGCCGAAAACGCCCTGCCCTCGGCCTTGAGGACCACGACGTCGACACCGTCGTCGCGCTCCCAGGAACGCAGGGCCTTGCCCAGCGCCTCGACCATGCGATGGGTGACGGCATTGAGCGCCTGCGGCCGCGTCAACGTGACGACACCAGCCCTGCCCAACCGTTCGAAGCGAATTTCGTCGCCTCCACCAAAATCCATCGCCTGAGAATCCCTCCCCCGCGCCTGCGGGACTGAAGTGCTAAGCGGCGACCGGGCGAACGTCAATTGTCGTGTGCCGGGACAAGAAGCATGATCGGTTGGAATTGCTACCACACGAACGGGATCAACGCCTTCGTGCGACGCGCATAGTCTGGGAATTCGTCGGGAAATTGCCGTGCCAGAAGCCTGTCTTCGGCACCGACACGCCATAGGAAGATCACGCCCAGCAAGATCAGCAGAAAGACGAAACCACCGCCCACCACGATCGCCGAACCGATGCATGCGACGAGGCCGCCTGTGTACATGGGGTGGCGGACATAGCGATAAGGGCCTGACGTCACCAGTTCATGGCCCTGCTTGGCGGAGACGATCTGGCTCCAATTGCTGCCGAGGGTTTGCCGCGCCCAGACCAGGAAGGCCATCCCGGCAACGGCCACGATGACACCGATGCTGCTCAAGACGGCGTTCACGGGTGCGAAGTTGACGAACCGGAACATCGGCACACGCGGAAGCAGGAAAGCGAGGATCATGGCGAACATCAGCCCCAGTCGCTGCGCGATGTGCTCCTCGGTATCCCGTTTCACACCGAACGCCGAAACGGTCAGGTAGACGATCAGCACGAGCCAGGCGGCATAGATGGACCAGACGAAAACCATGGCTTGCTCCTTCCGTCGCCATGCGGACCTAGCGTGCCGCAAGGACGCGTCAACGCCACACGGCCGGTACCGCCTCTTGGCTCGCGTCCGTGGTCGATGTTAGAAATCGACCGGCAAATGCTGGACGGCGGACGTTGTTCATGGCTCGATTTTTACGCCTTGCGCTGGTGGCAATCGGGCTGATCGGTCGATGCCTGGCCGCCCATCCTGTGCTGGCAACCACGCTGGACGAGATCTACCAGTCGCAGACCATCGTCACCGGCCAAGGCGAGGAGAACCGCCAGACAGGCTTCAGGGATTGCCTGGACAGGGTCCTGGTCAGGGTTTCGGGCGATCAGCGGTTGCTCGACAAACCAGAGATAGCGGATCTGCGCGACAAAGCCGGCAGTTTCGTCGATGCTTTCCGCTACCATGACCGGTTGGAGGGCATTCCGATCCATGACGAGCAAGGCACGCATGACCGGCCGCATGATCTGACCTGCTTCTACAAGCCTGAGGTGATCGACAAGGTGCTGGCGTCGCTGGGCAGCAGGCCCTGGCTGGGCGACCGGCCGACGCTCGCGGTCTTTCTCGTTGCCGAACAGGGTGCCCGACATTTCGTCCTAAGCGCCGAGGAGCAGCGTGGCGAAACGATGCGCGAATCCTTCGTCAATGCTACCGGTCCAATGCTGATCCATGTCGCATTTCCGAAGGCTGCGCAGCTTGCCGGCCTGGGCGAAAAAGCGCTGCGCGCCGCCGACATGGCGAGGCTGGATCGGCAAGCCAAACACGTAGGTGGCGCGCAAGCGCTCGCCGGCAGCATCGTATGGAGCGACAAGGAGCTCGGCTGGATCGCCGATTGGCGGCTAGCCGACCGCGGCAAGACCTATCGCTGGCAGGCGCGTGGCGTCAGCTTCGACGAGGCGTTTCGTGTGGCCATCAGAGGCGCGGTGCAGATTCTTTCGGGTAATGGGCAGCCTTGACTGGATAGGCAGGAGGGATAGCGCGCCCCTCTGGCCTGCTGGGCATCTCTCCACAAGGGGGGAAATTGGCAGCTTCGACCGCTGGCACAAACGTGTCGCATTGGTCAGCACCGAGGGCTCGTGGTAAAAGCCGCTGATCTGGAGTTTTGGCAATGAACAGATTCTCCCCGACAAAGCCAGCCGGCGCGCGCAGCGTCGACGACGTCACCGGCAGCCGCCGCCTGCGCCGCATGCGCAAGGCCGATTGGTCGCGCCGGCTCGTGCAGGAGAACCGGCTCACAGTCGATGATTTGATCTGGCCGATCTTCGTCGTCGAGGGGAAAAATGTGCGCGAGCCGATTGCGGCCATGCCGGGCGTCTTCCGCCTGTCGGTCGATCTGGCTGTCAGGGAGGCGGAACGCGCCGCCAAGCTCGGCATTCCGGCGCTCGCCACCTTCCCCAATGTCGATCTGGCCTTACGCGACCAGACCGGCTCGCACATCCTAGACCCCGACAATGTCATCAACCGCGCGACCCGCGCCATAAAGGACGCGGTGCCCGAGATCGGCATCATCACCGACGCCGCGCTCGACCCGTTCACCAGCCACGGCCATGACGGCATCCTGCGCGACGGCATCATCATCAACGACGAGACGGTCGAACAGGTCGCGGCGGCGGCCGTCATCCAGGCGGCGGCCGGCGCCGACATCATCGCTCCGTCCGACATGATGGACGGCCGTATCGGCGCCATCCGCGACGCGCTCGACGCCAACGGCTTTCAGGACGTGGCGATCATGTCCTACGCGACCAAATTCGCCTCGGCCTTCTACGGCCCCTATCGCGAGGCGGTCGGCACCGCCGGGCTGCTCAAGGGCGACAAGAAGACCTACTATATCGATCATGCCAACTCGGACGAAGCCGTACGCGAGGCCGAGCAGGACATCGCCGAGGGTGCCGACATGCTGATGGTCAAGCCCGGCCTGCCCTATCTCGACATCATCCGCAGGCTGAAGGACGAATTCCAGATGCCGACCTTCGCCTACCAGGTGTCGGGCGAATATTCGATGATCAAGGCGGCGGGCGCCAATGGCTGGATCGACGGCGAGAAAGCGATGCTGGAGAGCTTGCTTGCCTTCAAGCGCGCCGGCTGCGACGGCATCCTGACCTATTTCGCACCTGAAGTGGCGACGATGCTGAAGGGGTAGGTTCTCGCCCTCCCCCGGCCAGTCAGCGACGTGGTCGTCCATGAACGGCATCCGCGACTTCCATAGGGAACTTACAGGCAAGGCCTTCCCGCTACATGTCGGAGAGGTCCGGGTACGTGTTTCTTCGCCGCAGAAAATACCACTTGCAATTCGCAATCGGTTTGCTACAAGGCAACCACTTGCAAAATACAACTGGTTATCGAGGAGGTTTTCATGTCCAAGCTGCGTGTCAACGCTTTCACCCTATCGCTCGACGGCTATGGCGCCGGTCCCGACCAGGATCTGCAAAATCCGCTCGGCATTGGTGGGGAATCCCTGCACAAGTGGTTTGTCGACACCCGCACCTTCCGCAAGATGGTGCTCGGGCAAGACGGCGGCACCACTGACGCCGACGAGGCGTTTGCGGCACGCAGCTTCGAGAATGTCGGCGCGTGGATCCTCGGGCGAAACATGTTCGGGCCGATCCGCGGTGAGTGGCCCGACGACACCTGGAAGGGCTGGTGGGGCGACAACCCGCCCTACCATGTGCCGATCTTCGTGCTGACACACTTCAAGCGAGCGCCGATCACGATGGAGGGCGGCACCACTTTCCACTTCGTCACCGACGGCATCCATTCGGCGCTCGATCAGGCAAGGTCGGCGGCCGGCGGCAAGGACGTGCGGGTCGGCGGCGGTGTCTCGACCGTCCGGCAATATCTCCAGGAAAAACTTATCGACACCATGCACCTAGCGATCTCACCGGTGCTGCTGGGAACAGGCGAGAACCTCTTCGCGGGCCTGGATATGGTGAAGCTTGGCTATCGATGCACGGAGCAGGTGGCGACAGCGCTTGCCACGCATGTGATCATCGATCGAGCGTAGGTGGGGAGCGTAATCTCCCCCCACGTGGGGGAGACCGCAGCCTCATCCGCCTCAATACTTCTCCGGCACGTAGAGTTCGCGCGGCAGAACCTGGCGCTCGTATTCCGGATTGAAGACGCGCTCCGGCAGCGTGATCTCCTCGTGCGGCACCTCTTCATACGGCAGTTGCTTCAGCAGATGATCGATGCAGTTCAGCCGCGCGCGCTTCTTGTCGTTGCCTTCGACGATGAACCAGGGCGCCTCGGGAATGTTGGTGCGGGCGAAGGTTTCTTCCTTGGCCTTGGTGTACTGTTCCCAGCGCACGCGCGACTGCAGGTCCATCGGTGACAGCTTCCACTGCTTCATCGGATCGTGGATGCGCATCAGGAAGCGCATCTGCTGCTCTTCGTCGGTGATCGAGAACCAGTATTTGACCACCGTGATGCCCGAGCGCACCAGCATGCGCTCGAACTCCGGCACGTCGTGGAAGAACTCCTCGACCTGCTCCGGTCCGGCAAAACCCATCACCCGTTCGACGCCGGAACGGTTGTACCAGGAGCGGTCGAACAGCACGATCTCGCCACCGGCCGGCAGATGCGGGACGTAGCGCTGGAAATACCATTGCGATTTCTCGCGCTCGGTCGGTGCCGGCAGTGCCACGACGCGGCAGATGCGCGGATTGAGCCGCTGGGTGATGCGCTTGATGACGCCGCCCTTGCCGGCGGAGTCGCGGCCCTCGAAAATCACCACCAGCTTCTTCCTGTGATAGGCGACCCACGACTGCAGCTTGATCAGCTCCGACTGCAAGGTGATCAGGTCGCGGAAATATTGCATGCGGTCGATCGATGGCGGATGTGAGTTCTTGTAGATCTTGGCGATCTCCATCGACAGCGCCGGTTCCGACATTTCGAGCTCATAGTCTTCGTCGAGCGTGTCGGCGAGCTCGGCTTCGAGCCAGTCTTTTGCAGGGGAATTCTGTCTCAGCTCGGTCATATCAGTTGCTCCGCGTGCAAGCCTGTCGGTTTATGTCCCGGCGCCCCAACCCGGCTGGCCCGCGGCCTGGAACGGAACACCTTAGCCGAATTCAATATAGGCCGGCAGTGACGGTTTTATTGCAGCCCGAGCACGATCGCCGGCGCTGCAAATCCCTCGAGATATGATCGATCGTCGTCCTTGCATGGCGACAAACCGGCCGAATTGTCCTACAAATCCCCGGTCGCATTCCGGGCTGCCCTTTCGCGCCGCCCCAATTCAACTCAGCCCCAGTTCAACACGGCCCAATTCAATACGGCCCCAATTCAACACAATCGCGAGGACTGACATGGAATACCGCACTCTCGGCCGTTCCGGCCTGAAGGTTTCGACACTGACCATGGGCACCATGACCTTCGGCGGCGCCGGCCCGTTCGCCGCTGTCGGCAACAGCGATCTCGCCGAAGCCAAACGGATGATCGACATGTGCATCGATGCCGGCATCAATCTTCTCGACACCGCCAATGTCTATTCCAACGGCATCTCGGAAGAGATCATTGGCGAAGCACTCGGCGGCAAGCGCAAGAACGACGTGCTGATCGCCTCCAAGGCGAGGATGCGGATCGGCAAGGGACCCAACGACGAAGGCCTGTCGCGCTATCACCTGATCCGCGAATGCGAGAGGAGCTTGAAGCGGCTCAAGACCGATGTCATCGATATCTATTTCCTGCACGAATGGGACGGTCTGACGCCTCTCGAGGAAACCATCGCCGCGCTCGACACGTTGGTCGGCCAGGGCAAGATCCGCTATGTCGGCTGCTCCAACTACTCCGGCTGGCAGGTGATGAAGGGTCTTGCCGTCAGCGACAGCCATCACCAGCCGCGTTTTGTCACCCAGCAAATCCACTACTCGCTGGAGGCGCGCGAGGCAGAGTATGAATTGCTGCCGATCTCGGTCGACCAGGGGCTCGGCGTGCTGGTGTGGAGCCCGCTCGCCGGCGGCTTGCTGTCCGGCAAATACCGCCGCGACAGCCCCACCGCCCGACAGCTCGCCGGCTGGTCCGAGCCGCCGATCCGGGACGAAGACCGGCTTTGGCGGATCGTCGACGTGCTGGTCGAAATCGGCAAGGCCCGGGGTGTTTCCGCGGCGCAGGTGGCCCTTGCCTGGCTGCTCGGCCGCCCCGCCGTCTCCTCCCTGGTGATCGGTGCCCGCAACGATGCCCAGCTCAAGGATAATCTCGCAGCCGCAGCCCTGGAACTCAGTGCCGACGAACGCCAGCGCCTCGACGCGGTCAGCCGGCCGCCTTTGCTCTACCCCTACTGGCACCAGCAACTGACGGCAAAGGATCGCTTCGGCCCCGCCGACACGGTTCTCGACCGCAGCGCCATCTGACGGACATCAGGATCTAACCCCCGATGAACCGCCAGAGTTCGGGATAGGGTTCGAGCTGGCCGCTGAGCACGAAATATTTGTAGAGCACGAGCAGGGAGATCGCCTGCTCGTCTCGCTGGTTGGAGAACTTGCGGCAATGCGCATTGGCCGCGAGGACGATGCGCTCCGCCGCGGCCGGGTGCCGTTCGAAATAGCTTACTTTTTCGGCCAGATCGGCGAAATCCGGATCGAGCGGCACATAGTGGACATTGGCCTCGAGCTGGCTCTCCCTGAACCACGTCTCGTAGGTCGGCGGCGGCATCAGGCAGAGCGAGTTCGAATTCATGATCCACTTCAGATTGGTCGCCACGTCATTGCCCTCCAGCGAGACGATGTAGCGATAGCGCAGGTGCTGGGCGATGCTGAGAAAGGGCTTGCTGTACTTTGCCGGCGCGTTCGGCTTGTGCGAGCCCGCATCGCAGAACGGCAAGTCGCGCACGGCATCCAGAAACCTTGTCCTGAGCGGATTGTTGAGATCGCCACGCCAGACCACGGCCGGCAATTTGTCGGCGAAGGCAACCGTGTCGACAGGCATGTAGAAGTGGCGGAACTTGTTGAACTTCATGAGCACCGCATTGTCGTTGTCGGCCCGGATCGGGCGATCCTTGACGAATGACGGCACCTTGGGCACCTCGATGACGTCGCCAAACTCCAGGTCGAGGCGCAGTCCGGCATCGAAGTAACGGGCAAATTCCTTCAGGTCGTAGTAATACATGCTGCGTGCCGACGGCAGGCTGTCGATACGGACGGCATCGGGGCTGGGCGAGAACGTGTCGTGCAGTTTGTTGTAGTCGTTCAATCGTTGGCGGACGGCCTCATCGGAGAGCCTGGCCTGATCGAGGCGACCTGCCAGCCGTCGTCGGAAGATTGCCTGTGGTGCGACATCGCGTATGACATTCCGCGCATAGTAGAAAACCTTTTGGGTCGTTCGCTGTATGGTGGCCATCGTTCTCTGATCAAAACAAGCGCCAGCAAACGCACGACAGCCGGAATAGTTCCTCGCCGCGCTCCAGCTTGGTCGTGTCCGAGATTTCGCAAAATGGGCGGCGCCTCCAAATGGTAACGGCGCGCTTGGCCACAGGGGTCGGCTATTTCGCCGGCAACTATCCCGTTATGTAGCGCCAGACATCGGCATCCGGCTTGATCTGGCCGCTGAGCACGAAATATTTGTAGAGCACCAGCAGGGAGATCGCCTGTTCGGTCTGCTCATTGTCGAACGTCCGGCAATAGGCGTTCGCGGCCGCGACGATGCGTTCGGCCTTCGCCGGGTGCCGCTCGAAAAAGGCCACATGTTCAGCAAGGTCGGAGAAGTCCGCTGCGAGCGGCACATAGTGGACATCGGCTTCGAGCTGCCGCTCCGCGAACCATGTCTCGTATGTCGGAGGCGGCATCAAGCAGAGTGACTTCGAGTTCAATATCCATTTGAGATTAGTCGCCACGTCGTTGCCTTCGAGCGAAACGATGTAGCGATAGCGCTGGTGCTGGCTGATGGTGAGAAAGGGCTTGGCATACTCCGCCGGCGCGTTGGGCTTGTGCGAGCCGGCGTCGCAGAACGGCAGGTCGCGCGCTGCTTCCAGAAACCGTGTCCTGATCGGATTGTTGAGATCGCCACGCCAGACCACGGCCGGCAGCTTGTCGGCGAACGGGATCGTATCGGCCGGCATCTGGAAATGGCGAAACTTGTCGAGCTTCATGATGACCGCGTTGCTGTCGTCGTCACGGATCGGCCGATCCTTGACGATCGAAGGCACCTTCGGCACCTTCATGACGTCTCCGAACTCGACGTCGATCAGCAAGCCGGGATCGAAGTAGCGGGCAAACTCCTTCAGGTCGTAATAATACATGGTCGGAGTGAAGGGCAGCTCGCTGATGCGCACGGCCTTTGCGCTTGGCGTGAAACCATCCTGCAGCTTGTTATAGTAATTCAGCCGCCGGCGCGCCGGCTCGCCGGAAAGCTTGGCCGTTTCGAGACGAGCGGCCAGCCTGCGTCGAAACAGGGCTTGGGGAATGATGTCGCGCGCGACGTTTCGCGCATAATAGAACACCCTCGCCGCCGTCCGCGCAATTGTGGCCATGGTTCACTTGATCAAAACAAACAGGCAGCTCTCAATTCGTTGGCGCCCCGACGCTTCCTACACCATTGTGCTGCACATCTGGCAAGCCCTCCCAACCGCGGAAGCGAACGCCGCGGTACTTTTGCCTCGGCTGTTGTGTTTGGCGGCTAATGCTCCTAGGCAAGGTTTGAGCCGCAAGGCAGGTCAAAAAGGAGCCGATATGGCGCGAGCACCAAACTACGATCAGGAACGCAAGGAACGCGACCGGCAGAAAGCAGCCAAGAAGGCCGAAAAGCAGGCCGCCAAGGTCGCCGCGCGGGAACGGTCCAAGCCGGAGACCGAGACCGACACCGAAACAGAGGAATGACGGCAAGAGGCCCGCGAATGCGGGCCTCGTCGCAATCCAATGGCTCGTCTCAATCTCGACTGGCCCGTCTCAATCCGACTGGATTGCGTCAAGCGGGCGCCTTGTCGCTGACGAAAACGTCGACTTCACGCGCCGCCGCGATGAAGGCACGCCTGGCATTCATGGCCGGCTTGTCGCCGGCCAGCGCGTCATGACAGGCCTGCAGCGCTGCGCGGTGCTTGGGGCTGCGCTTGCCGGGCCAGCTGTTGAGGAGGTAATCGGAAGCCTCCCGGGCCGAACGCAAGAGCTGAGTGCTTCCCGCCGTGGCGGACTTGACTGTCACGGGTGTTTCAAATCGGTTGTTTTCCATCGCCGCTCTTACGCCATCGGCATCCATGAAGCGAGGCCGAAAGTGCGCTTTGTGTCGGGACGCCGCTGTTTCGCAGCGATTGCCCCCGCCTTGTGCAGGCCGCGCTAAGCAGCGACCACGGCAAAACCCCTGGCGCGAAGCCCACGTCTATCGTTGGCGAGCGACGTCACCAGCCGGTCACGGCTGCCAACGATGTGGGCTGAAAGCCGGCGGGCCGCTTCATCGGCATCGCCAAGGCGTGCTGCCGCCAGGATGGCGCGATGCTCGGCCCAGGCACGGCCAAGGGCGGCCTCGTCGCGAACCTCCAGCCAGCGGGCGCGCGACAGCCGCGTCATGGCATCGCGAACGGCGCGGAACAGGAATTCATTGCCCGACAGGCGCGCCAGCTCGATGTGAAAATCCATGCCGACGCGATGCCACTCCTCGCGCGGCGTGCTTTCGTCGCAGGAATCGAGCATCGCCTCGATGACATCGATGGCATTCCCGTCGACGTGCGTGCATGTCAGCCGCAGAGCCGCGACCTCGACCGCTTCGCGATAGACCGCGATCTGCTCGAGCTCGGCAAGGTTGATGGGCGACACCGTCCAGCCGCGCCCGTCCCTGCCGACCAGCCCCTCGGTCTCCAGCCGCAGAAGCGCTGCCCTGACCGGCGTGCGCGAGGCGCCGAAGCGACCTTCGATCCAACGCTCCGTCAGCCGCTCCCCCGGCCCAACCTCAAGCCCAAGGATCATCTCGCGCAACCGCCGTTCGACATTCTGCATCTGCGACATCGCGCTCGCCTTTCCGAAGCCGCATTGACAGCAGCGGGGTTGAAGTTCATGACGTATCCGCATTGGTATCCCAAAACGGTATCCGCAACAAGCGCTGGTATCGAGCAGGCAGGACATGACGCAGGAAGACACCCGACAAAGCGGCTACAACATCCACTGGCGGCGCAATCTCGCCGTCTGCTTCGCTGGCTCGTTCAGTACGCTCATCGCCATGACCCTGCTGCTGCCTTTCCTGCCGCTCTATGTCGAACAGCTCGGCGCGCAGGGACATGCGGCCATCGTGCAGTGGTCCGGCATCGCCTATGGCGCCACCTTCTTCGCCGCTGCCATGGTTGCGCCGCTGTGGGGACGCCTGGGCGACCGCTACGGCCGCAAGGTAATGCTGGTTCGCGCCAGTTTCGGCATGGCGATCTGCATGTCGCTGACAGGCATGGTCGAAACGGTCTGGCAGTTGGTGTTGCTGCGCCTGCTGATCGGTTTTGCCGGCGGCTATTCCTCGGGTTCGACCATATTGGTGGCCATGCAGACGCCCAAGGACCGCTCTGGCTGGGCGCTCGGCGTGCTGTCGGCGGGGATCACGGCGGGCTCGCTGGTCGGCCCCCTGCTCGGCGGCGCCTTACCGCCGGTCATCGGCATCCGCGCCACCTTCCTGTTGTCCGGCGGCGTCATCTTCCTCGCCTTCCTGGCCACCACCTTCCTGATCAAGGAGATGCCCCGCCCGAAGCCAGCCAAAGCCGCTTCGTCGGCAAAGGCGAAGAGCGGCTGGTCGCAGATCCCGGACAAACGTCCGGTCGTGGCGATGCTGACAACCGGTATGCTGCTTGCGTTCGCCACCATGTCGATCGAGCCGATCATCACCGTCTATGTCCAGCAGCTCATCGAGGACCAGAGCCGAGTGACGCTGGTCGCCGGCGTGGTGATGTCAGCGGCGGCGCTCGGCACCATCCTGTCGGCCTCCTGGCTCGGCAAGCTCGCCGACCGCGTCGGTCACTGGAACGTCGTCGTGGGTGCGCTCGCCGTCTCGGCCCTGCTGCTCATTCCGCAGGCTTTCGTCACCGACAGCTGGCAGCTGATAGGACTGCGCTTCCTGATGGGCCTGGCGCTTGGCGGCCTGCTGCCCTGCATCACCAGCGTCATCCGCCACAACGTCCCCGACGGTGTCGGCGGCAACGTGCTTGGCCTGGCGATTTCGGCGCAATATGTCGGGCAGGTCGCCGGACCCTTGACCGGCGGCTTCGTCGGCGGCCACTTCGGCATGCCGGCGGTGTTTCTCGGCACATCGGTGCTGATGGCCGGCGGTGCCGTCTACAACTGGATTGTCCAGTCGCGGCGGACACGGCATATGCTGCTGGAGGCGGGCGAGCCTTGAGGGATTCGCCCAAGTCGGCAATCGAAGGCGGCGCTATTATGAATCTCGCTGAATCCAACGCCAGCCGCATCCTGGTGCTTGCCGGCGGTCTCGTCGGTGCGGCAGGTGTGGCACTGTCGGCGGCGGCCGCGCACCGTGGCGGCGCCTTTACCGGCACGGCCGCATCGTTCCTCTTGATGCACGCGCCGGTGTTTCTCGCCGTCGGCCTTGCCGGCGCGAACCGCTTGCTGCGGATGGCCAGCCTGGCCCTGCTTGTCGGGCTTGTGCTTTTCGCGGGCGATCTGCTCGCCCGCGACTTCTTGGAATCGAGACTGTTTCCGATGTCGGCGCCGATCGGCGGCACCCTGCTCATCGCAGGCTGGCTGGCGATTGCCGCCTCCGCCTTGGTGCGCCCAAGACCCTGAGATGGCGAACGGTCAGTCTCGATGACGTTCGGATCGGACCCAAAGATCGCGACCGCGCGAGGCTCGCCTTGTCCGGCGCGGCGCCTCGGGCCGCTCGGCGGCCGGCGCGATGCCCCAATAGTTGCGATAGATGTCTTCGAACAGATGCTTGACGGGATGCATGGTTTTTCTCTCTCTTGAATTGAATCGATCCAATCGGCAGTCACAAAAAGGCAGCGCCGATCAGCTCCGCTTGCGCTCCACCAGAAAGCGAAGGTCCCGAATCCATGGGCCGGCATGATTTCGACGTCTGGACCTGCTGGAGGCCGGCGCAACGCTCCAGTCGTTGCGATAGATGTCTTGAAAAAGATAGTTGACGGGATGCATGGCGCACCTCCCCTTCGGTCGTTTCGCCAGCTTGAATCTGCCGGCTTGGATCGATTCAAAGATAGGTCTTCGGCTGCCGTTGGTCAAGCAGAATTTGAATCGATCCAACGAAAGTGCTAGATGCAAACCCGGAACGTGCTAAATGCATGTCAGGAGGCACGCGCAAAATGGCGTCACTCACCGCAGGCAATCGACGACCCGTCCGGCTGGCCGACATCGCCAAGGCCGCAGGTGTCTCGCATGGCACCGCGTCCAATGTCTTCAGCCGCCCCGAGATCGTGCGCGAGGAAGTCCGCGAACGGGTCAAGGCGGCTGCCGAGGCGATGGGCTATGGCGGCCCGGATCCGAAGGGCCGGCTGCTGCGGGCCGGCAAAGTCAATGCCATCGGCGTGGCCACCGCCGAGCCCCTCTCCTACTTCTTCGACGATCCCTTCGCGCGCGTCATGATGGCGGGCATCTCGCAAGCCTGCGACGCAACCGGGGCCGGGATCTCCCTGGTCTCGGCCGCCAACAACGAACAGCTTGCCTGGAACATCCAGAGCGCGCTGGTCGACGGCTTCATCGTCTTCTGCATCGAAGGCGGCTCGCGCCTGGTGGAACTGGCACGCGAGCGCAAACTGCCGTTCGTGGCGCTCGATCTGGATTCGCAGGACGGTTCGGTCGCGGCGATCGGCGTCGACAACATCGCCGGCGCCGGCATGGCGGCGCGCCATCTCACCGATCTCGGACATCGCCGCTTTGCCGTCCTGGCGCTGCCTTTCGCCGACAACAGGACAGGCCTTGTGTCGCCAGAACAGGTTCGCGCCGCGACCTATGCGGGGACGCGCGACCGCCTCACCGGTTATCTCCAGGAGCTTTCGCGGGTTGGCGTCGACATATCCAAAGTGCCCGTCTACGAGACCGCCAACGATGCGGCCACCACGAAAGCAGGGCTCGAAGCCATTTTCGCTTCCGGCGAACCGCCCACGGCCATCCTGGCGATGTCGGACAGAACAGCCCTGGTGGCGCTTGAATGGCTGAGCGCGCGCGGGCTGGCCGTCCCCGGCGACGTTTCCGTCGTCGGCTTCGACGGCGTCCCGGAAGCAGCGACGTCCAAGCCGCCCTTGACCACGATCGCCCAGCCCATCGCCGAGATCGGCCGCCTTGCCGTCAAGGCGATCCTGGAAAGCGACGGCAGGGTCAGCCGGCAGCTTCTGCCTGTCGAACTGATCGTGCGGGCCTCGTCGGCTCCGCCACGCGGCTGAGCCGCGCGGCCAAGCTCAGCGATTGGCTCTTGCCACGGCGGAGATGCCGAACGGCGCGCGGACCGGCGTGACATCCTTTTGCTTCGCACGGGCTTTGCCCGAGCCTGCGATGGTCGACAGCCATTCGAGATAGAAGGCGAGCGCGAACTGCATGGCGATGCCGGCCGATAGCAGCAGGCTGTCATAGACGAGCCCGCCCGGATTGATCAGCCTCATCACCTGGGCGAGCATGGCAATCAGCGTGCCGGCGACGAAGACCGGAAGCGAGCGCTTGCCCAGTATCGCCAGCGGATGGTCGGGGCTGGTCCGGAACAGACTGGAGAGCGCCGGCAGGGCGACGATAAGATAGCTGACCGCCAGGATGTGCAACAGCCGCGGCAACGACAGGAAGGTCTTGTCGAAGCCGCCGATCACCACCGGCAGCTTGAACCAGGTTATCTGCCCCCACAGCGGACTGTGCACCCAGACCAGCGCCGTCAGCACATAGGTCGCGGCGGCGCCGACCAGCCAGCGATTGACCGGGATGACACCGCCACGCCTGACATGCAGCATGGCGGCCAGGCCGATGTTGAACAGGAACTGCCAGGACAGCGGGTTCAGGAACCAGAAGCCAGGCTCGGGATAGTTGGGCGGGGCGATCTGCCAGATGCCGGCGACGAGCCACAGCGCACCGGACACGACAAGTGTGGCGACGGGCCTGTAGCTGACGAACAGCACGAAGGCCGGCGCCATCAAAAGCAGCACGGCATAGACAGGCAGGATGTTGTTGTAGCCAAGCTGATGGCCGAGCGTGACGATGCCGACTAACACTTCCGGTGGGTTCTTCATCAGCGGCTCGATGTTGATCAGCTTCAGCAGGTCCGGCCGCCTGGCAAACACCGCCACGGCGCAGAACAGGGCCATCACCGCCATGGTCGTCACGATGTGGGTGACGTAGAGCACACCCGCCCGCCGCCACATCTTCAAGGTTGCGAGAAGCCGGCCGCCCGGCCGGAATTTCGTGCCGTAGGCGAGCGCGACCGAGATGCCGGAAATCAGCACGAACGCTTCGGCCGCGTCCGAGAAACCGAAATTCTTGTAGGTCAGGACCTCGAAAGGCGTGCCCGGCACATGGTCGACGAAGATGGTGAGCAAGGCGAGCGCGCGCAGCACATCGATACGCGTATCGCGTTCCGGCGAAATGGGGGCCGGCGAAATGGGGGTGGTCATCGACAAAAGGCCTCAAAGCTGGTTGTTCATGTCCAGCAATGCGACCCCCGGGGCGCACCGCTTCGATTCCTCCCAGGGGAGTGTATCGGCGCAGAAACGGGCTGGAATGCGCCCGGTTCAATCAACTTTCGCGGAGCATGAAAATATTGCGTTTTGAAGCCGGCAAATTCAGCGAAACCTCATATAATCAAGAGGATGCGGAATGATGGGCGACAGCGTCGAAAATGGCCCGCTGCTCATGGATCTGGCCTTTCCCTACCGGCTTCTGGGTGCCGGCGGGAGCCGCCGTGAATGCCTGTTCCTGCTCCATGGTTCCGGTGTCGACGAGACGACCCTGGTGCCGCTGGCGAGACAGATCGCGCCCGACGCCGTGCTGATCGCGGCGCGTGGCCGGATCCCCCATGAGGACGGTTTTCGCTGGTTCGAGCGGATTACCCCGACGCGATTCGAACAGGAAAGCATCCTTGCAGAAACCGCCGCCTTCGCGGCGTTCGCCGGCGAAGCGGCCAAGCGCCATGGGCTTGATCTCGCCCGGGCAACATTCCTCGGCTATTCGAACGGCGCCAATCTCGTTTCAAGCCTGATGCTGCTGCATCCGGGCATCGTGCGCGGAGCGGCGCTGCTGAGGCCAATGCCCGTGCTCGAAATGCCTGTACTCGACCAGGCGCCGGCCGCAACCCTCATCGGAACACGAGCGCTGATCATCGCCGGAGCAGCCGACGAGACCTATGGGCCCTTCGCGCCGGCGCTGGTGATGCTGCTCAGCCGCCACGGCAGCGAGATCGACGCCCGGATCATTCCATCGGGCCATGAAATCGGCGATCCGGACGCGGCGATCGTCAGGCAATGGCTGGTGGGACCGGCGGCGATACAGCGAAGCTGAGGCTTCTGTCCCGAACGGTCAGAGTGTCGATCTGCGCTCGGCCGTGCGGGCCTGCGGAATCCGCGTGGAGAGGCAGCGCCTACCCCCGCCCCATCCTGTTCCAGGCATCAAGGCCCGCGATCTTGTAGGCCTCGGCAAGCGTCGGGTAATTGAAGGTGTTGTTGACGAAGAAGTCGACCGTGCCGCCGAGATTGATCACCGCCTGGCCGATGTGGATGAGTTCGGTAGCGCCCTCGCCGACGATGTGCGCGCCGAGCAGGCGACGCGTTTCGATCGAGAACAACAGTTTCAGGAAGCCGGTGTTGACGCCCATGATGTGACCGCGTGACGTCTCGCGGAAGCGCGCCACGCCAACCTCGTAAGCGGCGCCACTCTCGCGCACCTGTTCCTCCGACTGGCCGACGGTCGAGATTTCCGGCACCGCGTAGATGCCATAGGGGAATGTTTCCGGCGGCGGCGGCAATGCCACGCCGAAGGCATGGCAGGCGGCGACCCTGCCCTGCTCCATCGAAGTGGAGGCGAGACTCGGAAAGCCGATGACGTCGCCGGCGGCGTAGATGTTCGGCACGCTGGTCTGGAAGGTCTGCGGGTCGACCTTGATGCGGCCTCGGGTATCGGCATCGATGCCGACCACATCCAGCCCCAGGCTGCCGACATTGCCGGTGCGGCCGGCGGCGTAGAGCACGACCTCGGAGCGAATGGTGCGGCCATCGGCCAGTTCCACCTCGGCGGCTTCGGGCTTGGAGCGGATTTCCTTCACCGCGCTGCCCAGCCTTATCGTCATGCCGCGATCACGCATCTGATGGATGAAATCGTCGACGATTTCGCGGTCGACGAAATCGAGGAGGGAGTTGCGCGGCTCGACCAGCGTCACCGGCACGTCGAGAGCGGAAAAGATCGTGGCGTATTCGACACCGATGACGCCGGCGCCGATCACCGTCAGCGTGCGCGGCAGGCGGTCGAGTTCCAGCATCTCGTCGCTGTCGAAGACGCGGGTCTTGTCGAAGGGCACGTCGCGCGGCCGGTGCGGCCTGGTGCCGACCGCGATCAGCGCATTGGCGAAACCGACTTCACTGTAGTCGCCATTGTCGGTCGTCAGGCTGACTTTGTTTGGACCGAGAAATTTTACCGCGGCACGTGCGCTCTTGACCGTGTTGCGCATGAACTGGTGCTGCAGCACCTCGACCTCATGGTCGAGCGTCTTGTGCAGCCGCTCGACCAGGTCGCCGACCGAAATATCCTGCTTGACCCGGTAGCCGCGTCCATAAAAGCCGCGTTCGCGCCAGCCCGAGAGGTTGAGCACCGTTTCGCGCAGCGTCTTGGAAGGGATGGTGCCTGTGTGCACCGAGACGCCGCCAAGACGCCGGCCCCTATCGACCACCAGCACCGATTTGCCGAGCTTGGCGGACTGCACCGCGGCGCGGCGGCCGGAAGGGCCGCTGCCGATGACCAGCATGTCATAGTCCATAGTGCCCCGTTCCCCTGCCCCTCGGCGCTTTGGTGCGCCGCAGCAAGCTAATGCCATTCGCGCGGCAAATTCAACCGGTTCAGCTTGCGCCAGACGCCGTTCCGTCCTTGCGCCCGCAATGAAGCCCGATCTTGATTCCGGCACGGGCCTTCACCATTTCATTGTCGAGCGGCCCGCACCCTATGTCGGGCCCTGTTACGAGGAAATGACATGAACGCGCGCGTTCTCGACGGCGAAATCATCAACACCAGGCTCGACGATGTCAGGGCCTATGAAGGCGTGCGCACAAGGCGCATCCTGGCCTTCGTGCTCGACTATATCATCGTCGCGCTGCTCAGCATTCCGTTCGCCATACTGGTGTTCTTCCTGGGGCTCTTGACCCTCGGCCTTGGCTGGGTGCTGTTTGGCGTCCTCGTGCCGGCCGTTGCCATCCTCTACATCTGGAACACGCTGGGCAGCACCGACCAGGCAACCACGGGCATGAAGATGATGGGCATCCGTCTCGACCGGCTCGACGGTCGGCCGATCGACGGGCTCACCGCGGTCGTCCATTCCGTGCTGTTCTGGGCCGGCAACGTCATCCTGTCGCCGCTCGTCCTGCTGGTGACCCTGTTTGCCGACCGCAAGCGCACGCTGCATGACCTTTTGCTCGGCACCGTGGTCAGCCGCACCGGCCGTTGACGGCATTTTCTGGAAGCGCTACCGCCATATCGGCGCAAATGTGAAGGCGTCTGTTCGTCCGCACCTTCACAATCCTGTTGAATTTTTCGCTTTCCGCGCCAAAGGTAGAGCGACTCGAAGGAGTGTTTCCAAGGCTCGATGACGCAGCACCCGACCCAGTCGCCGCAGTTCTTCCTGACCGCGCCGTCGCCGTGCCCTTACCTCGACGGTCAGTTCGAGCGCAAGGTGTTCACGCATCTGGTCGGCGACAAGGCGTCGGAGATGAACGATCTCCTGACGCAAGGCGGCTTCCGGCGCTCGCAGAACATCGCCTACAGACCGGCCTGCGAGACCTGCCGCGCCTGTGTGTCCGTGCGCATCCTCGCCCAGGAATTCACCGCCAGCCGCAACATGAAGCGCGTGCTGCAGCATAATTCCGACCTCGTCGGCGCCATGCACAATGCCGAGCCCTCGACCGAACAATATTCGCTGTTCCGCAGCTATCTCGATGCCCGCCATCGCCGCGGCGGCATGTCCGACATGACGGTGCTCGACTACGCCATGATGGTCGAGGATACCCATGTCGACACCAAGGTGATCGAGTACCGGCGCCGCGGCCCCGATACCTTCATCACCGGCAAGGGCCAGGGCGAACTCATCGCCGTGGCGCTTACCGACAAGATGGCCGACGGCCTGTCGATGGTCTATTCCTACTTCAATCCCGATTTCGAGGAGCGTTCGCTCGGCACGTTCATGATCCTCGACCACATCGCCCGCGCCAGGGCGATGGGCCTGCCCCATGTCTACCTCGGCTACTGGGTCAATGGCTCGCGCAAGATGAATTATAAGATGCGCTTCATGCCGCAGGAGCATCTCGGCCCCAAGGGCTGGGAACGCTACATCAACGAAGCGGTTTCACGCTGAGTTTTTCCACGGCCCACCCTTAAACTGTTTCAAGGCAGGGGATGCTGGTCTTTCAGCCGGTTGGCTGGAGAGAGTGCGCCATTGCACCGGCTGGCCGCCAGCCTGCATTTCATTGCGAAAGTTCCTGCATGTCCTCTCATTACGATCACCAAAAGGGTCTCTTGATAACCGCCATCGGCGGGCTCACGCTCACTGTCGACATACCGTTGATCCGCCTCGCCGACGGAGGCGCATGGACGATCATGCTGCTGCGCACCGGCACGACTTTCGTCGCGGCCATGGTCATTTGGTCGGTCTGGCGGGCACTAAGCCGAAACGCCCCGCCGCTCATCCCCGGCTGGTCCGGCCTGATCGTGGCGATATGCTACGGGCTGACGGGGATCACCTTCGTCACCGCCGTCTATCACACCTCGACCGCCGACCTGGTGTTCATCCTGGCCTTCAACACCGTGTTCGCGGGCTTGCTGTCGTGGATATTCCTGCGGGAAAGGCCGTTGCTGGTGACCATCGCGGCGATGGCGATCATGATCCTCGGCGTGCTGGTCATCGTCGGCGGCTCGGTCGGCACCGGCAAGCTGTTCGGCGATTTCATGGCGCTGTGCTCGGCCTTCTTCATCGCGGTGGCCATCACCATCTCGCGCGCCAGCGGCAAGGACATGGGCTTCACCTCGCTCGTCGGCGTCCTTCTGCCGCTTGGGCTGGCGGCCTTCATGGTGTCAGGCGAAGGCTTTCATGTGAACGCGCCATGGTGGATCGTCTTCAACGGCGCCGTCATCATGCCGATCTCGTTCTTCTGCCTCGCCGCCGGGCCGAAATACATTTCAGGACCGGAAGTGGCGATGTTCTACCTGCTCGAAACCGTGCTGGCGCCGGTCTGGGTGTGGATGATCTTTGCCGAGGCACCGACCCGCAACA
Source organism: Mesorhizobium sp. LNHC221B00 (assembly GCF_000502935.1). Lineage (NCBI taxonomy): Bacteria > Pseudomonadati > Pseudomonadota > Alphaproteobacteria > Hyphomicrobiales > Phyllobacteriaceae > Mesorhizobium > Mesorhizobium sp. LNHC221B00. The sequence goes on along the minus strand of NZ_AYWR01000031.1, from coordinate 18,724 downwards.
GCCTGATCGGCGGAGCGATCCTGATCGTCACGCTGGTCGCACACTCGCTCTGGCAGCTGCATGACGGGCGCAAGCGCCGGGTCGATTTCGCGGTGCATCACCCGGTCTAGCGACAATTCGGCTTACGGCGCAAAGCCGGTCCTTATCAGGCGCTGGCTTTCTTCGCCGCATTGGATTCCGGCAGGACCTCGATTTGCGGACCGGCCTCGATTTCGGCCGCCGAATCGGCGGCCGTCTCGTCGCCCAGTTCCACCTCGCGCAGCCATTCGCGCCAGATCGCCACCAGCAGCGCCATCAGCACCGGGCCGATGAACAGGCCGAGGAAACCCATGGTCTTGACGCCGCCGATGAGGCCGAAAAAGGTCGGCAGGAAGGGCAGCTTTATCGGGCCGCCGACGAGCTTCGGGCGCAATGTCTTGTCGACGATGAACAGCTCGACCGCCCCCCACAGGAACAGCGCCAGGCCGGCCATCGGCGAACCGCTGGCAGCGAGGTAGATCGAGACCAGCGTGAAGGACAGCGGTGCGCCGCCGGGTATCAGCGCCATGACGCCGGTCAGGGCGCCGAGCGTCACCGGCGATGGCACCCCGGCCAGCCAGTAGGCAATGCCCAGCACCAGCCCCTCGCCGATGGCGATAACGGTCATGCCGGTCACGGTCGAGGAGATCGTCGCCGGCACGACGCGCGAGATCCGCTCCCAGCGGGTCGGCAGGATGCGTTCGCCGAGCCGGTCGACCTGGCCGGCAAAGTGTTCGCCGTCGCGATAGGCGAAGAACAGCGCGATCATCATGAACAGCAGCGTCAGCAACAGCCCGAAAGCACTGCCGCCGGCGGCGAGCACGCCGCGATAGATGCTGCCGATATTGGCGCCGCTGATCAACTGGATCAGCTCGCCGATGCCGCCGGGATGGCCAAAATTGTCCGTCCATTGCTCGTTCAGCCACTCACCGATGACAGGCAGCATGGCAATCCAATGCGGTGTGGTGGCACCGTACCGATTGGTCTCGATCGCCCAGCCGACCCACTCGCGCACCTCGTTGATGGCGTAGGTGCCGGCAAGCGCGATCGGTATGACCAGGAAGGCCAGGATGAACAGGATGGCAAAGGTGGCGGCAATGGTGCGGTTGCCGCCGACGCTGGCCAGCAGGCGACGGTAGAGCGGCCAGCTGGCGAAGGCGATGACGAGCGCCGCCAGCACCGGGAACAGGAAGCCGTGGAAGAAATAGACGCCGGCGGCGACGATCAGCACCAACAGCCAGCGCGCCGCCGACAGCGGCGGAATGACCGCGGACCGCAGGGGCGTCGACAGGCCGAACAGGCGCTGCTGCCGTTCCGGTTTCTGGATTTTTGCTTCCTTCAAAACGCCCGTCTCTCCCAAACACCCCGTTATGCACGGATATAGTGCAGCAATCGTGACGATACTCCAAATGAGTTGGGGGAGTGAGCGATCTCCCCCCTCGAGGGGGAGATGGCCGGCAGGCCAGAGGGGGTCGCCGCCCGTAAGGCGCTAGCCTCTTCTGTTAAAAGCAGGAGGTTGCGTCCGGTCGAACCGACCCCCTCTGTCGCCTTCGGCGACATCTCCCCCTCGAGGGGGGAGATTAGTGCGCTTGCCGCCCGCGCCGCTGTCTTGGNTTCTGTTAAAAGCAGGAGGTTGCGTCCGGTCGAACCGACCCCCTCTGTCGCCTTCGGCGACATCTCCCCCTCGAGGGGGGAGATCAGCCGCTACCCAAACTTCCCCGTCCTCGGGAATCCCTTCGGCACCATCCGGCCGGCCGACGCGCGGGCGCCGATCCATTCGGCCAGTTCCTCGCGCGACCGGGTAAACGTGCGGTCGGCCGAATCCTGCCAGGACAGACCGGTCTCCAGCGTGAACGGCTTGAGGTCGAGCAGGCCGCCATCCTTGTATTTCTGCAGCCGCACGCCTTTGCCGCGACCCATTTCCGGGATGTCTGAAAGCGCGAACACCAGCATCTTGCGGTTCTCGCCGACGATGGCGAGATGATCGCCGGTGAGCGGGACGCAGCGCTTGGCTTCGTCCGGCGCCTTGACGTTCATCACCTGCTTGCCCTTGCGGGTGTTGGCGACGACTTCCTCCTCCGGCACGATGAAGCCGTTGGCGTCATGGGAGGCCAGCAACAGCTTGCGCTTGGGATCGTGGACGAAGGCGGTGACGATGTCCTGGTCATTGTCCATGTCGACGATGATGCGGATCGGTTCGCCATGGCCGCGCCCCCCCGGCAACCGGTCGGCGCCGATGGTGTAGAACTTGCCGCCGGTGGTGAACACCAGCACCTTGTCGGTGGTCTGGGCGTGGAAGGCGAGCTTGAGGCTGTCGCCCTCCTTGAAGGTCAGCGTCGACAGATCGGCCAGATGGCCCTTCATCGCCCGCAGCCAGCCCTTTTCCGAAACCACCACGGTGACCGGCTCGCGTTCGATCATGGCATGGGCGATGTCGGTCAGGTCGTGCTCGGGCGCGTCGGCGAACTGGGTGCGGCGCTTGCCGAGCTCGGTCTCCGGGCCGAACTTCTCGCGGATGCTGGTGACTTCCCACTTGATCGTCGACCATTGCTTGGCGTCGGACGCAAGCAACGCCTCGATCTGCTTCTTCTCGGTGGTGAGGCCGTCGAATTCCTTGCGGATCTCGAACTCTTCCAGCTTGCGCAGGGCGCGCAGGCGCATGTTGAGGATGGCTTCGGCCTGGGTGTCGGTGAGCGACCAGCGGGCCATCATCACCTGCTTGGGCTCATCCTCCTCGCGGATGATCTTGATCACCTCGTCGATGTTGAGATAGGCGATCAGATAGCCGGCGAGGATCTCCAGCCGTCTTTCGATCTCGCCCAGGCGATGTTTCGAGCGGCGGACGAGCACGTCGCGGCGATGGTCGAGCCATTCCTGCAGCACGCCCTTGAGCGACAGCACGTTGGGCACCTTGCCGCGCGACAGGACGTTCATGTTGAGCGGGAATCTGCTTTCGAGCTCGGTCAGTTTGAACAGCGATTCCATCAGGATGCCGGGATCGACCGATCGGCTCTTGGGCACCACCACGACGCGGATGTCTTCGGCACTTTCGTCCCTGATGTCTTCGAGCAGCGGCAGTTTGCGGGCCATCAGCAACTCGGCGATCTTCTCGATCAGCCGCGCCTTCTGCACGCCATAAGGGATTTCGGTGACGACGATGCTCCAGGTGCCCCTGCCCTGGTCTTCCTGGCTCCACTTCGACCGAACACGAAAGCCGCCGCGGCCGGTCTCGTAGGCTTCGAGGATGGAGGCGCGGCTGTCGACGATGATGCCGCCGGTCGGGAAATCCGGACCCTGGACGAAATCCATCAGCTTCGCCACCGGCGCGTCCCGGTGCTCGATCAGGTGAAGTGCGGCGTCGCAAAGTTCGGCTGCGTTGTGCGGGGGGATCGACGTCGCCATGCCGACGGCAATGCCCGACGAGCCATTGGCCAGGAGGTTCGGGAAAGCGCCGGGCAGCACGACCGGCTCCTCGTCCTCTTCATTGTAGGTCGGCCGGTAGTCGACCGCGTCCTCGGTGATGCCGGCAAGCAGCTCGGTCGCGACGTCGGTCATGCGCGCTTCGGTGTAGCGCATGGCGGCGGCGTTATCGCCGTCGATGTTGCCGAAATTGCCCTGCCCGTCGACCAGCGGATAGCGCATCGAAAAATCCTGCGCCAGCCGCACCAGCGCGTCATAGATCGACTGGTCGCCATGCGGGTGGAACTTGCCCATCACCTCGCCGACGATGCGGGCGCATTTGGCGAAGCCCTGGTCGGGGTTGAGCCGCAGCAGGCGCATGGCATGCATGATGCGGCGATGGACCGGTTTCAGTCCGTCGCGCACGTCGGGCAGCGCCCGATGCATGATGGTCGACAGCGCATAGGCGAGATAGCGCTCTTCCAGCGCCTTCTTCAGGTCGACCGGTTCGATATGATCGCCACCGCCATTGTCAGGCGGCAAAAGCCTTTTTCCCATGGGCTGGAACTAGCCGAGCGGGTGATTCGCGGCAAGTGGCGCGTGCCGGGCCAATCAACTTGCGTCCTTTGTGCAACATGAAGCCGAAAGGTCCGGCTTGCCGGCCAACATCAATCTGTTACACGCCGCATCTATTGCCAAGCGCGACGGCGCTGCGTGACCCGCTCTTCATGCCAAATTCACCGCTTTAGACAATGACGTTCGGATCGGGTTTGCCTTTCGCCGCGATTTTTGACCAATGTGCCGGGGATACGCCTTTTTCCCGTCCAGTTCGTCACGGAATGGTGATGGCGCAAAGAATTGAAAAACAATTTCAGAACACTCTCAGGGACCTTGTGATGACAATCAACCGCTCAATTCTCCGGAAATTCGCTCTTTCGACCTTCTTGCTCACGCTGCCACTGAATGCGGCCCTGGCACAGGACGCCGCCGTCGCCGACCGGCTGAAGGCGGCGCTTTCCGCGCAGGGAGTCGACATCTCCTGGACCGGCGTGACCGGCGACAACACCAGCATGGTGCTGCAGGGCGTCGCGATCAAACCGGCTGCGGAAAAGGAAGCCCTGCCGATCGGCGACGTCAAGCTCGAGGGCGTCACCGAAGCCAATGGCGGCTATGACATCGCCACCGTGTCGACGTCGGCCTTCGAACACAGCAAGGATGGCGTCACCCTCAATCTCAGCCCCTTCGTGATCCACGACATGACGGTTCCGGCCGATGGCTCCACCGGCCCGCTGGGCTCGCTGATGATGTACAAATCCGCCGAACTCGAAAACATGACCGTCAAGGTCGCCGACAAGACCGCCTTCTCGATGGACGGCCTTGCCATAGAGATCACGCCGCCGGCCGACGGCAAGGCGATGGAATTCACCGGCACCACGGAAAAGTTCAATGCGGACCTGACGCTGGTCGACGATCCCAAGTCGAAGGAAGTCATCAACGCTCTCGGTTATCAGAATATCTCGGGCAACCTCGAAATGGCCGGCACCTGGCAGCCCTCGGATGGCAAGATCGAACTGTCGAAATATGACATTTCCGTCGAGAATGCCGGAACGCTCGGCATGACCTTCGACCTCGGTGGCTACACGATGGATTTCGTCAAGTCGCTGCAGGAGATGCAGAAAAAGATGGCCGCGCAGCCCGAAGGCGCCGACAATTCCGCGCAGGGCATGGCCATGCTCGGTCTTTTGCAGCAGCTTTCGTTCAACAGCGCCTCGATCCGCTTCGACGACGATTCGCTGACCAACAAGGTGCTGGATTATGTCGGCAAGCAGCAGGGCATGTCGGCCAAGGACATCGCCAACCAGGCCAAGGCAATCGTGCCGTTCGGCATGGCGCAGCTCAACAATCCGGAACTGACGGCGCAGGTGACGGCAGCCGTCGGCAAGTATCTCGACGACCCGAAGAGCCTCGAAATCTCGGCCGAGCCGCCGGCATCGGTGCCGTTCGCGCTGATCATGGCGGGCGCCATGTCCAACCCGCTCGACCTGCCGAAGACGCTGGGCGTCAGCGTCAAGGCGAACGAAGACTGATCGAAGTTAGCTCAAGACATGGAAAAGCCCGGCAGCGATGCCGGGCTAATGCGTCAATAGAGCGCCCAAAACGGTGACTATCAGAAGACCGAAAAAGCCGTAGACAACTGGATGTCTCTCTACGTGCCCGACTCCGTCACTCACAATTTTAGCTACACTGTTTGAAGGCTTGATAACCTCAATATCTGATTGTGGATATTGAGCGATGGCTGCACGTTCCTTTTCGAAGGCGCCTGCGGCGTGGTTGTGCACATCCACCAGCTGTGCTGCAAGATGCGCATCCATCATGGCTTCCAACTCTGAAACGTCAACCGTGCCGCGGACTTGCGCCGCGTCTGCTGCTTCAAGCGCCAGATAGTATGGTTGCTTATTTGCTGCAATTTGTTCCGGAATTGTTTTGGTACCAGGAAGGCGATACCCTAGCCTCGCACATAGTATCAGATAAGAGACAATCCGGGCCGTCCGGCCATTCCCGTCAACAAACGGGTGAATCCAGTTCAATCGCCAGAGAGCATAAGCAGACAGGTGAATAGCAGATTTCCCGTCCCAATTTTTTTCTATATAATCGCAGAATTCTTCTACTAAATCAGGCACTTGATCGGATGAAATGGGCAAATGCCCACTTCCTGTTATTTTGATATCTCCCGGCCTGAAAACGCCTGCATATTTGCTTAGCCTTTCGAGTGCAATTCTGTTTAGGCGTAAGATCGTAGATGGCCGAAGCTTATACCGAGGATTCCCAATCCATTTGCGCAACTCAGACATCGCCCCGTCGAATTGACGGAGCGTATTTTCAGCTTCTATCCTCGCAATCTCTTGAGCGTCTGTGACGAGCAAAGGATCGTCAGCTTCGCTCGATCTGTCATTCGTCATTCGGCGCTTTGCTCAATCGGACAGCCGCTTCATCGATAATATCGCGAGTTATATCGTTGTTTTCTATTTTAGCTGATCCGTAGGCAAAACTGCGGCGCTGCGCCTCTTGCTCCGTCTCTGACATTTTGACCGCGCGGGATTTTTCGATAAGTTCCTGTAGGTTACGCGTCATTGTAGTCTCCCTGCGAATCCGGATATTAACGCAACATTAAGGCATTCATAGCCGTAAAATTTCGGTTAATTAGGAAAATTTTCAGGCATCTTTCTTGGTCGGTGCGACGCGCAGCGCCAGCTCGCGAAGCTGCTGCGGGCTCGCTTCCGAAGGCGCGTTCATCAGCAGGTCGTAGGCCTGCTGGTTCATCGGGAACATGGTGATCTCGCGCAGGTTCTTCGCTCCGACCAGCAGCATGACGACGCGGTCAACGCCGGCAGCCATGCCGCCATGAGGCGGCGCGCCGTACTGGAAGGCGCGGTAGAGGCCGCCAAAGCGCTCCTCGACCGTGGCACGGTCGAGCCCGACCGTCTCGAACGCCTTGACCATGGTTTCGGGCAGATGGTTGCGGATACCTCCTGAGGCGATCTCGAAACCGTTGCAGACCATGTCGTACTGGAACGCCTTGATGCCGAGCAGGTCCTCGCCGTTCAGCGCATCGATGCCGCCCTGCGGCATCGAGAACGGATTGTGGGCGAAGTCGATCTTCTTCTCCTCCTCGTTCCATTCGAAGAACGGGAAGTCGACGATCCAGCACAGTTCGAAGCGCTCGCGGTCGACAAGGTTCAGTTCCTCGCCGGAGCGGGTGCGTGCGGCACCGGCGAAGGAGACGAATTTCTTCGGATCACCGGCGACGAAGAAGGCGGCATCGCCATCGGCGAGGCCGAGCTGTAGGCGGATCGCCTCGGTGCGTTCCTCGCCGATGTTCTTGGCGAGCGGACCGGCGCCTTCGAGCTTGTCGCCCTCCTTGCGCCAGAAGATGTAGCCCAGCCCCGGCTGGCCCTCGCCTTGCGCCCAGGAGTTCATGCGGTCGCAGAAGGCGCGGCTGCCGCCGGTCTTGGCCGGAATGCCCCAGACCTCGGCCTTCGGGTCGTTGGCCAGGATGTTGGCGAACACCTTGAAGCCCGAATCGCGAAAATTGTCGGAGACGGCCTGCATCTCGATCGGGTTGCGCAGGTCGGGCTTGTCGGAGCCATATTTGCGCATGGCGACATCATAGGGGATGCGCTGGAATTTCTGCGTCACCGGCTTGCCGTTGGCAAAGGTCTCGAAGACCCCGCGCATCACCGGCTCCATGGTCGACAGCACGTCGTCCTGCTCGACGAAGCTCATTTCGAGGTCGAGCTGGTAGAATTCACCGGGCAGACGGTCGGCGCGCGGATCCTCGTCGCGGAAGCAGGGCGCGATCTGGAAATAGCGGTCGAAACCCGACACCATGATCAGCTGCTTGTACTGCTGCGGCGCCTGCGGCAAGGCGTAGAAAGTGCCGGGATGGATGCGCGACGGCACCAGGAAGTCGCGCGCGCCTTCCGGCGAGGACGCGGTCAGGATCGGCGTCGAGAATTCGGTGAAGCCGACATCGGTCATGCGCTTGCGCATCTCGGCGATGATTTTCGTCCGCGCCACGATGTTCTTGTGCAGCGTGTCGCGGCGCAGGTCGAGGAAGCGATACTTCAGCCTGATGTCCTCGGGATAGTCCGGCTCGCCGAACACCGGCAGCGGTAGTTCCTTGGCCGCCGACAACACCTCGATCTCGCGGGCGAAAATCTCGATCTCGCCGGTCGGCAGGTTGGCGTTCGTGGTTTCTGGCAAGCGCGCCTTGACCTCGCCGTCGACACGGATCACCCATTCGCCACGCACGGTCTCGGCGACCTTGAAGGCCGGCGAATCCGGATCGGCGACGATCTGGGTAAGGCCGTAATGGTCGCGCAGATCGATGAACAGCAGGCCGCCATGGTCGCGCACACGATGCACCCAGCCCGACAGGCGAACGGAAGAGCCGACGTCGCTCTTTCTCAACTGGGCACAGGTGTGGCTGCGGTAACGGTGCATGGTCATTGGTAAAGTCCGGGGTGCTGGGTTGCAGGCCGAAGCATCAAGCCCGGCCTCAAAATTTGCGCGAAAAGCGCATGGGAGGCCGGATTTGTCAAGGCAAGCGAGCGCAGCTGCCTGTTTCGACATCCCTTGTCGAAGCCCGGGTCGAAGCCCGGGCGAAACTCGAAATCAGGACACCCCGTTGGCGGATGCGCGGGCGACGGTTTCAAGCCAAGTGGATTTCAACGCCCTGACGTTCGAATTCCGCAAGGATACTGGCCGGCGCGGTCTTGTCGACGACCAGATGGCGGATCGCTTCGGGGCCGGTGACGCGATAGGCCGATGCGGTGGCCAGTTTGTCATTGGTGGCGGCGATGACGATGCCGCCGCTGTTCCTGGCCATGGCCCGCTTCACCTCGGCTTCCGCCGAATCGAAAGCGGTCACGCCTCTTGTGGCATCGAGACCGCAGGAGCCGAGGAAAAACAGATCGGCGCCAAGCTGCGCGACGGCGGCCAGCGTGTCGCCTCCGACGCAGGTGCCGAGTTCGCGGTCGAACCTTCCGCCCAGCACGATCAATTCGACCAGAACGTGATCGGACAGGGCCGAGGCGACGCCGAGCGAATTGGTGGCTATGGTGAGCTCGAGGTCACGCGGAATGGCCTTGGCGATCGCGGCATTGGTGGTTCCGCCATCGATGAACAGGCTCTGCCCGCTGGAGAGCAGAGCCACCGCCGCGCGCGCCAGCCGCATCTTCTCCTCGACGGCATGGCTGCCGCGCAGGCTGATCGACGCCGCGGCGAAAGGTGCGGGCGCGACCGCGCCGCCATAGACGCGGCGGCATTGCCCGGCCTTCGCCAGTTCCCTCAGGTCGCGCCGGACCGTATCCTCCGATACACCGAAGCGGGTCGCCAGTTCGCCAGCCAATACCCGGCCCTCCGACGCAAGCCGGTCGCGAATGAGTTGGTGCCGTTCATCGGTCAGCATTGCACATTCCTATATTTTTATGCGCGTTCTTGCATGTTCTGCATGATTATGCAAGAAGTCGGTGCATCGGGCAGTCGAGCAGACCAGCCGCAGCTCCTCTTTCCTTGAAGGCATAGCGATGACCCTTGGCCTCAGCCTCTCCCCTCAACACCGGGTCTATGCCGGGTTTGCGATCTATTCCTTTGCCATGGGCAACATCTTTCCGCGGCTGCCCGACATCAAGCACGCCATGGGTATCGAGGACGGCACGCTCGGCCTCAGCCTGATCGGAACGCCGATCGGCACCTTGACGGCGCTGACGCTTGCGACGCCGCTGCTCGAGCGCGTCGGCTTCCGCCGCGCCCTGCTTGCCTTGATCCCGCTGGTGGCGCTTGCCTATGCCATCGCCGTACATGCGCCGGGTCCGCTGGCGCTGTTCCTGATGCTCTTCCCGGTCGGCCTGATGATCGGCAGCGTCGAGATCATGCTCAATGTCGAAGCCGACAGGACGGAATTCCTGCTGAAACGCCGGATCATGAACAGGGCGCATTCGTTCTGGAGCATGGGCTTCTTCGGCGCCGGCCTATTTGGTGCAGCACTTGGGCATCTCGGTGTGTCGGCACAACTGCACCTGGCTATTGTCGTCCCCATGGTCGCGATATCCATGGCGCTGTTTCTCGGCGGCTACCAGCCGGCACCGGCCCGTTTCGCCAGCACCGGCGACAAGGCGCCCACCTTCGCGCGGCCAACGCTGCCGATCCTCGTCCTGGTGGCGGTGACGCTTTCGGCGATGCTGATGGAGGGCGCCAGCATCGACTGGTCGGCGATCTATATGCGTACGGTGTTCGAAGCCGGCCCTTTCGTTGCCGGTTTCACCGTGGCGCTGTTTGCGTTTTCGCAGGCGACCACGCGCTTCTTCGCCGACAGCTTCGTCGATCGTCACTCGCCGAGCGGCGTGGCGCGGGTGCTGCTGGCCTGCATGGCGGCCGGCGTCTTCATCGTCTTCCTGTCGCCTGCCCCGCTGTTGTCCATGCTCGGTTTTGCTCTTCTGGGCATCGGCACCAGCGCCCTCTTCCCGCTGGCGATCTCGGCGGCCGCGCAGCGGACAGATCGGCCGGCGGCAATCAACGTCGCGGCGCTGTCGCAGATCTCCTTCGTCGCCTTCCTGCTCGGGCCGCCGCTGCTCGGCTTCGTCTCGGACCATTGGGGCATCCGCTCCGCCTTCGGCATCGGCATTCCGTTCATTGCGCTCAGCCTGCTGACCGCCGGCGCGCTTGGCCGACGGGCGCCTTCGGAGAAGGCCGCTACGCCATCAAACGAAGCACCTGACCTGGCGCGGCGGAAAATACCGGTGCGGACGGGCGAGGCATGAACGGCTCTCCGGCACGGCCGACGGCGACCTGAGGAGCACGCGCCCTGTCGGCGACCTGGAATTGCCGCTGGCATTGACCAGGGCAATGGTTCAAGAAGGGATCACCGATACGTGATCGTCCTTTTGCATGTCTTCCATCCGCCCCTTGATCCCGCTTCTTCTCGCCGCAGGCATCCTGCTCGGCGGCAATGGGCTGCAGAGCACGCTGATTGCGCTGCGCGGTGCGCAGGAAGGGTTTTCCGCCTCCGATATCGGCCTGATGGGCACCTTCTATTTCGCCGGATTCCTGCTCGGCTGCCTGGCCATCACCCGCATCATGAAGGCGGTCGGCCATATCAGGGCGTTTTCGGCGCTGGCGGCGATCGCCTCGGTCGGCACCTTGCTGCTGGTGCTGGTCCTCGATCCGGTGATGTGGTGCGCGGTGCGCTTTGCCGGCGGCTTCTGCTTCGCCGGGCTGTTCACGATCGTGGAAAGCTGGCTCAATTCCGGCGTCAGCAACCACGACCGCGCCCGCGTACTGGCGATCTACCGGATGGTCGATACCGGTTCGGTGACCGGCGCCCAGTTCCTGATCCCGGTCTTCGGCGCCGGCGGCTTCACCATCTTCGCCATCATGTCGATCATGATCACGTTGTCGCTGGTGCCGGTTTCCCTCGGCGACCGATCCAATCCGACGCCACCGGAGGAGGTCAAGCTCGACCTGGCGCGCGTCTGGCGGATTTCACCGCTGGGCTGCTTCGGCTGCATCGCCGTCGGCGTCACCAACAGCGCGTTTCGGACACTCTCACCTGTTTATGCCGAGCAGATCGGCATGTCGGTCGCCGACGTCGTCACCTTCGTCAGCGTCGGCATCTTCGGCGGCGCCATCATCCAGTATCCGCTGGGCTATCTCTCCGACCGCTGGGACCGACGCCGGGTGCTGTTGATGACCACCTGCTGCGCGATGCTCTCGGCCCTGGCGCTGGTGTTCATCGCCGGCAGCAACCCCGCGCTCAACTTCGTCATCATCTTCATCTTCGGCTGTTTCGCCATGCCGCTCTATTCGCTGTCGGCGGCGCATTCCAACGACCGCGCCGACACTGGCGAGTTCGTGCTGATCAATGCGGCGCTGATGCTGTTCTACTCCTTCGGCGCCATCGGCGGCCCTTTCGCCGCCTCGACCGCGATGCAGTATTTCGGGCCGAGCGCGCTGTTCGTGTTCAGCGCCATGGTCTACGCGATCTTCATCGCCGTCATCCTCTACCGCATGCAGGCCCGGTCCGGCGTGCCGGCGGGCAAGCGCAGCCGTTTCACCGCATTGTTGCGCACTTCCACCGTTTTCGCACGGCTGGCCAGAAGAAACGGCGATCCGGACGGTCCGGAAAGGCCGTGACGAGGGTGCCACGGCTTGACGAAAGCCTTCCCGGCTGAAATCTAGGAAGACCCTACTCCTGCCAAAAGCGATTTGATGCACGTCATCACCACCCAGAAAGAACTCGAGACCGCTCTCGCCGCTTTCGAAAAGTCGGATTTCGTCACCGTAGACACCGAATTCATTCGCGAGACGACCTTCTGGCCAATCCTGTGCCTGATCCAGATGGCCGCGCCCGGCGTGACGGCGCTGATCGATCCCTTGTCATCGGACATCGACCTGAGGCCGTTCTTCAAGCTGATGGCCAACGAGGCGGTGGTCAAGGTCTTCCACGCCGCTAGGCAGGACATCGAAATCATCGTCCATCTCGGCGACCTGGTTCCGCATCCCGTCTTCGATACACAGGTCGCGGCGATGGTCTGCGGCTTCGGCGACAGCGTTTCCTATGATCAGCTGGTGCAGCGCATCACCGGTGCGCGGCTTGACAAGTCGTCGCGTTTCACCGACTGGCGCCACCGGCCGCTTTCCGACAAGCAGCTCGATTACGCGCTGGCCGACGTCACCCATCTGATCGAGGTCTATCAGCACCTCAACGCCGAACTGGCGCGGGAAAACCGCGCCCACTGGCTGAACGAGGAAATGGACGTGCTGACCTCGCGCGAGACCTACGATCCACATCCCGAGGACGCATGGAAGCGGCTGAAGATGCGGCTGCGCAAGCCGCAGGAACTGGCGATCGTGCAGGCCGTGGCGGCATGGCGCGAGCGCGAGGCGCGCGAGCGCGACGTGCCGCGCGGCCGGGTGCTCAAGGACGACGCGATCTACGAGGTGGCGCAGCAGGCGCCGCGCGATGCTGCGGCCCTTGCCAAGCTGCGCACGACGCCGAAGGGCTGGGAGCGGTCCTCGACAGCGACGGCGCTGCTCGGCGCCGTCAACACGGCGCTGGCCTTGCCCAAGGAGCAGATGCCGAAGCTGCCGAAGAGTTTCCAGCCACCCGAGGGCTCGAGCGCTGCGGCGGAGCTGTTGAAAGTGCTGCTCAGGATCATCGCCGAACAGCAGGGCGTGGCCTCGAAAGTGCTGGCCTCCAGCGACGATCTCGACCGCATCGCGGCCGAAGGTGAGGAAGCCGACGTGCCGGCCCTGCAAGGTTGGCGGCGCGCCGTGTTCGGCGAGGCCGCGCTGAAGCTCGTGCGCGGCGAGATCGGCATCAAGTTCGACAAGCGCAAGATCGCGGTCTTCGATTTGTAGGAATAGCGTACCCCCCGCCCCGCTTTGCGGAGCGACCTCCGCCACAAGGGGGGAGGATCAGACTGTTCAAACCACCCCAAGCAAGTGCAGTGCGAACCAGATCCAGCCCAGCAGGACAACCACGGCACCTATAACGAAAGAGCGGTTGCGCAGCAGCAGGTTGTTGCTGGTCAGGTGAACCCAGGCGTGGACATAGCGCGAGGCGACGAAGATCCACATCAGCGCCAGCGTCAGATAGTTGACGCCGTTGGTGGCATGCAGCGTCAGGCACAGCACGTAGAACAGCACCGGCAGTTCGAACTGGTTGCTGAGATTGGCGGCGACCGTGGCGCTGGACGCCGGCTCGGTCGAGCGCATCTTGTATTGACCGACCTTGGCCTCTCCCGACTTGACCGCGCCATATCTGCGGCGGCCGAGGACACAGTAGACGATGTAGATCAGCAGCACATGCGCCATGACAGGCCAGAAGATCGCCGTCTGATTCATGACATGCCCCCTGCCCGGTAAATGCGCGCTCTTCGGTCCGGCATCAAGCCTGATGTTTCTGGCTCGCCAGCCAGAAAGCGGCAATGACGATCACCGGGATGGCGAGAAGCGCGAATTTGGTGACGATGAGAGCCGAAGCGAAAGACAGCGAATCCGGATTTGCCGACAGGAAATCGGACAGGAGACGCGCCACGGCGATGTTCTGGGCATAGTCGGCAAGCATATAGGGCATCACCAGGACCAGCGCGAAGATCGATTGCACCTGCGGCGGCAGCACGCGGAAATTCTTCAGGCGTCGGCCGATGGCCAGGATCAGGCTGATCAGGGTCAGCGACAGCAGCGCCGGAAACAGCAGATCGAAGGTCAGATAGTGCCAGACGAGAATGATCTCGCCGCCGCGCCGGCCGAGCGCCGTCAGCCAGGCCATGCCTTCGTCGGGCGTGAAGCCGAAAAAGCGCATGTCGAGCGACGGCAAACCGCCGCTCAACTGACGGAAATAGAAGAATTCCAGCCCCGTCATGGCGATAAAAACCGCGCCCGACAGGAAACAGAGTGCCGCGGCATGACGCGACAGCCGCAGGACCGCCACCGTCAAGCTGCGCCAGGTTCCGGAAGAGTCAGACTCCTCCGGGATAGTTCGGGCTTTCGCGGGTAATCGTGACGTCATGGGCGTGGCTTTCACGAAGTCCGGCGTTGGATATGCGCACAAAGGTGGCGCGGTCGCGGAAATCGGCAAGGTCGCGGCCGCCTACATAACCCATAGCGGCTTTCAGCCCGCCTGCAAGCTGGTGCAACACGCCAGACACAGGTCCTTTATAGGGAACCTGCCCTTCGATGCCTTCCGGCACCAGTTTCAGCGTGTCGCGCACCTCGGCCTGGAAGTAACGATCGGCCGATCCGCGCGCCATGGCGCCGACCGAACCCATGCCGCGATAGGCCTTGAAGGAACGGCCCTGGTGCAGATAGACCTCGCCCGGGCTCTCGTCCGTCCCGGCCAGCAGCGAGCCGATCATGGCGGCACTGGCGCCGGCGGCGAGCGCCTTGGCGAGATCGCCCGAATATTTGATGCCGCCATCGGCGATCACCGAAACGCCCGATTTATGCGCCGTCTCGACCGCCGACATGATGGCCGAGAGCTGCGGCACGCCGACGCCGGCCACGATACGGGTGGTGCAGATCGAGCCCGGGCCGATGCCGACCTTGACAGCGTCGGCGCCGGCATCGATCAGCGCCTGCGTGCCTTCCGCGGTGGCGACGTTGCCGGCCAGGATGCGCACCGAGTTGGAGAGCTTCTTCGCCCGCGTGACGGCGTCCAGCACGCGCTGCGAGTGGCCATGCGCGGTGTCGATCACCAGGAGGTCGACGCCGGCCTCGATGAGGCGTTCGGCGCGCTCGAAGCCATCGTCGCCGACGCTGGTGGCGGCGGCGGCGCGCAGGCGCCCCTGCGCATCCTTGGTGGCATGCGGGTTGAGCTGCGACTTCTCGATGTCCTTGACGGTGATCAACCCGACGCAATTGCCCGACTTGTCGACGACGACGAGCTTTTCGATCCGGTGCTGGTGCAGAAGCCGCTTGGCCTCGTCCTGATCGACATTCTCCTTGACCGTGATCAGGTTCTCACGGGTCATCAACTCGTAGACCTTCTGCGCCGGATCGGAGGCAAAGCGCACGTCGCGGTTGGTCAGTATGCCGACCAGCCGCCCCGTCTTGTGACCGCCGGTGCCGCCATTCTCGACCACCGGAATGCCCGAGATCGAATAGGTGCGCATCAGCGACAGCGCATCGGCAAGGGTAGCATCGGGCCCGATGGTGACCGGGTTGACCACCATGCCGGATTCGAATTTCTTCACCTGCCGCACCTGCTCGGCCTGCTCGGCCGGAGAGAAATTGCGATGGATGACGCCAATGCCGCCGGCCTGGGCCATGGCGATGGCGAGACGCGCCTCGGTGACGGTGTCCATGGCGGCCGACAGGATCGGCACGTTGAGGTCGATGTCGCCGGCAATGCGGGTGCGGACATCGGTTTCGCCAGGCATGACTTCGGAATGACCCGGCTGCAGAAGCACGTCGTCAAAGGTCAGCGCCAGTGCGCCGGTGGACGTTTCGATGATTTTTGCCATGGCCAGTCCTTAGAATGCATGAAAGGCGCTGGACCGGAATGGACAGCGCCGACTCGTTATTCCCTTTCAGGATTGGCGCTGGCTGGTAACACGTCGTGGCGCCGATGAAAAGCCGATCGTTGCGCCCGGCGCGTCTATTCGGCGGACTCTCCCACGAGAGCATTCAGCAAGGCATGGCGCGGCGATGCGAAAGGATTGACGACAGTTACCCCTCCCCATGTGAAGCCGTCCTGCAGATCTTCCGAAAGCAGCAGCCGGCAACCGGCTTGCGAGGCGGCGGAGAGAATGACCGCATCCCAGATGCTGAAGCGATGGTCCGTCGCCAGATCAGCCGCCATCATCATCACGTCCTGCGTTGTCGCGGCAACCGCAAACGCATCGCGCCAGCTCAGAAGGGCATCCCGGGCCTCGACAGGCGGTCTTGCGGACTTGCGGACGAGAACATTGTACAATTCACCAAGGACCTGAACGGGAATAATGGCGGCCTCTTGCGGGACCTTGCGCATCAACTCGAGAACGGTGTCGCGCTTCTCTACACCGTTGACCCCTTCGCATAGGCAAGGATATTGGTGTCGAGCGCGACCTTCACCGCTCGTCCTCGTAAAGCTCATCGCGGGTCCAGCGCCCGACATCGGTCGCAGGCTGGCGTTCGAGGCGCGACAGCAGCGCTGCGCGCGAGCGGGAGACCACCCCCTCTTGTTGATCCGCGGGCACGATCCGCGCCACGGGGCGTCCGTGACTGGTCACGACGTAGCTTTGTCCTTCGCGAACACCGCGCAGGATGAGCGAGAACTTGCGGTTGGCATCGGCTGCCGAAACGGCTTCTTCCATGATACGGCCTATATAGTAGTTATTATCACTACAATAATGAGGCGCACCGTCTTCCGCAAGCTTCCTCGTTGCCGCCCACCGCCCTGGAACGCGGCCGCCAGTCTCGCGGCATGCCAGGAGAGCCGTCGCCGTCTCGGCCCGGTCGCACAAAAGTGACAGCAAATTAACACGACATCGGTGTCCAGCCGTGATAACCGCCCCTTGTATCGGCTTGCCCCCTTTCTAGACAAGAAGTGGGCCGGAAAGAAAAAATCTGAAACGGCCACGCTCGTGAACCGCACCATTCCGCTCATACTGGCGGTCGCTCTTTTCATGGAAAACATGGATTCGACCGTGATCGCGACATCGCTGCCGGCGATCGCCATCGACATCCACACCAGTCCGATCGCACTCAAGCTGGCGCTGACGGCCTATCTGGTGTCGCTGGCGATCTTCATTCCGATCAGCGGCTGGATGGCCGACCGCTTCGGCGCAAAGACTATCTTTCGCGCCGCGATAGCGGTGTTCATCGCCGGCTCGATCGCCTGCGCTCTCTCCGGTTCGCTGCCGGCCTTCGTGGTCTCGCGGTTCCTGCAAGGCATTGGCGGCGCCATGATGACGCCTGTCGGGCGCCTGGTGCTGGTGCGCGCCACGCCCAAGAGCGATCTCGTCGCCGCCATGTCGTGGCTGACCGTTCCCGCATTGGTCGGTCCGCTCGTCGGCCCGCCGGTCGGCGGCTTCATCACCACCTACTTCACCTGGCACTGGATCTTCCTGATCAACGTGCCGATCGGCTTGGCCGGCATCTGGCTTGCCACCCGCTTCCTGCCGGAAACCGAATCGATGGAGACGCCGCCGCTCGATTTTGTCGGCTTCGTGCTGAGCGGGTTGGCGGCATCCGGCGTCGTGTTCGGCCTCTCGGTGGTCAGCCTGCCCTATCTGCCGCCGGCGACCGGCTTGATCACCGTGGCCGTCGGGCTGTTGTCGGGCGCGCTCTACCTGATGCATGCCCGCCGCGCGAAAAATCCCTTGCTGGCGCTCGACCTGTTCCGCAACCAGGTATTCCGCTCCTCCGTGCTTGGCGGCGGATTGTTCCGCATCGGCATCGGGGCCGTGCCTTTCCTGCTGCCGCTAATGTTCCAGATCGGCTTCGGGCTGACGCCGTTCCAGTCCGGCATGATCACCTTCGTCTCGGCGATCGGCGCCATCGGTATGAAATTCGTCACCGCGCTGATCTTTCGCGTTGCCGGCTTCCGCCGCGTGCTGATCGTCGGCTCGCTGGTGGCGGCGGCGTCGATCGCCATCAACGGCCTGTTCACCCCCGACACGCCCTATCTGCTGATGCTGGCCATGCTGTTGGTCGGCGGCTTCATCCGCTCGATGTTCTTCACCGGCGTCAACGCCCTCGCCTATGCGGAGGTTTCGGCCGAGGATACCAGCAAGGCGACACCGATCGCCGCCGTCTTCCAGCAATTGTCGATCGCGCTCGGCGTGGCGGTTGCCGGCGGCATCCTGGAAGTGTCGACGAGCATCCATGGCGGATCGCTGATGCTGGCCGATTTCCACCTCGCCTTTTTCATCGTCGCGGCAATTTCGGCGGCCGCGTCGCTGTCGTTCATGCGGCTGGCGCCCGATGCCGGCAACGCCGTCTCCGGCCATGGCCGGCTGACCACGCCCAAGACGCTGGAACCGGTGAGATCGCCGGGGGAGTAGCTCCCTCTGCCTTCTCCCCTTGCGGGAGAAGGTGGATCGGCGCGATAGCGCCGAGACGGATGAGGGGTGTTCCAGCGGAGTGAAGCGTTGGTGAGAGGCGCAGTCGTGGCTTTGCAAGCATATCGCCAAGCTGGACCACCCCTCATCCGACCTCGCTTCGCGAGGCCACCTTCTCCCGCAAGGGGCTAGCGTGGGCACACATTTGCTTCGGGCTCATGTTTGTGAGGCGAGAACGAAGCCGTCTACGATGGCGTTGA
>NZ_AYWR01000030.1:10000-54161 GCF_000502935.1 Mesorhizobium sp. LNHC221B00 | reverse complement strand
ATCGCCGGCCGGGCCGCGAGCGGCGGCGGCTCGGGAGCGGCGGCCGGGATATCCTCGTCGGCGCCTGCAAACAGCGGCACCCCACGGCTGCGCAGGACAAGCACCAGCGCGGCTCCGGCGATGATGCCTCCGATGTGGCAGGCCCAGGAAATCTGGTCCTCGCCACCAGCGGCGAACATGACGATCTGGAACAGCACCCACAGGATGAGCGGAATGAAGGCCGGAATGCGAAGGGGTATGCGGGCAAAGGCCAGTACCCAGACCTTCACCCTGGGATAAAGGATCAGATAGGCGACGACCACGCCGGCGATGGCGCCGGACGCGCCGATCAGCGGCACTTGGGAGTCCCATGCGACCAGCCCCTGGAAGGCGGCGCCGGCGACGGCGCACAGGAGATAGAAGATCAGGTAGCGGATATGGCCGAGCGCGTCCTCGACATTGTCGCCGAACACCCACAGGAACAGCATGTTGCCGCCGAGGTGGAAGATGTCGGCGTGCAGGAAGGAGTAGGTGAGGTAGCTCAGGCTTTCCGGGATGACGATGAAGCGCGGGTCGAGTTCCGCCGTGTTGTGGACGACGGACGGGATGAAGCCGAGGCCGAGCACGGCGGCATTGGTGAAGTTCTCGCCGCCGAGTGCGGTGGCGCAATAAACCAGCGCGTTGGCCACGATCAGGCCGATCGTCACATATTGCAGCCGGATATGGCGAAGCCTGTTGGTGTCGTAAAGCGGGATGAACATGCGTGTCTGGTTCCCTTCCGCTTTTCGATCCGTTCAGCGGTTCTTGCCGGGAACCCATAGCACGTCGGCATTTCCGTTGTCATTGACCGCGCGGGCGGCGACAAACAGGAAATCCGAGACGCGATTGATGTATTTCAGCCCGTCGCCATTGACGTGTTCCGCCGGATCCTGGGCGAGCGCCACCATCAGCCGCTCGGCCCGCCGCGCCACCGTGCGGGCGAGATGCAGGGCCGCCGCCGCCGGCGTGCCGCCGTTCAGCACGAAGGATTTGAGCGGCTGGAGATCCTTGTTGAGGAGGTCGATGTCCTTCTCGACACGGTCGGTCTGCGCGGCGGTGATCCGCAAGGGCTCATAGCCGAGCGGCTTGCCGTCGTCGGGCACCGCCAGGTCGGCGCCGAGGTCGAAGAAGTCGTTCTGGATGCGCGAAAGCATGGCATCGATCGCCGGGTGGGTCCCCGCCGTGTGCACGCGCGCCATGCCGATGCAGGCATTGGCTTCGTCGACCGTGCCGTAGGCATCCACCCGCAGATCGGATTTCAGCCGCCTTTCGCCGGTGCCGAGGCCCGTTGTGCCGTCATCGCCGGTGCGGGTGTAGATCTTGTTGAGCTTGACCACATCGCCTCCCGAACGACGTCATTTGCGGGTGAAATACACCGCCAGCAGGATCAGCAACAGCGCCACGGCCTGCAGCATGACGCGCGCCTGCATCAGCTTGTTCGATGTGACGCCGGAACCGCCGCGCATCATA
The DNA here is from genome assembly GCF_000502935.1 of Mesorhizobium sp. LNHC221B00. NCBI lineage: Bacteria > Pseudomonadati > Pseudomonadota > Alphaproteobacteria > Hyphomicrobiales > Phyllobacteriaceae > Mesorhizobium > Mesorhizobium sp. LNHC221B00. The sequence goes on along the minus strand of NZ_AYWR01000030.1, from coordinate 52,673 downwards.
TTGATGAGGCCGCGGACCAGTACGATTGCCACGGCGACCATGACCAGAATGGCGAGGATGTTGAAGACGGTTGCCATGTTGCGTTCCAGTTGTTTCGGGTTAGGCGCGTTTGGCCATCAGGCGGTAGAGCATCGATGCCGGCAGCAAGCGCTTGAGCGCCGCGCCGATCCTGGCCGGCACTGTTACCACATAGTGCGGGCGCGGGCGCCGCGACAGAAGTGCATGGCGTAGAACCTTGTAGACCACTTCCGGCCCGGGCTTCAGCGCCGACTGGCTGCCGCCGGCGCGCAGCCGCTCCAACTGCGCCGCGTAGTCCACGCGATGCACGGAATTCTCGAGGTCGATGTTTTTCAGGAACCAGGGCAGGCCGTTGCTGGCGATCTTCGATTTCACCGGCCCCGGTTCGATCAGCGAAACATGGACGCCGCTGCCTTCCAGTTCCTGGTGCTGGCAGAGCATCAGGGCCTCGAGCGCATGCTTCGATGCCGAATAGGCGCCGCGAAAGCGCACCGGCACCAGGCCAAGGATCGACGAGCAATGGACGATGCGGCCATGGCCCTGGCCGCGCATCACCGGCACCAGACGGCGGGTCAAGTCATGCCAGCCGAAAAAATTGACCTCGAACTGCTGCTTGAGCGCCGCCACCGACAAGTCCTCGACGGCGCCGGCCTGCGCGTAGGCGCCGTTGTTGAACAGTGCGTCCAGCCTTCCGCCGGTGCGTTCGAGCACTGAAGTCACCAGGACGGCGATCGAACCCGGATCGCTGTAGTCGAGATGGAAGGCCTCGATGCCGTCGGTTTCGAGAGCGGCGATGTCTTCGGGTTTTCGCGCCGTCGCGAACACCCGCCAGCCCTCGGCCTTCAATGCGCGTGCGCAAAAGGCGCCTATGCCGGAGGACGCACCGGTGACGATGATGGTGCGCAACTCTGTTGCGGGCGAATTCGTGGTTTGACGAAGGGTTGCCATTTGTCGCATTCACTTCCCATATTCGCGGCGTCGAGACAATCGAAGGGAGCGCGCGTTCTTGCTGCGGAATATTGTCGCCCTGCGCCGCGTGCTCTACGACGCGATCGGCCATTTCAACACGGATGACGGCTGGGCGATGGCCAGCCATCTGGCGATCACCTCGCTGATGGCGCTGTTTCCGTTCCTGATCTTCGCCACCACGCTGGGCAGCTTCCTCGGCGCCCAGGCCTTTGCCGACACGGCCGTGCATCTGGTCTTCGACACCTGGCCGGATCAGATCGCCAAGCCGATCGCGCATGAGGTGCTGAACGTGCTGACCGTCAGGCGCACCGACCTGTTGACCTACGGCGTGCTGCTGGCGGCCTATTTCGCCTCGAACGGCATCGAGGCGCTGCGCACGTCGCTCAACCGGGCTTACCGCGTCACGGAGACGCGCGGCATCATCTATCGCCGGGTGCAGAGCATCTTCTTCGTGCTGATCGCCACCGCCGGGTTCCTGGCGATCAGCGTGCTCCTGGTGTTCGCACCGCTGCTGGCGCGGCTGGCGGAAGCCCATTTCGAGTGGATCAAGCCCTATACCGGCACGATCACGCTGTGGCGCTACGTCATCGCCTCAGCCGTCATCATCGGCGGCTTGTTTGCCGTCCACTACTGGCTGCCGGCCGGCCAGCGCCGTTTCGTCTCGCTGGTGCCCGGCATCATCTTCACACTTGCGGCATGGCTGATCGGCTCGACGATCTTTGCCACCTATCTGGATCATTTCTCGTCCTATGTGACGACCTATGCTGGTCTCGCCTCGATCATGATCGCGGTGGTTTTCCTCTACATCGTCTCGGCGATCTTCATCCTCGGCGGCGAGCTCAATGCCGCGATCAGCCGCTATCTGGAGGCACGTGCGCGGGTGGGATGACGGGTCGAATTGGAAGAACTGGAGAATTGAGGAACTGAAGAATTGGAGAAGAAGTAGACAGCGCCAGATATGGCCGATTTTTTCCTCAATTCCTCAATTCCTCAATTCCTCAATTCCTCAATTCCTCAATTCCTCAATTCCTCAATTCCTCAATTCCTCAATTCCTCAATTCCTCAATTCCTCGATTCCACAGTTCTTCCCTTGGCCTGCCGAGCCGTTGCCAGGCCGACGCCGAAGGTCGTGATCGCCATGCCGACGATCTGCAGGGCGTTGAGCTGCTCGTCGAAGAGTGCCCAGGCGATGATCGCCGTCACCGCCGGCACCAGGTAGAACAGCGAGGCGACTTTCGACATCTCTCCGTCGCGGATCATCACCATCAGCAGGAAAATGGCGCCGAGCGACAGCACCAGCACCAGCCAGGCCATGGCGAAGATCAGTTCGCCATTGATGATGACGGTATGGGTTTCGAAAGCGAGCGCGGCCAGGATCATCAGGCAAGCACCGCCGACATATTGCCACATGGTGGCTACGACAAGGTCGCCGCCGGAAGCGAAGCGCTTCTGCCAGATGGTGCCGGCGCTCATGCCGAGCACTGAGACCAGCGAGGCGATCAATGTCGCCGCCGTCACTCCGCCGCCGAGCGCGCCGAGCTTGGGCCACAGCACGATGACGATGCCGATCAGGCCGATGCCAAGGCCAAGCCAGTGGCGCGGCAGGATGGCCTCGCCGAGGAACTTGCCGGCAAGCACGGCCGTGATCAATGGCTGCAGGCCGACGATCAGGGCCGAAAACCCGGCCGGCATGCCCCTGTGGATGGCCCAGAAGACGGCGCCGAGATAGACGCCATGCATCAGCACGCCGGCGCCGGTGGCGTGCAGTGCCTGCTTGCGGGTGGCTCGTTTCGAGCCCAGTACGAGCGTCAGGACGGCCAGCAGGATCGCGGCTATCACGAACCGCGCGGCAAGGAAGGTGAACGGTTCCGCCCATGGCATGGCGTAGCGGGCGCCGATGAAGCCGGTCGCCCACAAAACGACGAAGGTGGCGGGGATGAACCGCTTGATGCTGTGCATTTTTCCGGAGACCGCCACGCTGGTGAGAATTGACCGTGGCGCTGCTCTAGTCCCGTTCAAGCCGGCGCGCAAAACGAAACGATTGATCCATGCATCACGGGAATTCAACGGGCGGTGCGATTTTCCGGACCAGCCAAGAGTTCAAAGCCCCACCATTCGCCTGACATCATCAGGCGATGCGCCGGCATCGCGCAGCTTGGCAAGTCCAGTGTCGCCGAGGCTCTTCGACAGTTTTCGCCCATCCGGTCCGAATATGAGCCGGTGGTGGAAATAGGTGGGCTGCGGTAGCCCCAGAAGCTCCTGGAGCAGGCGCTGCACGCTTGTTGCGGAAAACAGGTCCTGGCCGCGCACGACATGGCTGACGCCTTGCAGGGCATCGTCCATGACGACGGCAAGATGATAGCTGGTCGGGATGTCGCGGCGCGCCACGATCACATCGCCCCAGTCCTGCGGGCGGGCGGCGATCGCGCGCGTCGCCGACAGCGCCTCGTCGGTGAATTCGGTCCATGCGAGAACCCTGCCGACACGCGCCAGGGCGGCGCCGACATCGAGCCGCCAGGCGAAGGGCGCATTTTCGGCGATCCGCCGCTTGCGTTCCCTGACCGGCAGCGCCTTGTCAGCCGGGGGGTAGAGCGGCACGCCGTCAGGGTCGCGCGGCCAGTCGCGCCCGCGCCTTTCGCTGTCGGTGATGAAGGCGCGAATCTCGCCACGGCTCATGAAGGCCGGATAGACGAGTTCCTCGCTTATCAGCCGATCGAGCACCGTCCCGTACTCGGCAAAATGCTCGGACTGGCGGCGCACCGGCTCCTCCCAGTCGAGACCCAGCCATTCCAGATCGGCCAGCACGCCCGCCTCGAATTGCGGCGTGCAGCGCGTCGTGTCGATGTCTTCGATGCGCAGCAGCAGGCGACCGTCATTCGCCTTTGCCAGCTTCTGGTTGAGCAGCGCCGAATAGGCATGACCAAGGTGCAGTTCGCCGTTGGGGCTGGGCGCGAAGCGGAATGTCAGGAGCGTCATGTCTCGAGCGGCAATCGGGTTGTGCGGCGGTTTTGGCAGTTGCTAGCTTGCGGCACATTCGCGGACAAGGATACCATGCAACGCATCGCCACACTCGACGACATCGCCCGCGGGCTCGATGCGCTTTGCGCGATCGACCCGCGTCTGGACAAGGTGCGCGGCATGGCCGGCGAGGTGCCGCTCAGGCTTTCCGAGCCTGGCTTCCGGAGCCTGGCCTCGATCATCGTTTCGCAGCAGGTGTCGCGCGCCAGTGCAGAGGCGATCTTCGGGCGGCTGACCAGGCTTGTCGACCCGCTGACGCCGCAGGCGATTATGGCCGCCGGCGAGGACATGTTCCGCGAAGCCGGCCTGTCACGGCCCAAGCAGCGCGGCCTGATCGCGGTTGCCCAGGCCGTGGCCAACGGCCTCGACCTTCATCACCTCTGTTCGCTCGACGCTGTCGAAGCCATCACGGCGATGACGGCGGTGCCGGGCATTGGTCCCTGGACGGCGGAAGTCTATCTGTTGTTTGCCGCGGGGCACCCCGATATCTTTCCCGCGCGTGATGTCGCGCTGCAAACGGCGGTCGGTCATGCGCTAGGCATCGACCCGCGCCCACCCGAGAAAGCACTGATCGCATTGGCCGAATCATGGAGCCCCTGGCGAGGTGTCGCATCGCGGCTTTTCTGGTCCTATTATCGCGAAATCAGGGGCCGGGACGCCGCGCCGCCGGCCTGAATCTGCAAAAAAGCATAAAAATCATGCGTTTTTGACGCTTCGGCGACGCGACAATCCGCTTCACATCCCTGTCATGTCAGGCTTACAGTATCCCCGCCGTTCGGGTCTAGAACCAAGGAGGTAAACACGTGACGGTTGCCGTATCTCCGGATGGGCTTCCAGCACTGGTGCTGAATGCGGATTACCGTCCGCTCAGCTATTACCCCTTGTCGCTCTGGTCCTGGCAGGACGCCATCAAGGCGGTGTTCCTCGACCGGGTGAACATCGTCGCCGAATACGAGCACGCGGTGTCGTCGCCGACCTTCTCGATGAAGCTGCCGAGCGTGGTCAGCCTGAAGGCCTATGTGAAGCCGTCCAGGCATCCGGCCTTCACCCGCTTCAACGTCTTCCTGCGCGACCGCTTCCAATGCCAATATTGCGGCACGCCCGACGACCTGACCTTCGACCACGTCATCCCGCGCCATCGCGGCGGGGCGACGACATGGGAGAATGTGGTCGCCGCCTGTTCGCCCTGCAATCTGAGGAAGGGCGGCATGATGCCGGCGCATGCCAAGATGTGGCCGCTGCAGAAGCCCTACCAGCCGACGGTGCACGATCTGCACAACAACGGCCGCCTTTTCCCGCCCAACCATCTGCATGAAAGCTGGATGGATTATCTATACTGGGACGTCGAACTCGAACCCTGAGATCGTTCGAGATCGGGAGGCTGGCCGCTCACCTATCAGCGGCTTCGCGTTTAAGGACCGGCGTGCTCGGACGTCGAAAGCCGAGCCATGCAATTCAGCCTGCTGAATCTTCTCTCTAACTCTGCGTCGCGCCACTCACGCGAATAGGCTCAGTCGCGGGAAAGTGCGCCGCGGAAGGCGACGGCTGCTAGGACAAGGCTGGCGATGGCATTCCAGCCGGCCAGCGACAGGCCGAGGATGCGTAGTGCGGCCTTGTCGCAGGAGGGCGGCACGAATTTGTCGAGCGCGTCGAGCACGCCCTTGCCACCGGTGTCGACCGGCCCGGCGCCCGCCGTGCAATCGGTCGGGCCCGCCCACCACTGCCATTCGACGCCGGAGTGGTAGACGCCGAGATAGAGGCCGTAGAGCATCAGCAGGCCGCCGATGCCCAGCAGGCCGCGTGTCAGCCATGCAGGTGCGCGCAGCATCGATGCAATCACCGCCAGCACCATCAACGGCACGCCGATATAGTAGGGGGTGCGCTGCTCCAGGCAGAGATGGCAGGGGATGTAGCCGCCGATATACTGGAAGCAGAGCGCCGAGCCGACGGTGGCGGCCATGGCGACGGCGAGAAACAGGGCGGTTCGCGTCCGCTGGCGTCCGGCGTCGGCATTCATGATGGCTGTCATTGGGTTTTTCGTCCGCTGAATTCGTCGGGCTATTTCGTTGTCCGTGTCGTTGTCCCAAAGCCGCTACACAGTTTTGGGCGACATGGATCAGAACGCGTATTTGACCAATATATAGAGCAAAATCAGGGCAGCCGCGCCGGCGCCGACGATCAATCCCAGGCGCTTCTCGATGAATTCCCTGATCGGCTCGCCATAGCGGCGCAGCAGCCAGGCGAGCAGCAGGAAACGAGCGCCTCGCGCCAAGATGGCCGAGACGATGAAGACCACAAGATTGATGTGAAGCGCCCCGGCGAGAATAGTGACCACCTTGATCGGCGGCAGGTGCGCAACGCCGGACGTGACGAGCAGCACCAGCATCAGCCCGGTGCCGGACGACTGCCACTTCTCGAACGTGGCAATGCCGCCGAAGTGCTCCAGGATCGGCCGTGCTATCGTGTCGTAGGCATAGTAGCCGATCAGCCAGCCGGCAATGCCGCCCAGCACGGACGCGGCAGTGGCGGTCAGCGCGTAGCGATAGGCGCGTTCTGGCCGCGCCAACGCCATGGGCAGGAACAGTACGTCCGCCGGGATGAAGAACACAGAACTTTCGACGAAAGCGATGAAGGCCAGCCACCATTCGGCGGATTTGCGGGCCGCCAGGGACAAGGTCCAGTCGTACAGTCCACGAAGCATAGGCACTCCTAATGCATGTCGCCCGCAAGCTATGTATCGGTTTCGGGACAGAACAAGGACCCAAAGCGCAGGGCATCCATCCGTGTTCAGATGGGCATCGCTTTGACACGCCGCCTGTCTAGAAAGATTTTCCGCGCTGCACAATGGCAGCACAGCCACGAAATCGAAAGGCGCAGTTTGGTCGCATCCGGGCGATCCCGAGATTTGGCCAGTTGACGAACAGGCCTCCGACCGTATAGTCCGCGCCCATCCAGGCCGTCCGGCCTGAGCCCCTATGGCGGAATTGGTAGACGCGCTCGACTCAAAATCGAGTTCCGCAAGGAGTGCTGGTTCGATCCCGGCTAGGGGCACCACCCTTCGCTCTTCGAGCTTCGGGTGGCAAGCCATTCCAAGCTTTGTAAACGGCGTGTCCTCCGTAGCCTTGGTGAAGGAGGAAGCCTTGGCGAAGGAGGATCACCGCCGCCGCAGCAGACTCTTCATGCGGTTGCGCAGCAGGCGGGCCATGTTGCGGGTCTCGCGGTAGAGATGCAGCTGTGAGGCGGCCTGGCGCGCCAGGCGGTCGGCGTCGGGCGTCAGTCCGATCACCAGCGTGCCGATCGGCTTGCGCTCGGTCCACAGCCTGCTCATCACCGGATGGTCGGGCACGGCGCAGGAATCGGTCATCATGATGTTGGGATCATCGAGGTGCTGCTTCGTCACTTCGATCATCAACAGCGTGCCCGGCGAATAGGCGGCCAACGTCTCGTCATAGGCCGTCTTCCAGGTGTAGGCGACGCCGGCTTCGACGAAGACGATCAGGCAGGCGATGGTGCGGCCGTCGAGCGTCAGCGAATGGATGCGGCACATGTCCTGCTCGGCGAGCCGATGCACGGCCTCGCGCGCGAAGGCGGCGCGGAAGCGGTCGATCGCCATGGCGGTGCGCTCGCGGCCCTTCCAGCCGGACGCTTCCAGCGTCAGGAAGCTTTCGATGGCGTGGCGGATCTCTTCGGGGCCGCGCGCCACCACATGCTCCAGCCCGCCGAGGTCGCCGAGGCGCCGCTTCAGGCGGCGGAACTCGCGGTAATGGTGTGAGCGCAGCGAGGCCTTCAGATAGTCGTCGCCGTCGAGTTCGCTCTCCAGCGCGGGGCGCTGGGTCTGGCCGGTAGTGACCAGCGTCAGGCCACGTGTCTCGGCCACGGTGCCGAGCAGGCTCGCCACCGGACCGTCGAGCCTGATGTCGGGCAGGACGAAGACTTTCGGCAGTTTCAGGTGCGGGCGCGACAGCATCGCGAAGAAATCCTCGACGACGCCGACCGGATCGTCGCGGTCGATCAGCGGCGTGCCGAGCGGACCGAACGGGCTCGACCATGTGCGCATCACAGGCACGCCGAGCGGCACCACCGGGCGTTCCACCGAGAACGGCACCAGGAGGCGCAGCCGGTTGCGGTATTCGTCGCCGTCGCGGATCACCGCCAGCCGCACCTCGCGATCCTCAAGCCGGGGCATGGCCGGGGCCAGGAAGCGCGGGTTGAAGAAAACGTTCGGCTCGATCGTGCGGGCGCAGAGATAATCCAGCTCCTCGACCAGGTCGAAGCCGGCCGATGCCGGATAGATGGCGAGCTTGCGCTCTGGCCGGTTGTTGGCGAGGATTTCGATATGAGCAGGATCGGCGTCGCGCGCCAGCCCGGCAAGGCCGGACACCATGGCGCCGGCCGTACCGCCGCTGGTTTCCTCGAGCAAGGGGACTGCGGCCATCACGCGGCTCCTTTGACTGGCACGAAGATCGCCATGACGATGCCGAGCTTGCGCCAGACCGTGAAAGACAGCGCGCCGGCCTCGAAGATCATGGCGAAGGCGGTGGCCATCGCCGCGCCCCACAAGCCGAAGAGCGGGATGAGCACGACGTTGAGGCCGATGTTGAAAGCCAATGTCATGGCATACACGGCGGCGCAGATGTTCTGGTTGCCGCTCATGGTGAGCAGGCTCTCGCAAGGCCCGACGGCGGCGCGCGCCACCACGCCGAAGACGAGCAGGAACAAGAGCGGATAGCCCGATGTGAATTCGGGGCCGAACAGCACCAGCATCGGTTCGCCAAGCGCCAGCACCAACAGCGCCATCAAAAGCGACGGCCAGAAGGTCCACGACACCGTCTCGCGGGCGAAGGCGGCAAGCTTTTCCGGCTCGCCATGGGTGAACTGCGCGTAGCGCTGGGCGACGCCGGCCTTGACCGCGAAATAGACGAAATGCACCAGCGCCAGCGTCTTGACCGTGGCGAAATAGACGGCGACGTCATTGGGATCCATATAGGCGCCGACCATCAGCACGTCGGCGTTGGTGAGCAGGAAGAAGAAGCTTTCGACCAGGAAGATCGGCAGCGAGACGACGAACCATTGCGCGAAATGCACCTTCATCGGCCCGGCGGGGATATTCCGTTCCATGCGCTGGGTGACGCCGATGAGTTGCGCGAGCGTGGTGACGTAGGTGGCGGCGATGGAGGCGAAGATCGCTGTCTTGGCGTCGGGCGCGTAGCCGGCGAAAAGCATCAGCGCCATGAACAGCAGGATCAGCACGGGGCGTATCAGGTAGGTCGGCGACAAGGCGAACAGCGCCCATGAATTGGCCCGCGCCAGCCCTTGCAGCAGGTCCGACAGCGCGATCATCGGCAGGCAGATGACGCCCAGGACGAACGGTATCACGTAGTAGTTCTCGATCCATGGTGCGGCCAACCAGACGCCAAGCGCGCCGAGCCCGGCGATGATCGTCGAGGCGATCAGCACGAACAGGCGGCTGGCCACGACGATGCCGCGCAGTTCATCCATCAGGCCGCGCTCGCGGTATTCGGGGATGAAGCGGATGACCGAGGTGTGGAAGCCGAGGCAGGCGAGATTGCCGACGATGACCATCGTCACCCAGACGAGGACGAAGATGCCGTATTCGAACGAGCCCATCCAGCGCGCCATCAGCACCTGGCTGACGAAGGCGATGACGGCGCTGACGATGCGGATGGAGAAGGCGATGACCGACATGCGGCCGGCTTCGCCGCGCTCGTCGGCGGTGAACAGCACGGTGTCGATGCGGTCGAGCAACGGCCCCATGCGCAGCGCCAAGCGCTGCGGCAAGAACCGCCCGGCAGTCGTGGCCGCGGAAAAGCGCACCCCGAATTTTCTCCGTTTTCCGCCTCTTTTTCAGGGTTGGGTGTAGCGGAGACACATTAAGAAAACGTGGGCGGGGGCTCCCTTCGCCCCGTTCAACGGGGGTGAGGCGTGGTCCGCGCAGCGGACGAAAAGCCAATTGCTTGGCTTTTCGAACAACGAACGCCCGAGCGGTAGAAGGGCTTGCCGGCAGGCGGATGAGGGGCAGCGCAGGGTTTGGGAGATTTGCGCTGATGCGGGCAGGGCCAGGGAAATTATCCCGGACGAAATGGTTTCGCGGGGACTGCGTCTGACAATCGCTGACGCCAACGTCGCCCCTCATCCGCCCTTCGGGCACCTTCTCCCCGTGGAACGGGGAGAAGGAAGAGCGCGGTCCTTACGCGAACGCGCCGTGGCAGTGCTTGTATTTCTTGCCGGAGCCGCAGGGGCAGGCTTCGTTGCGGCCGACCTTGCCCCAGGTGGCCTGGTTGTTTGGATCACGATCCTCGGGAGCGACGATGGCGTTTTGCTCCTGGCGCACCAGGAGGGCGGTCTCGCCGTCGCCGAAATCATTCTCGCCGGTGGTGCCGTCGATATGGCTGCCGAACATGTCGGGGGCTTCCGGAGGCGGGGCTTCGGCGGCCTGACGGACCAGCTCGACGCGCATCAGCTGCGCGGTGACGGCCTGGCGCAGATTGCCTAGCATCGCCTGGAACAGCTCGAAGGCCTCGCCCTTGTACTCCTGCAGCGGATCGCGCTGGGCGTAGCCGCGGAAGCCGACGACGGAGCGAAGGTGGTCGAGGTTGACGATGTGCTCGCGCCACAGATGGTCGAGCGTCTGCAGCACGACCGAACGCTCGACATAGGTCATCACCTCGGGGCCGAAGCGCTCGGCGCGTTCCTTGGCGGCGGCATCGGCGGCCTGCGTGATGCGCTCGCGGATATCGTCCTCGGCAATGCCCTCTTCCTTGGCCCAGTCCTCGATCGGCAGGTCGAGATTGAGGAATTCGGCGACTTCGGCCTTCAGGCCGGCGACATCCCATTGCTCGGCATAGGCGTTTTCGGGGATGGCCTTGGCGACGATCTCTTCGATGACGCCCTCGCGCATCTCGCCGATGGTTTCCGACAGGCCTTCGCCGTCCATCAGTTCGATGCGCTGCTCGAACACGACCTTGCGCTGGTCGTTGGAGACGTCGTCATATTTCAACAGGTTCTTGCGGATGTCGAAGTTGCGCGCCTCGACCTTCTTCTGCGCCTTTTCCAGCGCCTTGTTGATCCAGGGATGGATGATCGCCTCGTCTTCCTTGAGGCCGAGCTTCTGCAGCATGCCGTCCATCCGCTCGGAACCGAAGATGCGCATCAGGTCGTCCTGCAGCGAAAGGAAGAATTTCGAACGGCCGGGGTCGCCCTGGCGGCCTGAGCGGCCACGAAGCTGGTTGTCGATGCGGCGCGATTCATGGCGTTCGGTGGCCAGCACATAGAGGCCGCCGGCGGCCAGCGCCTTCTCCTTCAGCCGCTCGACATCGGCGTTGATCTCTTTTTCCCGCGCCTCGCGCTCGGGGCCTTCAGGCATGTCGCCCAGTTCCTCGGCGATGCGCATCTCGGCATTGCCGCCGAGCTTGATGTCGGTGCCGCGGCCGGCCATGTTGGTGGCGATGGTGATGGCGCCGGGCTTGCCGGCCTGGGCGACGATGGCCGCCTCGCGCTCATGGTGGCGGGCGTTCAGCACCTCGAAGTCCTTGAAGCCTTCCTTGCGCAGGCGCTCGGCCAGCTGCTCGGACTTCTCGATCGAGGTCGTGCCGACCAGCGTCGGCTGGCCCTTGGCGCTGGCCTCGCGGATCTCCTTGACGATCGCCTTGTACTTCTCCTCGACCGTCCGGTAGACCTCGTCGTCCTCGTCTATGCGGATGACCGGCAGGTTGGTCGGGATTTCGGTGACTTCGAGGCCGTAGATGTTGCCGAATTCCTCGGCCTCGGTCAGCGCCGTGCCGGTCATGCCGGAAAGCTTCTTGTAGAGGCGGAAGTAGTTCTGGAAAGTGACGGAGGCCAGCGTCTGGTTCTCCGGCTGGATCGCCACATGCTCCTTGGCTTCCAGCGCCTGGTGCAGGCCTTCCGAATAACGGCGGCCCGGCATCATGCGGCCGGTGAACTCGTCGATGATGACGATCTCGCCGTTGCGCACGATGTAGTCCTTGTCGCGCTGGAACAGGCGGTGCGCCTTCAGCGCGTTGTTGACGTGGTGGACGATGGCGACGTTCTCGACGTCGTAGAGCGACTCGCCCTTCAAAAGATCGGCGTCGCGCAGCAGGTTCTCCAGCTTCTCGGTGCCTTCCTCGGTGAAGATCGAGGTCTTCTGCTTCTCGTCGATCTCATAATCCTGCGGCTGCAGCTGGATGATGAAGGTGTCGATAGTATTGTACATTTCCGAACGGTCCTCGAGCGGACCGGAAATGATCAGCGGCGTGCGCGCCTCGTCGACCAGGATCGAATCGACTTCGTCGACGATCGCGTAATTGTGACCGCGCTGCACCATCTGGGCGCGCTCGTATTTCATGTTGTCGCGCAGATAGTCGAAGCCGAGTTCGTTGTTGGTGGCGTAGGTGACGTCGGACGCGTAGGCGACGCGGCGCTCCTCGTCCGACAGGCCGTGGACGATGACGCCGACGGAGAGGCCGAGGAATTTGTAGACCCGGCCCATCCATTCGGAGTCGCGGGTGGCGAGATAGTCGTTGACGGTGACGACATGGACGCCGTTGCCGGCGAGTGCGTTGAGGTAGACCGGCAGCGTCGCGACCAGCGTCTTGCCTTCGCCGGTGCGCATTTCGGCGATGCCGCCATTGTGCAGCACCATGCCGCCGATCAGCTGGACGTCGAAGGGGCGCATGCCGAGCACGCGGCGCGCCGCCTCGCGGGCGGTGGCGAAGGCCGGGACCAGAAGGTCGTCAAGGCTGGCGCCATTGGCGATATCCTGGCGGAACTTTGCCGTGCGGCCGGCAAGCTCGGCGTCGGAAAGAGCCCGCATCTCGTTTTCCATAGCGTTGATCGCCTCGACGCGGGGCCGGGTCGATTTGACCCGACGGTCGTTGGAGGAACCGAAAACCTTACGGGCGAGACCGCCGAGACTGACCATCCAATGGTCCTTTCGATAGAATTCTCAATCTTGAGACAGGCGCCGGCCGGCCCCATCAAATCCGCGTGAACGCACCGCTTTAATGCGGGCAAACACAAAAAGCGCCCGGAAAACGGTTCTGGACGCCAAGTCGTTGGACAGATAAGAGGGGGCTCAACTGATGTCAACGCCGCGCTGGCCCTGCCGGTCGCGCCAAATTCCGCCACAATCTGGCTGATCTGGAAGCCGTCCCTCCTTACAATCCTCCACCGGAGTCATCCTTATGTCCTTGTTGTTCCGCCGTGCGTCGCTTGCCAGCCTTGGTCTGGCTTTCGGGCTGTCGGCTCTTAGCCTGTCGCCGCTGATGGCGCAGGAGACCGCTCCTGCTCCCGCGCCGGCCGATGCGGCGGCTCCAGCACCCGCGGCGGCACCGGTCGACCCGAATGCCGTGGTCGCCACCGTCAACGGCCAGCCCTTGACCGAAGCCGACCTCACGCTTGCCGAAGGCGAGCTGTCGCAGCAGTTCGCGCAGCTGTCGCCCGAACAGCGCCGCGCCGCGGCACTTTCGGCGGCCATCGAGATCCGCGTCATGGCAGCCAAGGCCGTTACCGACGGTCTCGACAAGGATCCCGATTTCCAGCGCCGCATGGCCTTCCTGCAGCAGCGCGCACTGCATGGCGAGATGGTCGAGAAGGGCGTCGTTGCCAAGGTCACCGATGCCGAAGTCCGCGCCCGCTACGACCAGGAGATCGCCAGCACGCCGCCGGTCAACGAGGTGCATGCGCGTCACATCCTCGTGAAGACGAAGGAAGAGGCCGAGGCGATCATCAAGCAGCTCGACGGCGGCGGAGATTTCCAGAAACTCGCCAACGAGCACACCAGCGATCCCTCGGGCAAGACCAGTGGCGGCGACCTCGGCTGGTTCGGACCTGGCCAGATGGTGCCGGAATTCGACAAGGCTGCCTTCGCGCTCGAGGTCGGCAAATACACCGAGCAGCCGGTGCAGACGCAGTTCGGCTGGCATGTCATCAAGCTCGAGGACAAGCGCACCAAGCAGCCGCCGGCCTTCGACGACGTCAAGGACCAGGCCAAGCAGGCGGTCATCCGGGACAAGTATTTTGCCCTGGTCAAGTCACTGCGCGCCGGAGCCAAGGTCGAGATCCCCGATGCCAAGCTGAAGCAGGCCGTCGATACGATGGAAGCCGGCAAGTAAGCCTGAACGACGTTTTCAAAAAGGGCGCGGCAGCCAAGGGTTGCCGCGCCCTTTTTTGTTAGCCGCCGCTATCTGCCTGATGCCGCTATGCCTTGCAGGAGATAGTGGACCACCTTGCGTATCGTCGCCTCGGGCTCATCTAGCCGGTTGGTCAGGAGATGCCGCCAGGCGTAGGAAGCGACGAGGTCGGCGACCACGGCCGGATCGATATCGTTGGCGACCTCGCCCCTGGCCTTGGCGCGCTCGATGATCTGCCCGGTATGGGCGCGGCGTCCGCCGGCATAGCCGGCAAGGGCTGTCGCCGCGGTTTCGTCCGTCTGCGCCTCGGCGATCAGCGACCTGAACACGCTCCCCGACGATGTCTCGCGCCAATGGGCGAAGAGGTTCTCCAGGAAGCCGACGAGATCCTCCTCCAGTTGTCCGGTATCGGGCACCTCGACGCGTTTCTGGCGCTGGTAGACTTCGAGCAGCAATGCCGCCTTGCTCGGCCACCAGCGGTAGATGGTCGGCTTGCCGGCACGGGCGCGGCGCGCCACTGCTTCGATCGAGAAGCCTGCGTAGCCGGCCTCGACCAGCACGGCTTCGGCGGCTTCCAGAATGGCTTCGGCGCTGTCGGGATTGCGCCTGGCGCCAATCGATTTGCGTGCCGGATCCGCGTCCTCGGCCATTCCCGTCGTCCTCGCCAACAGTTTCGCCGGCAATCATAGGTGAGCGCGCGATGAAACGAAACGGGCCGTTTTCTTCGAATCAGGGGAAGCCGCAGCGCGGTCGTCCCGCCGTTCATTGCATCGCTTGCGAGGTTTCCGACTCGATGCGCCACCCGTCCTCGGCCTTGACCAGCCCGAGCGTGACGCGCGCCTTGCCGGTCAGCCGTGCCGCCGACTTGTCCTTCGGCACATAGTCGTAGCGCATGGCGAAAGCGGCATCGGCGCGATCCTCCCCATGCGGCGTGATCTCCAGGCTGCCGGATTCCAGGCCAAGCGACCACGAAGTCCATTGCGCAAACCAGTCGGCCTTCATCTTGAGGATGGCGGCGGCGTCGTAGCGTGCGCCGAAAATGGAGGCGGACGAACCGTAGAGCCGCTGGACGGTGTCGGCCATCGCCCTGGTGTCCGGCGCCAGATAATCCTGGCGCAGGAATCTTTCGATCGAGGCTTTGTCGTCGCCCACGGAGCGCTCGAGTGCAGCGACCTGCGGAGCCGGCGCGGGTGCCGCCGCCACTTTGGGCGACAGCACAGGCTCGCCGCCCGGCACGAACTCGAAGCGTTCGAGCAGCGAACCCTGTTCCCATGGCCGCTGGGCCTCGCGCGTTTGCGAGACCACGTCGCGGCGCACCGCGATCATCATGTCGTTGATGCTCTGGCCGGGCTCGGCGATGTGCCGCAGCAAGGCGGCGGCGAAAGGCGAGTTGCGCCCGGTGCCGTCCATGGCGACCGCACCCGGCGCGGTCGAGAAGGCGATGAAGGAGCCGCGCGTCGAATCGAATTGTGCCAGCCCCGCCAGAGCGGTCGCCGAGCGGGTTGTGGCGGTACGGCTCAAGCTGCGGGCAAACGGATTGTTGCGGCAGGCATCGAGAAACACCAGGCTGACCTTGGTCTGCTGTTCCATGATGTCGAGGACTTCGTCGATCGGCACGGCCTCAAGCTGGAGCTTCACCGGCATGTCGAGCCTGGCGTCGACCGGCACGACATAATTGCGCCCCTCGACCTGCAGACCATGGCCAGCATAGTAGAAAAGCCCGGCGCCCGCGCCCTGCAGGGCATCCGAGAACTCGCCGATCTTGCGTTCGAGCTCGCGCTTGCCGAGATCGTTGCCTTCGATGACCTCGAAGCCGATCGAGCGCAGCTTATCGGCGATGTCGAGCGCGTCGTTCACCGGATTGGCGAGCGTGCCGGCTTCGGCATAGGTGCCGTTGCCGATGACGAGCGCGACGCGCAGTTGCGGCTCGGCGTCGGCGCCCAGCAGCAAAAGTCCCAGAAACGCCCACGCGAGGATCGTAAGCCTGCCCATGGGAAGCGATGATAGCGCCACAGCCCCCGGCGATGCCAACAGATTTGAAACGCAAGCTTGATCCGCGGTGGTTTCACGCCCGGCAGGCGCGGCGAAAACGCCCTTGCGCACCGGCTTCGTATCGGGCAAACCGGCCTTCCCCTTGCGATTTTCCCGCCCGAGGTCCCCATGTCCACGACGATTTCGCCGCTCGCGCCGAAGAAATACCCCAAGATGCCTGTTGTCGAAGGGGTGCGCATCGCCACCGCCGAAGCGGGGATAAAGTACAAGAACCGCACCGACCTCCTGGCCATGGTCTTCGACGCGGGCACCACGGTCGCCGGCGTTTTCACGAAGTCGAAATGCCCCTCGGCGCCGGTCGATTTCTGCCGGCAGAACCTCGGCGCCGGCAAGGCCCGGGTGCTGGTCGTCAATTCCGGCAACGCCAATGCCTTCACCGGCAAGAAGGGCCGCGAGTCCACCGCGCTGACAGGCGAGGCGGCGGCCAAGGCGGCCGGCTGCACGGCGGGAGAGGTTTTTCTGGCGTCGACCGGTGTCATCGGCGAACCGCTCGACACCACGAAATTCAGCCATCTGCTGGCCGGCCTTGTCAGCGACGGCAAGCCGGATCTGTGGACCGAGGCGGCCAAGGCCATCATGACCACGGACACCTATCCGAAAGTGGCCACGCAGACCGTCAAGCTCGGTGACACCGATGTCATCATCAACGGCATTTCCAAGGGCGCCGGCATGATCGCGCCGGACATGGCGACGATGCTGTCCTTCGTCGCCACCGATGCGCCGATCGCGGCTCCGGTACTGCAGGATCTTTTGTCGCGCGGCACCGCCAAGACCTTCAACGCGGTCACCGTCGACAGCGACACCTCGACCAGCGACACGCTGCTGATCTTTGCCACCGGCAAGGCCGCCCAACGCGGCGCGCCTGAAATTACCGATCCCAGGGATGCCCGTCTCGGCGCGTTCCGCCGGGCGCTCGGCAAGGTGCTGAAGTCGCTGGCGCTGCAAGTGGTGCGTGACGGCGAGGGCGCCCGCAAGCAGGTCGAAGTCACCGTCACCGGCGCGAAATCGGCGCGCTCGGCCAAGCGCATCGCGCTGTCGATCGCCAATTCGCCGCTGGTCAAGACGGCGGTTGCCGGCGAGGACGCCAATTGGGGCCGCGTCGTCATGGCCGTCGGCAAGGCCGGCGAGCCAGCCGATCGCGACAGGCTGTCGATCTGGTTCGGCGACAACCGGCTGGCGCATGAGGGCGAACGCGATGCGGCCTATTCGGAAGAGAAGACTTCGGCCTACATGAAGCGCGACGACATCCGCATCCGCGCCGATATCGGCATCGGCCGCGGCAAGGCGACGGTGTGGACGTGCGATCTCACCAAGGAATATGTCGCCATCAACGGCGACTACAGGAGCTGATCGCCTTGGTTTCGCGCCATCCGGCAAGCATGCTCGCAACCGTGCGCCGCTACGAGGCGGCTGGCTTTCGCGCCTGGCCGGCGGCCGCGGTCCATTATGACGGTACCTGGGTGGTGCGGCTGACCGCCGGCCATCCGGCCAAGCGCCTGAATTCGGTCAATCCGCTCGATCCCGGCGACACGCAGCACATGGCCGACCGTATCGGCCGCGCCAGCCGCCGTTTCGACGCCTATGGCCGGCCGCTGACATTCCGCATGTCGCCGCTGTCTGGGCCTGATCTGGCCAGTCATCTCGACAAGGAGGGCTGGAACCGGTTCGACGAATCCCTGGTCATGCGGCTGCCGCTGGCGGCCGCGCAACTCGACACCGCCATGGACCAGATACCGCTCAAGGACATCAGCCGCTTCATAGGCGCCTCGCTCAAGGTCAGCGGCTCGGATGTTTCCTTGCGGCCGGGCCTGTCGGAGATCATCGGCGCGATCCAACCCGAAGCCGGGCTGTTCGCGCTCGAAGACGGGGCGGAACCGCTGGCGACGCTGATCTGCGTGCATGACGGCGATCTTGCCGGGCTGTTCGAGGTGGCGACCGACAGGTCGGCGCGCAACAAGGGCCATGGCCGCAACCTGATCCTGTCGGCGCTGAAATGGGCACGGCTGCGCGGCGCGCGGGAGGCCTGGCTGCAGGTCGAGGCCGGCAACGTGCCGGCGCTGGCGCTCTACCATTCGCTCGGCTTCGAGGAAGTCTATCGCTACCACTACCGCCGGCCGCCCGGGCATGAGTGACGTCGGGCATGAATGAGCTGGTGAATACATGAATGATCTAGCAAGTACGGGCAAGCGCCTGCTGCTGGTCGCGGCCTGCGCGCTGGTCGATGCCGACGGCCGCGTGCTCTTGGCGCAGCGACCGCCAGGCAAGCAGCTTGCCGGCCTGTGGGAATTCCCCGGCGGCAAGGTCGAGCCCGGCGAGACGCCGGAACAATGCCTCATCCGCGAACTGCAGGAGGAGATCGGCATCGAGACCGAGATCCCATGCCTGGCGCCACTCACCTTCGCCAGCCATTCCTATGACGACTTCCATCTTCTGATGCCGCTGTTCATCTGCCGCCGTTTCCGCGGCATTGCCCAGCCCAGGGAAGGGCAGGCGCTGAAATGGGTGCGGCCCAAGCAGATGCGCGACTATCCGATGCCTCCGGCCGATGCTCCGCTGATCCCGTTCCTCATCGATCTTCTGTGAGCAGGGCAAGGCCACATGCCCCCGGTGGCCGAGCCAGATCCACGGTATCGGGCCATATCAGCCGGCGTTAATGGAAGATTTATCTCATCATGAAAAATTGATGCGTGGCCGTGTTGTCGCGGCCGTGCCGCCGATTCGCTGGGGAGCGACAGCATGAGCCTAGACAGGGATTGGGACTCGATCCGGTCCGACCGCAGCTTTCGTGTCGCCGATGCCGGCATGGGGGTGCTGCGCATCACCCTGCTGTTCGGCTCGGCCGCGGTGGCACTGGCGCTGATTGCGACACCTTTCCTCGACAGCCGGACGCGCTCGCAATCGGTTCGTGACGATTTTTCCGGTGGTCTCGACATGACGGCCACGGGTTCGGTCAGTCATCGCAGCATCTATACGGTGCGTCGCAGCGTGCTGCAGGCTCAGCCAGGTTCAGTCTGCATCATTCGGTCCGACGGCAGGAGCAGCGGCGACTGCTGATATGGTTAAGAGATTTTCCAGAGGGCGGTGATTTCACCGCCCGTTAAGCCTTTGCCGTTAACCTTTCTTAACAGATCGGCGGTAGGGTTCCGGCAAGAGGGATCGAGGCGATGAAAACAGTGCTGCTGCGTTTTCTGACGGATGAGACCGGCGCCACCGCCGTCGAATACGCCTTGATTGTCTGCGTGCTGTCGCTGACCATCATTGGCGGCATCGGCCAAGTCTTCAACTCGATCACCTGGCTGTTCAGCGACAATGGCAGCAGGCTTGCCAACGCTTTTGCGCATTGATCCTGGCGCGCATTGACCCTGGCGCGCTTTGATCTTGGCGCGCATTGATCCTGGCTTGTCCGCGTCGCGGACAGTTCAATGCTTTTCAGGCCCTTCCAGCACAGTCTTCAGCGAGACCTTTGCCGAACCAGGCTTCAGCGGTTTTTGCTGCGACGCATCGGGCGCCCAGCCGGACATCCAGACGATCGAGAAACTCGCCCTTATCCGGCCATCAGGGTCGGAAAACCGCTCGGCGTAGAGTTCGGCGGCACGCGCGAACAGCTTGCGTGAACCCGGCCGCCGGCTGCGGTCGGCAAGCGCGCTGGTTTCGCCCATGGCGCGCAAATCGGCCATCAGGGCAAACAGGTTGGCATAGCGCACCGTCACGGTTTCGACATCGGCGACCGGCAGGGCGAGACCGGCCCGCTGCAAAAGCGCACCGGCATCGCGCACGTCGGTGAACGGGATGACGCGCGGGCTGGCGCCGCCGTAAAGCTCGGTCTCGGCCGCAAGCAGGCTTTCGCGCAATTCACCGAGCGTGCCGGCGCCCGCGAAGGCGCCGAGGAAAAGTCCGTCCGGCCGCAGCGCGCGGCGGATCTGGATCAGCATGCCTGGAATGTCGTTCATCGCCTGCAGCGACAGAAGCGACACCGCCAGATCGAGGCTTTCCGGCTCGAACGGCACGGTTTCCAGCGGTGCGATCATGCCTGCGGCACCGTCCAGGAAAGCCGCGTCCGTCTCGACGCGGACGATCTCCGTCACCTTGCCGCTCGCGGCGAGGACGTTGGCCGCGGCCTGTGTCTGGCAAAACAGCACCGCGGCCTTGCCGAACCTGCGTTCGACGGCACCCAGCCGGTCGGCAAGATCCTCGGCAGTGCGGTTCATGAGGAAATCGGCACCGTCGACCGGAGCGTCAAGCGCGCGCCGCTTGTGCGCCAGCCACAGAGAGGTATCCATTATCGGCTGCAACGGGCGGATCCTTGTTTGTCCGCGCCCTGATATACCTGGTATAGCCGGTACGGAGAACCAACCACGTGGCCGATCCGAGGTCCAAGATCAAGTCCGTCGAGATCGGAAGCCTGGCCCGCTCGGCCCTCGGCTGGCCGGCGCGCATCCTGTTTCCGCCGGTTTGCGCCGGCTGCCGCCGGCACGTCTCGCAGCCCGGCGTGCTGTGCGGCGCCTGCTGGCCGAAGCTGCGGCTCCTGGAGCGGCCCTGGTGCCCGGTGATGGGCACGCCGTTCACGCACAACATGGGCGAAGGCTTTCTGTCGGCCGAGGCGATTGCCGATCCGCCGCCCTTCGACCGGGCGCGGGCGGCCGTTGCCTATTCCGGCGTTGCCCGCCAGATGGTGCAGGGGCTGAAATACCAGGATCGTACGGATCTTGCGCCATGGATGGCGCGCTGGATGGTGCGCGCCGGCGCCGACCTCATCGCCGAGGCCGATGTGGTGGTGCCGGTGCCGCTGCATTGGCGGCGTTTCTTCAGGCGGCGGTTCAACCAGTCGGCGGAACTGGCGCGCGCGGTCTGCGAACTCAGCGGCCTGTCTTTCGCACCCTCGGCGATGCGGCGCGTCAAGCTCACCCGGCAGCAGGTCGGGCTGGAGCGGCAGGAACGCGAGGACAATGTGCGCGCCGCTTTCCGGGTGCCGGCGGAAGCCGAGATCGAGATTGCCGGCCGCAGGGTGCTTCTGGTCGACGATGTCTACACCACCGGCGCCACCGTGCGTTCCGCTACCAAGGCGCTGAAAAAGGGAGGTGCTGCCGCAGTCGACGTGCTGACCTTTGCCCGTGTGTTGCCGGGGGACTTTCGGGCGGACGAGTCCGCGACTATATAAGTCGGCAATGGACGTATGAGCTTGGAAGAGACTACGGAATTCGTCATGGCCGATGTCACGATCTATACGCGCATGATGTGCGGCTACTGCACGGCAGCCAAGCGGCTGCTGGAGCGCAAGGGTGTCGCCTATACCGAGCATGATGCCTCGTTTTCGCCGGAACTGCGGCAAGAGATGATTTCGCGTGCTCACGGGCGCACGACCTTTCCGCAGATTTTCATCGGCGATATGCATGTCGGTGGCTGCGACGAACTCCATGAACTGGAGGCCGAAGGCCGGCTGGACAGGCTGCTCGCCAACGGCGCGACGATTTGAGGGTGTGACGATGGGTGTTTTCAAGGCTGCTGCGGTCCAGATGCGTTCAGGCGAGAGCCCCGAGCGCAATGCGGTCGATGTCGAACGGCTGGTGCGCGAGGCCGCGGCGCAAGGCGCGACCTACATCCAGACACCGGAAATGACCGGAGCGCTGATCCGCGACAAGGAAGCGCGTGCCGCTTCCTTCACCTCCGAAGACAACGACATCGTTGTCGCGACCGCTCGCAGGCTGGCGCGCGAACTCGGCGTCTTCCTGCATATCGGCTCGACCGCGATCCTGCGTGCCGACGGCAAGCTCGCCAACCGGGCGCTGCTGTTCGGACCCGATGGCGCCACGCTCGCCACCTACGACAAGATCCACATGTTCGACGTCGATCTCGACAATGGCGAGAGCTGGCGCGAATCCGCCGCTTACGAACCGGGCACCGAGGCCGTCGTGACCGAGATCGCGGGCGCAAGGCTTGGCTTCGCGGTCTGCTATGATCTGCGTTTCCCGCAACTGTTCCGAGCCGAGGCCATGTCCGGCGCGGATGTTTTGACCGTACCCGCCGCCTTCACCCGCCAGACGGGCGAGGCCCACTGGCATGTGCTGCTGAGGGCTCGCGCCATCGAGAATGGCGCCTATGTCGTTGCCGCAGCGCAAGGCGGCCTGCATGAGGATGGACGCGAGACTTTTGGCCATTCGCTGATCGTCGATCCGTGGGGCCGCATTGTCGCCGAGGCCGCGCATGACGAGCCCGGTGTGATCGTCGCCGAGATCGACCCGGCGCAGTCGGCTGCTGCGCGCAAGAAGATCCCCAACCTGAAAAATGCGCGGGATTTCACCGTCAATGCCGGTTCAGCGGAGGCGCCGCTTCTCAGGGGTGCTGCTTCTTGATCCGTTTTTCCCTGATCTGCGAAAACGAGCACGAGTTCGAGGGCTGGTTTCGCAGCAATGACGATTTCGACACCCAGAAGAAGCGCGGCTTTGTCGATTGCCCGAGCTGCGGCTCGCACAAGGTGCAGAAGGCGCTGATGGCGCCCGCCGTTTCCACCGCACGCAAGCAGGAAACCATAGCGCTCGCCATGGGCGAGGCGCAGAAGCAGGCCCTGGCGCAATTGAAGGCGATGGCCGAGAAGGTGCGCGAGAATGCCGACTATGTCGGCGACAAGTTCGCCGAGGAAGCCCGAA
The DNA here is from genome assembly GCF_000502935.1 of Mesorhizobium sp. LNHC221B00. Classification (NCBI taxonomy): domain Bacteria; kingdom Pseudomonadati; phylum Pseudomonadota; class Alphaproteobacteria; order Hyphomicrobiales; family Phyllobacteriaceae; genus Mesorhizobium; species Mesorhizobium sp. LNHC221B00. Next base: position 29,821 of record NZ_AYWR01000030.1, on the reverse strand, counting down.
AAATCCACTTCGGCGAAACCGATCCGCGCGGCATCTATGGCGAGGCGACGCTGGACGAGGCCAAGAGCCTCGCCGAGGACGGCGTCGACTTCATGCCGATCCCGGTGTTCCCGGACGACCGCAACTGAGCGGTTAGCCCATACTGCCGATCAATTTCCCAAGCAGGCGCGACAGCGTTTCCCGTTCGGCCTGTGTCAGGCCCGCGAGGATCTCGTGTTCGTTGGCGACGTGCGCGGTGACAGCCTCGTCGATGAGCGCAAGGCCTTTTTCGGTCAGCCGCACCACAATGCCACGCCGGTCATTGGGGTGCGGTCCGCGCGAGATCAATCCGGATGTCTCGAGCCGGTCGAGCCGGTTGGTCATGGCCCCTGAGGTCACCATCGTCGCTTCGTAGAGTGCGGTCGGGGTCAGCGCGTAGGGCGATCCGGAGCGGCGCAGCGTCGCCAGCACATCGAACTCCCCGGACTGCAAGCCGTAACGGGCAAACAGTGGCGCGAGGCGATCGCGGGCGATCAGGGACGATGCCTCGTTGAGCCGTCCGAGTACGCCCATCGGCGAGACATCCAGGTCCGGCCGCTCCCGTTTCCACTGCTCGATCGCTCGCGCTGCCCTGTCCACTGTCTCACCGCTATATATCTTGACGTTAAGAATCTTTGCATTATCTTACCGCAAGATGCAATGCTGGCCAAGGGCCGCACGACAGGGCTCGATCAAAAGAAGATTCTCTGGGATTCGGCGCTTGGTCTGCTCATCGTCACCGGTGGCTTGCTCGGCCTGACGCTGCCTTTCGGCAAGCTTGCAACGGCGGCTGGGGTGCCGGCCATGGTCTGGGCCTTCGTCATCTCGTTCGGGGCCGGCGGCGTGCTGCTGTGCGTGCTCTTGGCACGCGGCCAGCGCATCCGGCTCAGCGCCCACAAACTGCGCTATTTCTTCGTCACCGCGGCGGTATCCTACGCCGTCCCCAATCTCTTGATGTTCTCGGCCATACCGCATCTGGGGGCCGGCTACACCGGCATCATGTTCACGCTGTCGCCCGTCATCACGCTGGTGTTCTCGATCCTGCTGCGCGTCCGGCGCCCCAACCTTCTCGGCATCATCGGCATCGCCGTCGGCTTCGTCGGCGCCGTCATGGTGGCGGTGACACGCGGCGAGGCCGGCCAGCCCGCCGATCTGTTCTGGGTGGTGATGGGCCTGCTGATCCCGGTCAGCCTTGCCGCTGGCAACATCTACCGCACCGTCGACTGGCCGCAGGATACCGGGCCGATCGAACTGGCCGTCGGCAGCCATCTGGCAGCGGCGACGCTGCTGCTCGCCGGCATACTTGCGTTGTTCGGCGTCAGGGCTTTCGTACCGCTCGGCGGCGTGCCGCTTGTCGTCGTCGGGCAGGTTGCGTCGGCCGCGGCGATGTTCGCCTTCTTCTTCCGGCTGCAGGCGGTCGGCGGCCCGGTCTATCTCAGCCAGATCGGCTATGTGGCGGCCGCCGTCGGGCTGTTTGCCGGCACGATTTTTCTTGGCGAGCACTATCGGCTGCTGACCTGGGCCGGTGCGGTCATCATCACCATCGGCGTCGTCATCACCACCAGGGCGCAAAGCCAGAAGGCGTAGCTATTCTGGATCTAGTCGGCACCTCCGCCGCCGGGCTCCGGCCTTGGATGCCGGTCATTTCTCCAGGGAGTGTGGTCGTCAGACCGATGCCTTTTCGGCCAGCACCATGTAGTTGACGTCCATGTCCTTCGACCGCGACCAACGGTCGGCAAGCGGATTGTAGGTGACGCCGGTGCGATCGATGACGGTCAGGCCGGCGCCGCCGAGTGCCTTTTCCAGCTCTTCCGGGCGCACCAGCTTGCCGAATTGGTGGGTGCCGCGCGGCAGCCAGCGTAATACATATTCGGCGCCGATGATGGCGAGACCCAGCGCCTTCAGCGTGCGGTTGATGGTGGCCACGAACATGATGCCGCCGGGGCGGACCATCTGCCCGCATTTGGCGACGAACAGGTCGATGTCGGCGACATGCTCGACCACTTCCATGTTGAGGATGACGTCGAATGTCTCGCCGGCGTCGGCAAGGTCCTCGGCGGTCGTGGCTCGATAATCGACGCTCACATTGCCGTCGGCCGCGTGCAACTTCGCCACTTCGATGTTGGTCGCCGAAGCGTCGGCGCCCACCACCTCGGCGCCAAGCCGGGCCATCGGCTCGCACAGGAGGCCGCCGCCGCACCCGATGTCGAGAATGCGCAGGCCTTCGAAAGGCCGCGCCGCGCGCGGGTCACGGCCGAAGCGCACCGCTATCTGGTCGCGGATGTAGGAAAGCCGGACCGGATTGAATTTGTGCAACGGACGAAACTTGCCGTTCGGGTTCCACCACTCCGCGGCAAGGGCGGAAAAGCGTTCCACCTCTCCGGCATCGATCGTCGATCGTCGGGGCTCGGGCATAGGTTGGTCTCCTCGGCACTGAAGCGCCGCATGTCCTTGGACGCGCAAAGGACGCTGTAGCACTTTGAATCTGCGCATGACCCCGAAATCGAGATCGATTTCGGGGTCATGCGCTAGGAAGTCGGGCGTGAGGCCGCGAATGTCAAGGCAGCATTTTTCCTCCACTGGCAGAGCAACCCGCCCTGTCAGGACCCGCCCTATCAGGCCCTGCCTTGTCAGGCCCCGTCTTGTCAGGACATGTCACCTGCCGGGCGTTGGGCGAAACACGATCGGCCCTGGCGGGCGAAGAGAGGATAGGCTTTGAATAGAGGAGACGACGATGACACGGAAGATGGCTTCGATCCTTTGGCGCCGGCTGGATGTGGAAGGACACGACGCTTGCCTGCTTTCGCAAACCGACGACGGGTTCAGTCTCAAGGGACAGGCCATCTTCGTCCAGGACGGCACGCCATGCTGCCTTGCCTATGAGGTGATTTGCGATGCCGGCTGGCGCACGCGTTCAGCACGGGTCGAGGGCGTTCTCGGCTTGCGGAGCCTGCACTATGAGATCGAACGCGATTCCGACGGTCGGTGGATGCTGAACGGCGAACCGCAGCACGCCGCTACCGGCCTCGTCGACATCGATCTCGGCTTCACGCCGGCGTCGAACCTGGTGGCGATCCGCCGGTTCGCTCTCGGCATCGGCGAGGCGACGCCCGCTCCGGCTGCCTACCTGACCTTCCCTGCGCTGGAACTGGTACGCCTCGAACAGAGCTATCGTCGCCTTGACAAGACCCGCTATGCCTACGCGGCGCCGATGTTCGGTTACGAGGAGATCCTCGACGTTTCGCCGCACGGCTTCGTCGTCGACTATCCCGGCTTATGGACAGGCGTGGCCGCGTCGGGCTGAAGCGGAGTTCTGGCGGCCAACATGCATTATTTCGTGTCCAGCACCTCGCGCAGCTTCGCGGCCAGTTGCTCGATGGTGAACGGCTTGGCCAAGAAGTGCACGTCATGGTCGAGCACGCCGTTGTGGACGACGGCATTCCTGGTGAAACCAGTGGTGAAGATGACTTTCAGGCCGGGTTGGCGCGCCACCGCCTCTTCGGCGAGCTTGCGGCCGTTCATCACCGGCATGACGATGTCGGTGAAGAGAAGGGCAATGCCAGGTGTGGCGGCCAGCTTCTCAAGCGCCTCCTGACCGCTTCCAACGTGGATGACCTCATAGCCGAGTTCGCGCATGGCGTCCGTCGTGGCCGCCCGCACTTGGGCATCGTCCTCGACCACGAGGATCGTCTCGGTGACCTTGGCGGTGCTGTCGCCGCGCTCGGCCGGTATTGCCGGCTCCTCCGGTCCGAAAAAGCGCGGCAGGTAGATCCTGACCGTCGTGCCCTGGTCCCGTTCGGAGTAGATCTTGACGTGGCCCCCCGATTGCTTGACGAAGCCGAACACCTGGCTCAGCCCAAGTCCCGTGCCCTTGTTGACCGGCTTGGTCGTGAAAAAAGGCTCGAATGCCCTCGCCATCACATCCGCCGACATGCCCTCGCCGGTATCGCTGACGGCGATCATCACATATTGGCCGGGGATCACGTCGGCATGGGTGGCGGCGTAACCGTCGTCGAGATGGCTGTTGGCGGTCTCGATGGTCAGCTTGCCATCTTCGCTCATCGCGTCACGGGCATTGACGGCCAGGTTGAGGATCGCGTTTTCGATCTGGCTTGGGTCGGCGTGGGTTTTCCACAGGCCGCCCGCCAGCACCGTTTCGATGCGGATGCCTTCACCCAGGGCACGACGCAAAAGGTCGGACATGCCGGTCACCAGGCGGTTGGTGTCGACGACCTGCGGCGCGAGCGGCTGCTGGCGCGAGAAGGCAAGCAGACGCGAGGTCAGCTTGGCGGCGCGGCTGGCCGCGTCGGTCGCGGCCTCGATGAGCTTTTCCAAGTCGTGCTCGCCGCGCTTCAGCTTGCGCTGGGCAAGGTTCATGGCGCTGATGATCACCGCCAGCATGTTGTTGAAATCGTGGGCGATGCCGCCGGTCAGTTGCCCGACGGCCTCCATCTTCTGCATCTGGCGTATCTGGGACTCGGCCTTTTCACGTGTCTGGATTTCGTTGCCGAGTTCGATGTTCTTGCGCATCAGCTCTTCCTGGCCGATGACAACGTCGCGGAAGCGGCGGCGGGATTCGCGGATGGTGTAGACGCCGAGGAGGAAGATCGCCAGAAGGGCCGCTAGCGAGCCGATGCGCAGCCAGGCTTCAACCCGGTCCGTTTGTTCGTCGCGTGCGGCGATGTCGGCGGCGCTGATGCGGCGGATCGTATCCATGCTGGCGCGGATTTCGTCCATGGCGGCCTTGCCCTGGCCGCTGCGGACCAGTTGCAGCGCGGCGGCGGCGTCGCCCTTGTCATAGAGGGCAATCGTCCGGGCCTGTTCAGCCTGCTTTTGCGAAAGCGCGTCCTTGATATGATTGATCTGCTGGACGATTTGGTCGTCCGAAGCCGTCATGGCGCCGATGCGGGAGAGCTGTCCCGGAATGGCATCGACGGCCTTCCGGTAAGGTTCGAGATAGGATTTCTCACCGGTCAAGAGATAGCCGCGCTGGCCGCTCTCGGCGTCCTGCGCCATTGAAAGCAACCCCGACAGCAACTCTTGATACTCGATTGTCTCGCGAGCGGCGGCGCGATTGGCTCGTTGGTTTTCGACGAGCACGGCACGGGTGCCGACGATCATCGCCAACACGGCGAAGCCGGTGACGAGTGGTACCGACTGCCATCGCATGGCACGCCGAAGACGGGCAATCATCTATTTTGCCGAACCAAAAGGAATTTCTCGCGGGCAATATTTGGTAAGCGGCGCAAGCTTGGAAGGCAATATGCCGCCTTCTTGAAAGCGGCGATCAGCCGCCAGCCTTGCGAAACCGTCATCATTTGGCTAAGGAGGCCGCGCATTCAGCGGCCGGCGTCAGCCGGGCGCTTTCTCCCGCTTTCGGCTCCTGGCCGGCTTCAGTCAAAGGCATTTCGCTTCCATGGCGCGTATCGTGATGAAATTCGGCGGAACCTCCGTCGCCGACATCGCCCGCATCCGCAATGTGGCGCGTCACGTCAAACGCGAGGTCGACGCCGGTCATGAGGTGGCTGTCGTGGTATCGGCGATGGCCGGCAAGACCAATGAATTGGTGCAATGGACGCGCGAAGCCTCGCCGATGCATGACGCACGCGAATATGACGCGGTCGTCGCCTCGGGCGAGCAGGTCACTGCGGGCCTGCTGGCGATCACCTTGCAGAACATGGGCGTGCATGCGCGCTCCTGGCAGGGCTGGCAGATCCCGATCAAGACCGACAACGCGCATGGCGCGGCGCGCATCCTCGACATCGACGGCGCCTTCCTGGTCAAGCGCTTCGGCGAAGGCCAGGTGGCGGTGATCGCCGGATTCCAGGGCATTGGGCCCGACAATCGCATCGCCACGCTTGGCCGTGGCGGCTCCGACACCAGCGCGGTGGCCATCGCTGCCGCTGTCAAGGCCGACCGTTGCGACATCTACACCGACGTCGACGGGGTTTACACCACCGATCCGCGCATCGAGCCGAAGGCGCGGCGGCTGGCCAAGATTTCGTTCGAGGAAATGCTTGAAATGGCTTCGCTCGGCGCCAAGGTTCTGCAGGTGCGTTCGGTCGAGCTTGCCATGGTGCACAGGGTGCGTACCTTCGTGCGGTCGTCCTTCGACGATCCCGATGCGCCTGGAATGGGGGATTTGCTCAATCCTCCGGGAACGCTCATTTGCGACGAGGAAGAGATCGTGGAACAGCAGGTCGTCACCGGAATTGCCTACGCCAAGGACGAGGCCCAGATTTCGCTGCGCCGCGTCGGCGATCGGCCAGGCGTCGCCGCCGGCATCTTCGGGCCGCTGGCCGAGGCCAACATCAATGTCGACATGATCGTCCAGAACATCTCCGAGGACGGCAAGTTCACCGACATGACCTTTACCGTGCCGTCGGGCGATCTCGACAAGGCGCTTGCCGTGCTCGACCGGCTGAAAGCCGAGGTCGGCTACGACGTCGTCCAGTCTGAAGCCGGCATGTCGAAAGTTTCGGTCATCGGCATCGGCATGAGAAGCCATGCCGGCGTCGCCGCCACCGCGTTCAAGGCGCTGGCCGACCGTTCGATCAATATCCGCGCGATCACGACCTCCGAGATCAAGATTTCGATACTGATCGACGGTCCATACACTGAACTCGCGGTTCGTACTTTGCATTCCGTCTACGGTCTCGATAAGCAGTAGCAAGACTGAATCAGTTGTTGCGTGAGTGCCGGCCGAACTGCGCCGGCAACAAGCCCATTGGAGAACAAGCCGCGATGCGTGATCAGGCCAGTGGCCCGCGCGTTTTGCTCAAACGGCTCCGCGAGCTCATGCAGGAGCCGCTGGAGCCGCAGGAGCGGCTCGACCGGATCGTGCGCGACATCGCCTCCAACATGGTCGCCGAAGTGTGCTCGCTCTATGTGCTGCGCGCCGATTCGGTGCTCGAACTCTATGCCACCGAAGGCCTGAACCCGAACGCCGTCCACCTGGCGCAACTCAGGCTGGGGCAAGGCCTGGTCGGCACGATCGCGGCAAGCGCTCGGCCCCTCAACCTGTCCAACGCGCAGGAACACCCGGCCTTCGCCTACCTGCCGGAGACCGGGGAAGAGATCTACAATTCCTTCCTCGGCGTGCCGGTGCTGCGGGCAGGGCGCACGCTGGGCGTCCTGGTCGTCCAGAACAAGACCATGCGCCACTACCGTGACGACGAGGTCGAGGCGCTGGAAACCACCGCGATGGTGATCGCCGAGATGATCGCCACCGGCGATCTGGCGCGGCTGACCCGGCCGGGCCTCGAACTCGATTTGCGCCGCCCGGTCAGCTTCACCGGCCTGTCGTTCAACGATGGCGTCGGGCTTGGCCACGTCGTGCTGCATGAGCCGCGCATCGTCGTCACCAATCTGTTCAACGAGGACAGCGAGGAGGAGGTCCGGCGGCTCGAAGCCTCGCTCGGATCGCTGCGGCTGTCGATCGACGACATGCTGGAACGCCGCGACGTCGCCTTCGAAGGCGAGCATCGCCAGGTGCTGGAAGCCTACCGCATGTTCGCCAATGACCGCGGCTGGGTGCGCCGGCTGGAAGAGGCGATCCGCAACGGCCTGACGGCCGAGGCGGCGGTCGAAAAGGTGCAAAGCGACATGCGTGCGCGCATGCTGCACATGACCGATCCCTATCTGCGCGAGCGGATGAGCGATTTCGACGACCTCGCCAACCGGCTGCTGCGCCAGCTTATGGGGCGCGGGCCGGAGGATGTCGCCGCCTCGCTGCCGAAGGATGCCATCATCGTCGCCCGTTCGATGGGCGCGGCCGAACTGCTCGACTATCCCCGCGACAAATTGCGCGGGCTGGTGCTCGAGGATGGCGCGGCCACCAGTCATGTCGTCATCGTCGCGCGCGCCATGGGCATTCCGGTGGCCGGCCAGATGAAGGGCGCCGTCTCCATGGCGGAAAACGGCGATGCCATCATCGTCGACGGCGAGGAAGGCGCGATCCATCTGCGGCCGCAGTCCGATCTCGAAGCCGCCTATGCCGAAAAGGTGCGTTTCAGGGCACGCCGGCAAGAGGTCTATCGCGAGCTGCGCAAGAAGCCGTCGACGACCAAGGACGGTGTCCAGGTCGATCTCTTGATGAATGCCGGGCTGGCGGTCGACCTGCCGCAACTGGCCGAAGCCGGCGCGGCCGGCATCGGCCTGTTCCGCACCGAATTGCAATTCATGGTCGCCTCGACCTTTCCCCGCGCCGAGGCCCAGGAGAAACTCTACCGCGACGTGCTCGAGGCGGCACGCGGCAAGCCTGTCACCTTCCGCACCATCGATATCGGCGGCGACAAGGTGCTGCCTTATTTCAAGGGCGCCATCCAGGAAGAGAACCCGGCGCTCGGCTGGCGAGCAATCCGCCTGACGCTCGACCGTCCCGGACTGTTGCGCACCCAGATCCGCGCCCTGCTGAAGGCCAGCGGCGGGCGCGAGCTCAAGCTGATGCTGCCGATGGTGACCGAGCTCGGCGAGATTGCCCAGGCGCGCGAGATCATCGACCGCGAGGTGCGGCATCTGTCGCGCTTCGCCCATCATCTGCCGACCAGCCTCAAGCTCGGCGCCATGCTGGAAGTGCCCTCGCTGCTGTTCCAACTCGACGAATTGATGAAGGCCGTCGACTTCGTCTCGGTCGGATCGAACGACCTCTTCCAGTTCGTCATGGCGGTCGACCGCGGCAACACGCAGCTGGCCAACCGCTTCGACACGCTGTCGGCGCCGTTCCTGCGCGTGCTCAAGCAGATCGCCGACGCCGGTGCCCGCAACCACACGCCGGTCACCCTGTGCGGCGAACTCGCCGGAAAACCCATTTCGGCGATGGCACTCATCGGCATCGGTTTCCGCTCGATCTCCATGTCGCCGGCTTCGATCGGCCCGGTCAAGGCGATGCTGACGGAGCTGCCGCTGGAAGAATTGAAGGCGTTCTTCGACGACAATCTGATGGCGCCGGCGCAGGGGTTGCCCATGCGGGCGCTGCTGCAGGCCTTTGCCGACGACCGCTCGATCCCATTGTAGCTGCCTCATCATGGTCAACCTGCCACGCGATCGTATGGATCAAGTCGTCAAGCGTTTCGAGATGCTCGAGGCGCAGATGTCGGCCGGACCGGCGCCGGACGCCTATGTGAAGATGGCATCCGAATATGCAGAGCTGCAGGAGATGGTGGCCAAGGTTCGGGCGCTGCGCTCGGCCGAGCATGAGCAGGCCGATCTCGAGGCGATGCTCGCCGACAATGGCACCGATGCCGAGATGCGGGCACTGGCCGAGGCGGATCTGCCTGGTGTCGAGGAGCGCATCGAGGCGCTGCAGAAGGATATCCAACTCCTGCTGCTGCCCAGGGATGCCGCCGACGACAAGAACGCCATCCTCGAAATTCGCGCCGGCACCGGCGGCGACGAGGCCGCGCTCTTCGCCGGCGATCTGTTTCGCATGTATGAGCGCTATGCCGCCGAACATGGCTGGCGCTTCGAGACGGTGTCGGCCAGCGACGGCGATGCCGGCGGCTTCAAGGAAATCATCGCCACCATTTCCGGCAGAGGCGTCTTTGCCCATCTGAAATTCGAATCCGGCGTGCATCGCGTGCAGCGCGTGCCGGCGACCGAAGCCAGCGGCCGCATCCACACCTCCGCCGCCACCGTAGCAGTGCTGCCGGAAGCGGAAGAGGTCGATATCGACATTCGCGCCGAAGATATCCGCATCGACACGATGCGGGCCTCCGGCTCGGGCGGCCAGCACGTCAACACCACCGATTCGGCGGTCCGCATCACCCATTTGCCGACCGGCATCATGGTGGTGCAGGCGGAAAAGTCGCAGCATCAGAACCGGGCGAAGGCCATGCAGATCCTGCGCGCCCGGCTCTACGACATGGAGCGCAGCAAGGCGGACGAGGAACGCTCGGAGGCGCGCAAGTCGCAGGTCGGCTCCGGCGACCGTTCGGAGCGCATCCGCACCTACAATTTCCCGCAAGGCCGCGTCACCGACCATCGCATCAACCTGACGCTCTACAAGCTCGACCGGGTGATGATGGGCGAGCTCGACGAAGTCATCGACGCGCTGATCGCCGATCACCAGTCGAAGCTGCTCGCCGATATCGGCCTTGATGGCTGACAGCCTGCCAGAGGCGCTGGGGCCGCTGCTGCGGGAAGCGCGGGCTCGGCTCGTGGCCGCCGCTGTCGATGATCCGACGCTCGACGCCAGGCTGATCGTCGAGCATTTTTCCGGTACCACGCGCACCCAAGCGATTGCGGATCCGGAGCTCATGGTTCACGGGCGCGCCATCGAGGCGATCGACGCCGCCTTGAGACGAAGGGCCGGTGGCGAACCGGTGCATCGCATCCTCGGCTACCGGGAATTCTACGGTTTGCGCCTGTCGCTGTCGCCCGAAACCCTGGAGCCGCGGCCGGATACCGAAACGCTGGTCGAGGCGATCTTGCCCTTCGTCAAGGCAATCGCGGCGCGCGAGGGCGCATGCCGCATCCTCGATCTCGGCACGGGGACGGGCGCCATCGCCCTGGCGCTGCTCAGCGCCGAGCCGGCCGCGACCGCCACCGGTGTCGATATCGCCCCCGGTGCGCTGGCGACGGCGACCGGCAATGCCGGGCAACTCGGGCTCGGCGGCCGGTTCACGGCGCTGCAGTCGGACTGGTTCGAAAAAGTTTCGGGCCGATACCATGTAATTGCCGCAAACCCTCCCTATATAACTTCTCGAGACATTGGAAATCTGCAGGACGAAGTCCGCGATTTCGACCCGCGCCTGGCCCTTGATGGCGGCGTGGATGGGCTGAACCCCTACAGGATCATCGCCGCCGAGGCGGCAAGGTTTCTGGAAGCCGAAGGCAGGGTTGCGGTCGAGATCGGCCGCACGCAGCAGGACGAAGTTACGGATATATTCAGGTCTGCGAGTTATGGACTGGTCGGTGCTTTCCGCGACCTTGGTGAAAACGACAGGGTTCTTGTCTTTCAACGGGGAAAGCCTTGACGCAGTGCGAAAAAAGCGCTTGGCAATGCCGGGGAATGCGGCTAGGGTCGCGTTAACCGGATGAGACGAAGCAGGCAGTGCTCTTAGCGATTCGGTTTCCTTGGAAATAGCTGCCTTCTTGCGCAAACGACGCCCAAGCTTCGTGCGGGAATCGTCCGGCAAGTGATGTAACCGGAACAGGATGGCACGTGGCGCCAACGCAATTGATGCGGGCGAACGCCGGTGAAGAAACCGAACGGCTGGCTGCATGAGCGCCACCGTTCGTTACGAGTTTTCAAAAATTCCAAAATGAAGAGAGTCGAATGAGGCCACAACAGCAGAACAGGCGCATGCGCGGTCGCAACAACAATGGCGGCGGCGGCGGCAATAACAATAACAACAACAACAACCGCAAGGGGCCGAATCCCCTGACGCGCAATTACGAGAGCAACGGTCCGGACGTAAAGATCCGTGGATCGGCTCAGCAGATCGCCGAAAAATACGCCACCCTAGCACGTGACGCGCAAAGCTCCGGCGACCGGGTCATGGCGGAGAACTATCTCCAGCACGCAGAACATTACAATCGCATCATTGCCGCCGCCCAGGCGCAGATGCCGATCCAGAACGTCCAGCAGAATCGCGACGATTTCGATGATGACGGCGACGAGGATCGCGACGAGTTCGACAATGCCGGGTCCGGCAGTGGGGCAGGAAACGGCGGCAACGTTGGTTCCGAACCGCAAGTTCCGGTGGTCAACCATGGCGCCGGGCCGCAGCCGGTGATCGAGGGCATGCCGGCCGAGGTGGCACTGAACCGGGAAAGCGGCCGCGATAGTCGTGATGGCGGCCGTGATAATAGCGGGCGCAACAATGGCGGCCGCGACAATGGCGGACGCCACCGTGATCGCCGCCCCAATGGCGGCTATGGCCAGAATGGCCAGCGCGATTATGCTTCCGCAGAGCAAGGCGGCCAGCAGCAGCGCAACGAGGCCCCGGTCCAGGCGGAAGAAGCCACGTTGCCGGTCGAGAGCGTTGCGGCAGCCGAGCCAGCTCCATCGTTCGAGAATTTTTCGCCCGCCGGTCTGGCGGCCCAGGCCGAACTCAATGAGGCAGCCGCCGAGAGCGGTGCCGCCCGCCGCCCGCGGCGTCCGCGCCGTCCTCGCACCAATGCCGACCAGGTCGACGCCGGTGGCGGCAACGCCGATACGGGTGAGATGACCACGGCCCCCGCCGACAGCGGCAATGCCGAGCCGGCCACCACCGATATCGACAACTGATCGGACAGTATTTCAAGACGTTGAACGGCGGAGAGAAATCTCCGCCGTCTTCGTTTGGGCTGACGTGGAATATTATGCATTGACCGATATCAAGGCGTCTTGAGACGGCATGGCCTATGCACCATATCTCGGCTGAACTGGATCCGGCTCGAATGGGCGGGTCCGTCACCGTAATCTGATCCGGTGCCGCAAAGCGGGCCGGTGACGGAAGGAGACAGATATGAACCTTGAGAAATATTCCGAGCGCGTGCGCGGCTTCATCCAGTCCGCGCAGACCATGGCGCTCTCACGCAATCACCAGCAATTCACCCCCGAACATATCCTGAAAGTCCTCGTCGACGACGACGAAGGCTTGGCCGCGTCGCTGATCGAGCGCGCCGGCGGCAATGTCCGCGACGTCAAGCTCGGCATCGAGACGGCGCTCGAGGCGATGCCCAAGGTGGAAGGCGGCAACGGTCAGCTCTATCTGGCGCAGCCTCTGGCCAAGGTGTTCTCGACCGCCGAGGAACTGGCCAAGAAGGCCGGTGACAGCTTCGTCACCGTCGAGCGGCTGCTGCAGGCGCTCACCATGGAGAAATCGGCCAAGACCGCCGACATCCTGGCCAAGGCCGGCGTCACCGCGCAGGCGCTGAACCAGGTCATCAACGATGTCCGCAAGGGCCGCACCGCCGATTCGGCGAGTGCCGAACAGGGCTATGACGCGCTGAAGAAATACGCGCGCGACCTGACGGCGGATGCCCGCGCCGGCAAGCTGGACCCCGTGATTGGTCGTGACGACGAGATCCGCCGCACCATCCAGGTGCTGTCGCGCCGCACCAAGAACAACCCGGTGCTGATCGGCGAGCCGGGCGTCGGCAAGACCGCGATCGCCGAAGGCCTGGCGCTGCGCATCGTCAATGGCGACGTGCCGGAATCGCTGAAGGACAAGCAGCTGATGGCGCTCGACATGGGCGCGCTGATTGCCGGCGCCAAGTACCGCGGCGAGTTCGAGGAGCGGCTGAAGGCCGTGCTTTCAGAAGTCACCTCGGCCAACGGCAGCATCATCCTGTTCATCGACGAGATGCACACGCTGGTCGGCGCCGGCAAGGCGGACGGCGCCATGGATGCGTCGAACCTTCTGAAGCCGGCGCTGGCGCGCGGCGAACTGCACTGCGTCGGCGCGACCACGCTCGATGAATATCGCAAGCATGTCGAGAAGGATCCGGCCCTTGCCCGCCGCTTCCAGCCGGTCTTCGTCGATGAGCCTACGGTGGAGGACACCGTCTCGATCCTGCGCGGGCTGAAGGAGAAGTACGAGCAGCACCATAAGGTGCGCATCTCGGACTCGGCGCTGGTGGCGGCGGCGACGCTGTCCAACCGCTACATCGCCGACCGTTTCCTGCCCGACAAGGCGATCGATCTCGTCGATGAAGCCGCGTCGCGGCTCAGGATGCAGGTCGATTCGAAGCCCGAGGCGCTGGACGAGATCGATCGCCGCATCATGCAGCTCAAGATCGAGCGCGAGGCACTGAAGGTCGAGACGGACGATGCCTCGAGGGACCGGCTCGCCCGCCTGGAAAAGGAGCTGGTCGGCCTCGAGGAGGAATCGACCGAGATCACCGCCAAGTGGCAGGCCGAGAAGCAGAAGCTTGGCCTCGCCGCCGACCTGAAGAAGCAGCTCGACGAGGCACGCAACGATCTGGCCATTGCCCAGCGCAAGGGTGAATTCCAGCGCGCCGGCGAACTTGCCTATGGCAAGATCCCGGAGTTGGAAAAGAAGCTGAAGGAGGCCGAAGCCCAGGACGGCAAGGTGGGGATGGTCGAAGAGGTGGTCACCCCCGACCACGTCGCCCATATCGTCTCGCGCTGGACCGGCATTCCGGTCGACAAGATGCTGCAGGGCGAGCGCGACAAGCTGTTGCGCATGGAAGACGAGATCGGCAAGCGGGTCGTCGGCCAGGGCGAGGCGGTGCAGGCTGTTTCGAAAGCCGTGCGTCGAGCCCGTGCCGGCCTGCAGGATCCGAACCGGCCGATCGGTTCGTTCATCTTCCTCGGGCCGACGGGTGTCGGCAAGACCGAACTGACCAAGGCGCTGGCCAGCTTCTTGTTCGACGACGACAGCGCCATGGTGCGCATCGACATGTCGGAGTTCATGGAAAAGCACTCGGTCGCCCGGCTGATCGGCGCGCCTCCCGGCTATGTCGGCTATGAGGAGGGCGGTGCGCTGACCGAAGCCGTGCGGCGCCGGCCCTATCAGGTCGTGCTGTTCGACGAGATCGAGAAGGCGCATCCGGATGTCTTCAACGTCTTGCTGCAGGTTCTCGATGACGGCCGCCTGACCGATGGCCAGGGCCGCACCGTCGATTTCCGCAACACGCTGATCATCATGACGTCGAACCTCGGCGCCGAATATCTCGTCAATCTCGGCGAGGACCAGGACGTCGACGCGGTACGCGACGAGGTGATGGGCGTCGTCAGGGCATCGTTCCGGCCGGAGTTCCTCAATCGCGTAGACGAGGTGATCCTGTTCCACCGGTTGCGACGCAAGGACATGGATCGCATCGTCGAAATCCAGCTGAAGCGGCTGGAAAGCCTGCTTGTCGATCGCAAGATCACGCTGGCGCTGGGTCACGAGGCGATCGAATGGCTGGCGGCCAAGGGTTACGACCCGGCCTATGGTGCGCGACCGCTGAAGCGGGTGATGCAGAAGGACCTGCAGGATCCGCTGGCGGAGAAGATCCTGCTCGGCGAGATACTGGACGGTTCGACCGTCAAGGTGACGGCCGGATCCGACCGGTTGAACTTCCGCTCGAAGCCGTCGATCGTCGCGGCCGAGGCGGCGGCCTGATCCAATGCCGCGCATCCAGTCCCGGATGCGCGGCATTTTCTTCTAGGCATTCCTATTAACAGCGAGGCCCGGATGACGCTGGACGACTACAACAGCTTCTGCGCCTCGCTGCCGGCCACAAACCATGTCGTCCAGTGGGGCGGCGCCCATGTCTGGAAGGTCGCGACCAAGGTCTTCGCGATCGGCGGCTGGGACGACGGAAAGCAACTCTTCGTCACCTTCAAATGCTCCGACATCGCCTATGATGTGCTCAAGGAACAGCCTGGCTGTCGGCCCGCGCCCTATCTTGCATCGCGCGGCATGAAATGGATCCAGCGTCAGACAAGCCAGAGCGTGGATGATGCGGCGCTGAAGGACTACCTGCGCGAGAGCCATCGCCTAGTCGCCCTGAAACTGACCAAGCAGGCGCGCAAGCAACTGGGGCTTGGCGCAAGCTAGCGAATATTCCGAGAGACGCCGGAAGCCGCCATCTTCATGCCCGGTTCATGTTGGAACCATAAGGTGGTTAACTGGTTTGCTGGCGAGGGGGTTCGCCTACCGCATCGGTCCGAAAATCGTTTCGATTTCGGAAGGCATGATGTGGCATCCTAAAGAACAATGCCGGGCGGCGGCAATTTACGGACCGGAGAGTTGGCTACAATGTTCCGCACGATCTTTGCCCTTTCGGCGCTCGCCGCCGGGCTTGTGTCCTCCGGTGCGTTTGCCGCACCGACGCAGGACGATGCACCAAGGGTTGTCCGTGCTGCCGATGCCGGCGGCATCCTTGTCGCGCAGGACGGCAATCTCGATATCTACTACGACGCCAGGGGCAATCGCGTCATCGTCGATGCCGATACCGGCAAGGTCGTCGCCATCCAGCCACCGCAGTCACGGCTCGACCGGCGCGCGCTGCGCCGCGAGATGCGGCTGCGCGAGCTGGGCCGCGGCCCCGCCGACGATGACCGCTACTATCTCGACGATCCTGAAGACATGGCACGCTTCCGCCGCAAGCAGTTGGAAGAGGAAGGCCGGGTCATCCCGCCGCCCGCGGATGACGGCGACAATTCGGTGGAAGCCTATCCGCCGGCACCACAGGACGACGGCAGCTACGACAACAATTACCCCGACGCGCCGCAGCCCGCAAAGCCGCATACCATCAAGCGCCAGCCGCTCGATGAAGCCTCGATAGATCCTCTCCAGCCGGCAGCGCCCGAGGATCAGGACGCGCCCACCGATCAGGCGGCGCTGCCGCCGAATGCTGGCGGCAACACAGCGGTCGACCCGTCGCTGTCGCTGGGAGCGCGGCAGGATGTCGCCGCCCTGCAGGTGCTGCTCGACCGCGGCGGTGCTTCGCCCGGCGTCATAGACGGGCGCTTCGGCTCGAACGTCGACAAGGCGCTCGCCGCCTACAACGAGATCACCGGCAGCAATTTGAAGTCGACCGATGCGGTCGGTATCCAGGCCGCTCTTGCGCAATCGGGCGGCGATGCCTTTGCCAACTACACCATCACGCCAGAGGATGCGGCCGGCCCCTACGTCGCCTCGATCCCGGAAGACTACAGCCAGAAGGCGCAGCTCGACCGCATGGGCTACACGTCGGTGCCCGAAGCGCTGGCGGAGCGCTTCCACATGGACGAGAACTATCTGAAGTCGATCAACAAGGGCCTCGACTTCAATCGCCCCGGGACGATCATCAAGGTTGCCAACTTCGGCAAGCTGGTGTCGACCCCGGTCGCGCGCATCGTCGCCGACAAGGGCAAGAAGGAAGTCTACGCCTACGATGCGGGCGGCAAGCTGGTCGCAGCCTATCCCGCGACCATCGGCTCGGCCGACACGCCGTCGCCCACCGGTATCCACACGGTGTCGCGCATCGCGCTCGACCCGAACTATACCTACAATCCCAACATCAATTTCAAGCAGGGCCAGAACGACAAGATCCTGACCATCCCGCCAGGTCCCAACGGGCCGGTTGGTTCGGTGTGGATCGCGCTGGACAAGCCGACCTACGGCATCCATGGCACGCCGGAGCCGTCGAAGATCGGCAAGACCGAAAGCCATGGCTGCGTGCGCCTGACCAACTGGGACGCGCGCGAGCTTGCCAAGCTGGTGTCGCCAGGCGTCACCGTGGAGTTCGTCGGTGGACCTTCAACCGATGACTTTGCGCAGCAATGAGCCGCGCAGCGCGGCGGCATAGACCAGCTGCACCACCAGAATGAAGCCGACGCTGAGCAGAGGGGTGACCAGGCAAAGTGCGGCGCCGATCGCCCATAGAATCTGTGCCTTGACGATGCGCAGATAGACCGTGCGTTTCGTTTGCGCGTCGACATCTTCCGCCACAAAGCCGTTCTTCTCGGCGTAGCGCCAGCTGGCGAACAGCGTGACGCCGAGCATCAGCAGATTGAGCCAATAGACAAGAACCGCGGTCCTGAATTCGAGGAAGTCGGCCAGAAGGTCGGTCGAGAATGGCAGCAGGGCGATGAAGGCGAGAAAGCAGAGGTTCAGCGTGGCGAGCCGCCGGTCGGATTTGGCGATCAGCCCATGTTGCGCCTGCTGGCCGAACCAGAAGATGGTCAGCGTCAGGAAACTCAAGGCGTAGGTCAGGAAGCGTGGCGCCAGTGCCGCGATGGCGGCAAGCAGATCGCGCTCGGAATGAACAGCCTCATGCGCCGGCACCCTGATCTCGAGCACGATCAGGGTCAGCGCGATGGCGAACACGCCGTCGGTGATGCCGACGATGCGGCCACGTCCCTCCGCCGATGCTTCAAGTGGGCGCTTCATCGATTTCTCCCCGCCTGCTGCTCGCCGGAACCTAGCATGACTGCGGCCGTTTGCATCCGGATAGGGCGTCATCCTGGCCAACTGGCTGGTTTCAAGGACCGCAAGGCGTTTGGCCGGTTGTTGCAAACACAATGGCGGTCTAAGCAGGGTTCCATGCATTCACCAAGCAAAGCAGCCGCCATCCCGCTGACCAGCCCGGTCACCACCGGAACCTTCTGTCCGCAATCGCAGCGGCGATACGTGTTGATCGCAGCGATCCTTGCTTCGGCGCTCGGCTTCATCGACGGCTCGATCCTGGCCATCGCCATGCCGGCGATCCGCGTCGATCTCGGCGCCAGCCTCGCCGAGGCGCAGTGGATTTCCAATGCCTATGCGCTGACGCTGTCGGCGCTGATCCTTGCCGGCGGTGCCGCCGGCGATCGGTTCGGGCTGCGCCGCGCCTTCGTGGCCGGCATTGCGCTTTTCGTCGCCACCTCGCTCGCCTGTGCGCTGGCGCCGAACGCTGTCGTGCTGATCGCGTTTCGCGCCCTCCAGGGCATTGGTGCCGCGATCATGGTGCCCGGCAGCCTCGCCATCATCGCCAAGGCCTACCCGAAAAAGGAGCGCGGCCGAGCGATCGGCATCTGGGCAGCGGCCTCGGCCTTGACCACCGCGCTTGGTCCCGTGCTCGGCGGTCTGGTGCTTTCTGCTTTCGGCGACGGCATCTGGCGGGCGATCTTCGCCGTCAACCTGCCGCTCGGCCTGATCTCGATCTATCTGCTGCTCGTCAAGATCCCGGCCGATGCACCGACGGAGAAGCGCAGCCTCGATCTTGGTGGCGGCGCGCTCGCGACATTGGCTTTCGGCGCGCTCGCCTATGGACTGACCTCCATGAGCTCCAGCGGCGAGGGCCATATGGCTGGGCCCAGCATTGCCGCCGGTGCCGTGCTGCTGGTCGTCTTCATCCTGTTCGAGCAGCGGCAGCGTGAGCCGATGATCGACCTCAGCCTGTTTCGCATCGGCGCTTTCGCCGGCGCCAATGTGGCGACCTTCTTCCTCTATTTCGCGCTGTCGGCCAATCTTTTCTACCTACCCATGTTGCTGATCGCCGGCTGGCGGCTGAGCACGGCCGAAGTCGGCTTCATCTTCCTGCCGCTGTCGGCATCGATCGCGCTTCTGTCGGGACCGGTCGGCCAATTGTCGGACCGGATCGGACCGCGTTTCCCGATCGCCTGCGGCAGCCTGATCGTGGCGGTCGCCTTCGCCGGGCTTGCCTTGCTCGCCTATGTTGGCTTCCATCATTTCTGGACGGGGATATTTCCGCTGATGGCGCTGATGGGGCTTGGCATGGCGCTGGTCGTCTCACCTTTGTCGACCGCGATCATGACGGCAGTGGAAGACAAGGATACAGGCGCTGCCTCCGGCATCAACAATGCCGTCTCGCGCATCGGCGGCCTAATCGCCGTGGCGGCGATGGGGTCGCTGGCCGCCTGGGTCTACGCCAACGCGCTGGACGGGAGTGCGGCGCCGGGCGTGCCCGGCTTCGGCGAACCGGCGCCGGCCGGACTTGCGCCGGCGCTCGATGCGGCAAGGCTCGCGGCCAGCGATGCGGCGTTTGCCGCCGTCTCCTTGGTGACGGCGCTGCTATGCCTGCTTTCGACAGTGATTGCCTGGACGACCATTTCCGGGGAGCCATTGCCCTGGCAGCGGCAAGCCAAAACGTCGCCGCAAGCCAAAACCCGGCAGGACTGAAATTCGAAGGCTCAGCCTTCGATCTTGGCGCTGGCGACCTTCAGCGAATTGCCGTCTTCCTGCTTCAGGAGATCGTCGATGCGCTCGCGCTCGCGCTTGAAGGCGACGAGATCGTCGCCCTTCAGCACCTTGCCGACCGGCAGCCGGACGCGCATAGAATCAACCTTGGTGCCATTGACGATCAGTTCGTAGTGGAGGTGTGGACCGGTGGAGAGGCCAGTCTGGCCAAGGTAGCCGATGACCTGGCCTTGCCGGA